>CP075528.1:611041-916561 GCA_025808875.1 Enhydrobacter sp. | reverse complement strand
GCGAGGTCGGGCGTGACGAAGCACAGCCGGGCTCCCGAGTTCCGGAGGATGAAGGCGAACTCCCTGGCGTGCAGCTTGGCGTTCATCGGCACGGCGCAAAGGCCGGCATGCCAGATGGCGTACATGACCTCGATCGATTCGACGCAGTTGGTCATGGCGAAGGCGACGCGCTCGCCGCGCGCGAGGCCGAAGCGCACGCGCAGATGCGTGCTCATCACCGACACCTTGCGCCACAGCTCGCGATAGGTGAGGCCAGGCGAGGAGCCGCGCGCCAGGGCAGCAAGGTCGCGGAACTCCTGCGACGATCCGAGCAGCAGATGGGCGATGTTCATGGCGGGGCGACTATTGCAGGCCAGCCGGCGGCCGCGCAATGTGCCGCCCATGCAGGAGTTCGATTTCGCCGTCGTCGGCGCCGGTATCGCCGGTGCTTCCGTCGCCTACCATCTCGCATCCAGGGCCCGGGTGATCATCCTCGAACGCGAGCATGTCGCGGCCTACCACACCACCGGCCGGTCGGCGGCCCTGCATTCGGAGACCTACGGCAGCACCGAGATTCGCGCCATCACCGTCGCCAGCGGCCGCTTCTATCGAGAACCTCCGCACGGTTTCACCGATCATCCGCTTCTGACCGCGCGCGGCGCGCTGATCGCCGGACGCGCCGAACAGGAACAGGCCGTGCGCCGGGCCGCGGCGGAGTACGCAACGCTGGTTCCGTCGGTGCGCTGGGTGGAGCCAGCGGAGGCGCTGCGCCTGCAGCCGCTGCTCCGGCCGGAAGCGGCCGGCGGCGGCGCCGTCCACGAGCTAGCCGAGGACATGGACGTCGCCGCCATCCACGCCGGTTTCCTGCGTGGCGCCCGCGCGGCTGGCGCAATGCTGCGTCTCGATGCCGAGGTCGTGGCGCTGGATCGCAAGGACGGCCGCTGGACGATCCACCTCGGCGACGGCGAGCAGCTCGCCGCGACCGCCGTCGTCAACGCATCGGGTGCCTGGGCCGACATCGTCGCCGAACTGGCCGGCGCGCGGCCGGTCGGGCTGGTACCCAAGCGCCGAACCGCCTTCACTTTCGACGCGCCATCCGGTCTCGACCTCGCCGCCCTGCCGATGGTGATCGACTTCGACGAGAGCTGGTACGTCAAGCCCGAGGTCGGGCAATTCCTCGGCTCGCCGGCGGACGAGACGCCGTCGGCGCCGTGCGACGCCCAGCCCGAGGAAATGGATGTCGCCATCGCGGTCGACCGCATCCAGACCGCGACCCGCCTCGAGATCCGGCGCATCAAGAACAAATGGGCGGGCCTGCGCAGCTTCGTGCCCGACAAGAACCTGGTGGTCGGATATGACACCGTGCCCGGATTCTTCTGGTTGGCGGGCCAGGGCGGCTACGGCATCCAGACCGCCGCGGCGGCGGGCCGGCTGGCCGCCGATCTCGCCCTCGGTGGATGCCTGCCCGCCGACATCGCCGGCCTGGGCGTTTCGGAGGCAACGCTTTCCCCGGCGCGCTTCACGACGCGGTGAACGCCAGGTCACGGGCTGTCGCCAAGCTCTGACTTCCCACCGGCGCCGCGTGGGGGCAGGATTGTCGGTCGGATTTGCGAGAGGAGCGGGAGATGAACAAGCGTACCCTGTTGGCCGCCTCGGCGGCGGCGCTGTTCGCTGTCGGTCAGGCGACCACGGCGGCGGCCGGACAGGGCGTGAAGTGCAACGGGGTCAACTCCTGCAAGGGGACCAGCGCCTGCAAGACCGCGACGTCGTCGTGCAAAGGCAAGAACTCCTGCAAGGGCCAGGGCTGGAGCACAGTCGCCAGCGCCGAGGAATGCACCGCCAAGGGCGGCAAGGTGAAGTGAGACATCCGCGCACCCCGGTTCGCTCGCGTTTCGATCAACTATGTTTGAGTGTGGGCGCTGATCGGTGATTGGCGCGTGAGCGTAGACCAAGGGCAGGGTCGACCTGCCGCAGCGACCGAGGAGCCGCTGCGACGATCGCAAACCAGGGAGCTGAAGCCATGAATAAGCGCACCATCATCGTCACCGCCGCCTCGATCTTCGCCGCCGGCGCCTTCGCCACCTCGGCCAGTGCCGCGGGCGTGAAATGCTCGGGCGTCAATGCCTGCAAGGGCCAGAGCGCCTGCAAGACCGCGTCGTCGGCCTGCAAGGGCCACAACGCCTGCAAGGGCAAGGGCTGGACCGAGGCGAAGGACGCCGGCGAGTGCACGGCCAAGGGCGGCAAGGTCATGTAGGACAAGCCGGCTCCATCCGGGCCGGCAAGCGTGCGGGCGTCGCCAGGGATCGGCGGCGCCCGTCGTCTTTCGGGAGTAGAATGACCGACGTGAGCGCCAACCCTGCCGATTTCGGGCTGGGCCTGAGGCCCGAGCACTACGAGGAGATAGCGGCCAATCCCGGCCGCGTGGGCTGGTTCGAGGCGCTGTCGGAGAACTACATGGTGGCCGGCGGCAGCCCGCTCCACTGGCTCGATCGCATCAGGCGCGACTATCCGATGGCGCTGCACGGTGTGTCGCTCAGCATCGGCTCAATCGATCCGCTCGACGGACGCTACCTCGACGAACTGGAACGGTTGATCGGCCGGGTCGAACCGCTGTGGGTTTCCGACCATCTCTGCTTCACCGGCCTCGGCGGCCTCAACATGCACGACCTGCTGCCGCTGCCCTACACGGAAGAGGCGTTGGCCCATGTCGCCGAGCGGGTGAAACGGGTGCAGGACCGGATCGGACGCCGCCTCGTTCTGGAGAACGTGTCGAGCTACGTCACCTATGCCGTCTCCCAGCTCAGCGAATGGGAGTTCCTGGCCGAACTCGCCCGCCGGGCCGACTGCGAGATACTGCTCGACATCAACAATATCTTCGTCAGCGCCTTCAACCACGGTTTCGACGCGCACGTCTTCCTGCGCGGCATCCCGCGCGAGCGCGTGCGCCAGTTCCACCTCGCCGGCCACACTCACAAGGGCACGCACATCATCGACACCCACGATCATCCGATCGTGGCCGACGTCTGGCAGCTCTACGAGGAGGCGGTGCGGCTGTTCCCCGGCGTACCGACCATGATCGAGCGCGACGCCGACATACCGCCCTATGCCGAGCTGCTCGCCGAACTCGACGTGGCGCGTCGCATCGCGGCCGATGTCGTGCGCGAGGCGGCGGCATGAGCGCGCTGCCCGGCCTGCAGGAAGCCTTCCGCGACTATCTCCTCGCCCGCGGCGAGAGCCTGGCCGCGTTGGCGCGTCCGCAGCATGGCTTGGCGGTCTACCGCGACGGCTATGCGCTCCGGCTGATCGAGGCCCTGACCACCGATTATCCCGGCCTGCTGGCGATGGCGGGGCCGGACGATTTCGACCATATGGCACGCGCCTACATCGCCGCCCGTCCGTCGCGCCATTTCTCGGTCCGCTGGTTCGGGCGCGGTCTCTCCGATTTTCTGGCGGGCACGGAGCCGTACAGCGGCTCGGCCGATGCCGTCGAGATGGCGCGCTTCGAATGGGCGCTGGGCGAGGCCTTCGACGCACCGGATGCGGTGCCTCTGACCGCGGACGAGGTGATGGCGCTGCCGCCGGAGGCCTGGGAGACGCTGTCCTTCACGCCGCTGCCCTCGCTGCGCCTGCTGGCCCTCGACTTCGAGGTGCCGCAGGCCTGGCAGCGCCGCGAGGAGGTCGAGCCGGGCAACCTCGAGGTGGCGGCCGCCGGATCGTCCGTCCGCTGGGCGATCTGGCGCCCCGAGCTGGTCTCCAATTTCCGCTCGCTCGAGCCGGACGAAGCGGCGATGCTCGACGCCATGATCGAGAACCGCCCCTTTCCCGACCTCTGCGAAGCCATCGTGCCGCTGGTCGGCGGGGCCGCCGCCCCCGCGCGGGCCGCGCGACTCTTACGAAGCTGGGTCGAAGGCGGCATGATCGCCGGCGTCAATCGCTAGTCGCTTCGCCCGCTTGATGGAATTGGTAGACATATCGGACTTAAAATCCGAAGGCCGCGAGGCCGTGCCGGTTCGAGTCCGGCAGCGGGCACCATTCTCCGGGAGGAAACAGGCATGAAGGATCTCGCCGGCCGCATCGCGGTCATCACCGGCGGCGGCACGGGCATGGGGCGCGAACTCGCCCGCCAGCTCGTGGCGGAGGGCTGCAGCATCGCGATTTGCGACGTTTCGGCGGCCAACATGGCCGAAACGAAGCGGCTCTGCGAAGTCGAAAAGCTGCCGCAGGGCCTGCGCATCACGACGCACGTCGCCGACGTCGCCGACGAGGCCGCGGTCGGGCGCTTCGCCGACGAGGTGGCGCGCCAGCACGAAACCGACAGGATCCATCTCCTGTTCAACAACGCCGGCATCGGTGGCGGCGGCAGCATGATCGTGCACAGCCGTGAGGAGTGGGAGCGTACCTTCAACGTCTGCTGGTTTGGCGTCTACCACTGCACGCGTGCCTTCCTGCCGATGCTGCTGAAGGCCGACCGCGGCCACATCGTCAACACCTCGAGTGTCAACGGCTTCTGGGCCTCGGTCGGACCGAGCGTGCCGCACACCGCCTATTCCGCCGCCAAGTTCGCGGTGAAGGGGTTCAGCGAGGCGCTGCAGACCGACCTGCGCATGAACGCGCCGCACGTGAAGTGCTCGGTGGTGATGCCGGGCCACATCGGCACGCACATCGTCTCCAACTCACGCAAGGTGCAGACCGGCAACCAGTCCGACGTGATGAACGCCAAGGAGATCGCCCAAATGCGCGCGCGGCTCGCCTCCATGGGGATCGACGTCGCCACGTTCTCCGACGCCGACGTGGCCAAGGTCGCCGAGGAGCGCGCGCGCAAATTCCTGGCCGAGGCGCCGACCAGCGCCGCCGAGGCGGCCACGATCATCCTCGACGGCGTCAAGGACGAGCGCTGGCGCATCCTGGTCGGCCATGACGCCGAGATCATCGACCGGCGCGTGCGCGAGGCGCCAGAACGGGCCTACGACATCGACTTCTTCCAGGCGTTCGCCAGGGAGGCCGGCTGGAAGGTCGGCAGCTGACGCAACCCGGCCGGGGCGTCCGCCGTTTCAACGGACGATGACCATCCGTCTCGCCTCGCGACGCCGCCTGCTGGCCGGCGCCGCCCTGCTCGCTCCCGCGGCGCCTACGCTCGCGCAGACGCCGCTGCCACCTCCGGCCGCCGAACGCGGTGTCGAGCGACCGCGGTCGCCGCCCGAGGCGCTGTCGCGCGACCATGCCGCGATCGGCCGCGTCCTGCTGATCTACGAGGCGGCGGTCCGTCGGGTCGGCAACGGCGAGGACATCGAGGCCCTGATCTTCACGCAGACCGGCGAGGTCATGCGCGAATTCGCCCACGGTCACGTCGAGGCGATCGAAGAGGAGTTGATCTTCCCCGCCTTCAGGAAGGGCGGACGCATGGTGGCGCTGGTCGAGGAACTGCAGGCCCAACACGGGATCGGTCGGCAGCTCACCGAACGCATCGCCTCGGCCGCCGAGCCGGCGCGCAACAGCGCGGCCGAGCGCACGGCCATGCTCGAGGCCATGAGGGCCTCGGTCACGCTTTATCGCCCGCACCTCGCGCGCAAGGACACCGACATCCTGCCGACCTTGCGCCACCTCGTGACGCCGAAGGAATACGACGAGATCGCCCGCACGATCGAGGCGCGCGAGACCGAGCGCTTCGGCAGCGAAGGCTTCGTCAAGGTCGTCAAGAAGATCGAGGCGATCGAGAAGAAGATCGGCATCCACGACCTCGGCCAGTTCCGGCCGAAGACCTGACGAAGGCCCGCCGAGGGGTCAGCCCCTGTAGTGGCATGCCACCCAGTGGCCGGGGCGCGATTCGCGCAGCTCGGGATCGCGCTTGGAGCAGTCGGGCTTGGCGATCGGGCAACGCGTGTGGAAGTGGCAGCCCGACGGCGGGTTGATCGGGTTGGGCACGTCGCCCTGCAGCATGATGCGCTTGCGCTTGATCGTCGGGTCGGGGATCGGCACGGCCGACAGCAGCGCCTCGGTGTAGGGATGCAGCGGCGTGTCGTAGAGCTCGCGCGACGGCGCGATCTCAACCACCCGGCCGAGATACATCACGGCCACGCGCGTGGAGATGTGCTCGACGACGCTGAGATCGTGGGCAATGAAGAGATAGGTCAGCCCGAACTTCTCCTGCAGATCTTCCAGCAGGTTGATGACCTGCGCCTGGATCGACACGTCGAGCGCCGAGACGGGCTCATCACACACCACCAGCTTGGGCTCGACGGCGAGTGCGCGGGCGATGCCGATGCGCTGGCGCTGGCCGCCGGAGAACTCGTGCGGAAAGCGCCGCATGTGGTCGGGCTGCAGGCCGACCGTCTCGAGGAGCTGGACGACGCGGTCCTCCATCGCCTGCCGCGACTTGGCGAGATTGTGGATCTGCAGCGCCTCGCCGATGATCGCGCCCACCGTCAGGCGCGGATTGAGCGAGGCGTAGGGGTCCTGGAAGATGATCTGCATGTCGCGCCGCAGGGCGCGCAGCGAATCACCGCTCATGCGCGTGACGTCGGCGCCCTGGAACCAGACCCCGCCCGAGGTCGGTTCGATCAGCCGCAGGATGCAGCGGCCCGTCGTCGACTTGCCGCAGCCCGATTCACCCACCAGGCCGAGCGTCTCGCCCTTGTCGATGTCGAAGCTCACGCCGTCGACGGCATGCACGCGGTCGACGACGCGCGAGAACACGCCGCCCTTCACCGCGAAATGCTTGCGCAGGTCCTTGACGGATAGCAGCGGTTGAGCGGTCACAGCACGCACCTCACGCGATGGCCGGGCGCGACCTCCTTGAGGGGCGGCATGGCCGTGACGCACTTATCCATGGCGAACTTGCAGCGGGCGGCGAAGCGGCAGCCCGTCGGCGGATTGAGCAGGCTGGGCACCGTGCCGGGGATCGCCTCGAGGCGCTGCTTCTGCTCGGCGGCGCGGTCGACGCGCGGAATCGAGCGGATCAGCCCCTGCGTGTAGGGATGGCGAGGATCGCCGAACAGCGCCTCGACCGGCGCCTCCTCGACGACGTTGCCGGCATACATGACGACGACGCGCTGGCAGGTCTC
Organism: Enhydrobacter sp.; assembly: GCA_025808875.1. Taxonomy (NCBI): domain Bacteria; kingdom Pseudomonadati; phylum Pseudomonadota; class Alphaproteobacteria; order Hyphomicrobiales; genus Enhydrobacter; species Enhydrobacter sp. The sequence goes on along the minus strand of CP075528.1, from coordinate 909,521 downwards.
GGCGACTACGCCCATGGCGTGGGTGATCAGCATGATCGACATGCCGAGCCGCTGCTTCATCTCCTGCATCAGTTCCAGGATCTGCGCCTGGATGGTGACGTCGAGCGCCGTGGTCGGCTCGTCGGCGATCAGCAGCTTCGGTCGGCAGCTCAGCGCCATGGCGATCATGACGCGCTGGCGCATGCCGCCGGAGAACTGATGCGGGTAGTCGTGCACACGCTTCTGCGGGTTCGGGATGTGCACCAGCTTCAGCATGTCGACCGCGCCCTCGACCGCCTCGTTCTTGGTCATGTCCTGGTGCTGGCGCAGAACCTCGGCGATCTGGTAGCCGACCGTGTAGACCGGATTGAGCGAGGTCATCGGCTCCTGGAAGACGATGGCGATCTCGCTCGCCCGGATCTTGTCCATCTCGTCGGCGTCGAGTGGAATCAGGTCGCGGCCCTGCCACAGGATCTGGCCCGCCTCGAAGCGGCCAGGCGGCATGTCGATCAGCTTCAGCACCGAACGCGCCGTCACTGTCTTGCCGCAGCCCGATTCGCCCACCACGCCGACGGTCTCGCCGCGGTCGATGCGCAGGTCGACGCCATCGACGGCGCGGACCATGCCGTCGTCGGTCTTGAACCAGGTCTTCAGTCCGCGGATATCGAGAAGGGTCTCGGCCACTACGCTTTCCCTAAAGGACGCGGCGCGGATCGAGCGCGTCGCGCAGGCCGTCGCCGATGAAGTTGATGGTCAGCACGGCGAGGAAGATGGCGGCGCCGGGAAACAGCGCCCAGTGCGGGGCGATGTCCATGTAGTCCTTGGCGTCGCGCAGCACGCTGCCCCAAGTCGGGACGTCCGACGGGAAGCCGAGGCCGAGGAACGACAGCGTCGATTCGGCGATGATGGCCGCGGCGACGTCGATCGTGCCGGCCACGATCACCGGACCCATGGCGTTGGGCAGGATGTGGCGCACCACCTGGCGGGGTGTCGAGGCGCCGAGCGCGCGCGCCGCCTCAACGAACTCCTTCTCGCGCAGCGACAGGATCTGGGCGCGCACCAGGCGCGCCACCGGCATCCAGCGCAGGCCGCCGATCACCGCCACGATCAATATGAAGGCGCCCCCCTCGATGCCGAACATGCCTTTCACGGTGTCGCGGAACAGGTAGATGATGAGCAGCAGCAGCGGCAGGGTCGGCAGCGACAGGAAGAGGTCGGTGAGCCACATTAGGGCGGCATCGACGCTGCCCCGCGACATGCCGGCGATGGCGCCGACCAGCACGCCGACGATCACCGCCACCAGCATCGCGGCGATGCCGACGGCGAGCGAGATGCGGCCGCCGTAGATCAGGCGCGCCAGCAGGTCCTGGCCGAGATCGTCGGTGCCGAGCGGATGCTTCCAGGACGGTCCCTGGAGCTTGGCGGTGAAGTCGATCTCGTTGATCGGCACCGGCCACAGGACCGGGCCCAGAACGATCGCCAGCACCATGATGAGCAGGATGAAGGCGCTCGCCACCGCGAGCTTGTGGCGCCGGAAGCGCCGCCACGCCTCGAGGCCGGGCGAGAAGCGCGGCGCGGGACGCGCGCCGGCACCGGCACCGACGTCAGCGGTAAGAGATGCGGGGGTCGAGCCAGCCATAGAGGATATCGGCGATGAGGTTGAAGATGACGACGAGGCACGAAAGCACGAAGGTCACGCCCATCACGACGGGCGTGTCGTTGGCCAGCATGGCGGAGATCAGCAGGGAGCCGATGCCGGGAACGCGGAAAATCTGCTCTGTGACGATGGCGCCGCCGAACACCGCCGGCAGCTGCAGGGCCACCAGCGTCACCACCGGGATCAGGGCGGTGCGCACGACGTGCCGGGTGATGACGCGGCGCTCGCCGATGCCCTTGGAACGCGCTGTAGTGACGTAGTCGAGGCGCACCACGTCGAGCACGGCGGAGCGCACGAACCGCACCAGGGTCGCGCCCTGGAACAGGCCGAGCACCGTGACCGGCATGATCGACTGCTTGATGTGTTCCCAAATGAACTGCCAGCCCGTCGCCTCGATGTCGGCGCGATAGACGAAGGGCAGCCAGTCGAGCTCGATCGAGAACACGAGGATCAGCAGCAGGCCGGTGAAGAAGGTCGGGAGCGAGAAGCCGATGAAGGCGAAGGTGTTGGCGACCTGGTCGAAGATCGAATAGGGCCGGATCGCCGCCAGCACGCCGACCGGCAGGGCGATGGCGATGGCGAGGACCTGCGAGGAGCCGATGACGATCAGGGTCACCGGCAGGCGCTGCAGGATCAGCGTATCGACATCCATGCGGCTAACGAAGGAAAAGCCCCAGTCGCCCTGCATCATGGCCGACACCCAGTGCAGGTAGCGGGTCCATACCGGATCGTCGAGGCCGAACTTGGCGCGCAGCGCCGCCCTCACTTCGGGCGGAATGGCCGGGTTGGTCGCCAGCTCCTCGAACGGATCGCCGGGCGCGAGCGCGAGCACCGTGAACAGGACAACGCTGATCCCGAACAGGCTCGGGATCATGATCAGAAGACGACGGATTACATACTGGCGGGACAAGGGATGCCTATGAGAACCGGACGTCGCCCCGGGGCCGCGAAGGACCCCGGGGCGCGCCGAGCGTTTACCCTGACGCTATGCCTTGTACCAGTCCGACAGATCCCAGGTATTGTTGTCCCAGCCGCTGATGGTGGCCTGCAGCTTGCCGCCGACGGCCGCCACGCCCGGCCGCATGACGACGGGGACGACGACCTGGTTGTTCACCACCAGCTCGTTCATCTTGATGTACATCGCGGCCCGCTTCACCGGATCGACTTCCGATTCGGAGGCCTTGTAGAGCTTGTCGTACTCGTCGTTCTTCCAGCGCGTGATGTTGCGGCCCTGCCACTTGTTGTCCTTGGTCGCGACTTCCCATGACGTGAACTGGTTCATGAAGAGCTGCGGGTCCGGCTGCGACATCGTCGTCGTGTACATCTGGATGTCACAGTAGAACTTCGTGTAGGTGTCCGGATTGGCGACATCGGACGAGAAGAACACCGACGCCGTCACCGACTTCAGCTCGATGTCGATGCCGGCCTTCTGCGCCGCCTGCTTGACAATCGCCTGCGTCTTCTGGCGCGGCTGGTTGATCGAGGTCTGGTAGACCAGCTTGAGCTTCTTGCCGCCCTTCTCGCGGATGCCGTCGCCGCCCTTCTTCCAGCCTGCCTTCTCCAGCAGGTCCGCCGCCTTGTCGACGTTGAACTCGTACTTGGTGGCCTTGGATCGGAAGCGCTCCGGATTGTTGAGGAAGTTGGCGGTTGCCGGGCCGGTGCGGCCATAGATGTGCTTCTCGACCGAATCCTTGTCGACCAGCAGCGACAGCGCCTGACGCACCGCAGGGTCGCTGAGGATCGGGTGCTTGGTCTTGACGCTCGAGCGCTCACCGTCGACTTCGGTCCACGGGTCGGTGTTGTTGAGCTGAATGTGCTCGATGTTGCCGCCCGGCGTGACGACGACGCGACCCTTGCCGCCCTTCTCGAGGCGGGAAAGGATCTCGTCCTCGACCTGCATGTTCCAGGCGAAGTCGAACTCGCCAGTCTGCAGCACGGCGCGAGCCGCGGAGACGGCGTCGCCGCCGCCCTTCATCTCGATGGCGTCGAAGTAGGGCTTGTTGTCCTGGTGGTAGTTCGGGTTGATGACACCCGACACTAGGTCGCCCGGCTTGAAGTCCTTGAACAGGTACGGGCCGCTGCCGACCGGCTTGAGGTTGGTCGGCGCCTCGCGCGACTTGGCGCCTTTGAACTCCTCGAACAGGTGCTTGGGAATCATCATGCCGCGCGTGCCGACGAAGGCGTCGGCCCAGAACGGCGTCGGCTTCTGGAAGGTCACCTTGATGGTGAACTGGTCCACCTTCTCGACCATGATGTCCTTGTAAGACGCGACAGTCACGGCGGCCGTCGCCGGATCCTTGGCGTACTCCCAGTTGAAGATGAGGTCGTCGGCCGTCACGGGCTTGCCGTCGTGCCACTTGGCGTTCTGCTTGAGCTTCCAGATCACCGACTTGCCGTCGGCCGCCAGGGTGCCGTCCTCGCGGCTCGGGATCGAAGCGGCGAGTTTCGGCTTGAGGTTGCCGTCGGGATCCCACGCCGCCAGCGGCTCGTAGAACAGGCGCGAGCCGTCCTGGTCCTTGGTGCCGACCGCGAAATGCGGATTGAGCAGGGTCGGACCCTGCCACCACAGCACCTTGAGGATGCCGCCGCCGCCGCGCTTGGTCGGCTTGTAGGTCGAGGCACTCTGCGCCATCGCCACGCCCGAGAAGGCGAGCAGCTGGGTCGCCATCGGCGCCGTCAGGCCGACCGCCATCATCCTGTTCACGAAGCCGCGTCGGGACAGTCGCCCGACCTTGACCTTGCCGATCAGGCCCCGAAGTTCGCGTTCATCCATGGCTAACGTCTCCCTCTAATCCGGAATTTCCCCTCACGTTCTCGCTATCGTGCAAGATGCGTGCAATCCTCAATCAGAACAGGACGCGCGCTCGCAGTCAACGACAGTGGGACTGAATTAAGGAGGGGGATCGATGGCCTGGATAAGTCTTTTCGTGGCCGGATTGTTCGAGATCGGCTGGCCGCTCGGGCTCAAGCTGGGCTGGACCGAGGACGGGGCCAGGCCGTGGTGGATCGTCTTCGCCATCGTCTGCATGGCCATCAGCGGCGCGCTGCTTTTATACGCACAACGCTTCATTCCCATGGGCACCGCCTATGCCATCTGGACCGGCGTCGGCGCGGTCGGCACGTTCGTGGTCGGCATCTTCATGTTCGGTGACCAGGCGACGGCGATGCGCATGGTCTCGATCGGCCTGGTCATCGCCGGCATCGCCGGCCTGAAGCTCGCCTGACCGCCCCAGGGAGGACAAGGGAAGCCCCAATGCGCATGCAAGATAAAATCGCCGTGATCAGCGGTGCCGCCAGCGGCATGGGTGCCGCCACCGCGCGGCTTTTCGCCCGCGAGGGCGCCAAGGCGGTGATCGTCGCCGACGTCCTGGAGAAGGAGGGCCGGGACGTCGTCGCCGAGATAACCAAGGCCGGCGGCCGGGCGGAGTTCGCCCCGCTCGACGTCACCCGCGAGGAGCAATGGAAGGCCGTCGTGGACGGCGCCGTCGCCCGCCATGGCGGCCTCCACGTGCTGGTGAACAACGCCGGCATCTCGGGCTCGGCCTTCGAGGATCTCTACGATACCGACGCCTGGAACAAGCTCATGGACATCAACGCCACCGGTGTTTTTCTGGGCATGAAGCATGCCGTGCCGGCCCTGAAGAAGTCGGGCGGCGGCTCGATCGTCAACCTGTCCTCGATCTCGGGCATCGTCGGCCAAGGCTACATCCATGTCGGCTACAATGCCTCGAAGGGCGCGGTCCGGCTGATCACCAAGGCGGGCGCCGCGCAGCACGGCAAGGACGGCATCCGGGTCAACTCGGTGCATCCCGGCCTGATGCCGCCGATGCGCACCTCCGGCCGCACGGCCGATCCCGCCATGCGCGCCAAGACCCTGAAGGGCGTCCCGATGGGCCGTGCCGGCGAGGTCGACGAGGTGGCCTACGCCATTCTCTTCCTGGCCTCCGACGAATCGTCCTACGTCACTGGCGCGGAACTGGTCGTCGACGGCGGTTGGACTGCCGTCTGATGGCGAACTACGACCCGGCGCCGTGGGAAGTGCTCGATTCGAAGGACTCCTTTCGCGATCGCTGGCTCGCGGTCAGGAGCGACACGGTGCGGCTCGCCAACGGCACCGTGCTCGCTCCCTATCACACGCTGGAATTTCCCGAGTGGATCTGCGCCGTCACGCTGACGGCGGCGCAGGAAATCGTGCTGATCGAGGAATATCGCCACGGCGTGCGGCGAAACTCCGTCGAGCTGCCGTGCGGCGTGCCGGAGCCCGGCGAGGACGTGATGGCGGCGATGAAGCGCGAACTGCGGGAGGAGACGGGCTACGCGGCCGACGAATGGATCGCGCTGGGCAGCGCCACGGCCAACACGGCGCGTCAGAACAATTCCGTCCACGCCTTCCTCGCCCTCGGCGCGCGGCGCGTCGCCGAGCCAACTCCGGATCCGGGCGAGATCATCCACACCCATGTGATGCCGTGGCGGGACTTCCTCGACCGGTTGGCGAACGGAACGATCGAGTTGCCCGGCCTTCACCTCGGCGCCTTGTGGCAACTGCGCACGCATGCGCGCAAGAGCCGCGACCGAAGGTTGCTGGCGCTCGGCCTGTAGAATTGTAGAGTATGCTTATGGATCGCAAGCCAGCCGTATCGGCCGGGAAGCAGGCGGCGCTCGCCGTCGCCCTGTTCGCGATCACGCTCAATTTCCTGCAGCCGCTGGTTCATGCCGCGTTGCTGCACGACGGTGCGACGGGCGCGCTGTGGTCGATGTTCTGCCGCGCCGCCGTCGCCGATCCCGACAACAAGGCGGGGCAGTCGCCCGTCGTCGCCGAAAAGCACGAGTGCTGCCTCGGGCTCGCCCATGCGCAAGTCGGCGGCGAACCTTCCACCGCCTTCATCGCCATCGAACCGCCGGCCGTCGTGGTCGCGCGGCTTCAGTCGACCGATCGGCCTCTGTCCGGCAAGATCCGAGACGGGCCGAACCAGCCGCGCGGGCCCCCCTCCCCGGTCGTCTGACCACTTCCGTGCGCGCGCGACGACTGTCGCGCGCGTGTCGTTGCGTCATTCGAAGGATATTCCATGTCTCCAGTTCCAATTCGCGCGGCCACCGCGGTCGCGAGGTTCTCACGTCGTCTCTTCGCCGCCGCCGCCCTGATCGCGATGGCATTCCCCGCCGTCGCCCAAACCTACAAGCTGGGCGATCTCGAGATCGCCCAGCCCTGGACGCGCGCCACCCCATCCACCGCCCGCACCGCGGGCGGCTTCCTCGCCATCACCAACAAGGGCGCGTCGGCCGACCGGTTGATGTCGGCCGCCAGTCCCGTGTCGCTGAAGGTCGAGGTGCACGAGATGAAGATGGAAGGCTCGGTCATGCGCATGCGCGAAATCGACAAGGGGCTCGAGATTCCGCCGGGTGCCACCGTCGTCCTCAAGCCCGGCGGCTATCACCTGATGTTCATGGAGCTCAAGGCGCCGATCGCCCAGGGCGCCAGGGTGCCGGTGGCGCTGGTCTTTGAAAAGGCGGGCCGGATCGACGTCGAGCTCGCAGCCGAGGCGATGGGGGCGGCCCAGCCCGGCCATCAACGGCACTGAGGGACTAACGCCGGCGCAGCAGGTAGACGTCCATGATCCAGCCCTTGCGGTGGCGGACCTGCTCGCGCGCTGCTTCGATACGCTGGCGCACGTCAACCAGCCGGCCGGCGATCAGAATCTCGTCCGGCGAGCCGAGGCAGGCGCCCCAGTAGATGTCGAAGGCCTCGCCGTCGAAGCGCCTGAACGTCAACTCGCCGTCCAGCACCACGACGACGTCGTCGACGCCCACCGGCAGGATGCCGTCGGCCAGCTTGCGCGCCGGCGCCAGCAGCACCGGCCCGCCGATGCGGTTGAGCGCGATGCCGTGACGTGCCGCCAGCAGCTGCACGCTGCTGAGACCCGGGATCACCTCGACCTCGAGCGCCGTGCCGCGCGCGGCGATCCGCTCGAGCAGGCGTAGCGTGCTGTCGTAGAGCGAGGGGTCGCCCCACACCAGCAGCGAGCCGCGTTCGCCCTCGCCGAGCTCGGCGAGGAACGCCCGCTCGTAGCGGCTCGCGATCTCGGCGTGCCAGTCGTCGACGGCGGCGAGATAGTCGGCGGGCTGGCGGCGCCGTTGCGGGATCTCGACGTCGACGATGCGATGGCCGCCCGGGATCGCGAACTGGCGGCAGATGTCGAGGCGCATCTCGCGCAGCTCGGCCTTCTCCTCGCCCTTGCCCGGCACGAAGAAGACGTCGGTGCGCCGCAGCGCCTCGACGGCCTGCAGGGTCAGGTGATCCGGATCGCCGACGCCGATGCCGATGACGGAGAGCTTGCGCATGGGAGGCGCGGCGGCCGATGCAATCCCGCCCGACGTCAGCTGCGCCGCAGGTAGTCGATGGCGAGGTAGGCGAGCGCACGCACGCCGTACTTCAGCGCGTCCTCGTCGACATGGAATAGCGGCGAGTGGTTGGCCGGCGCGTGATGCGGGTCCTCGCCGGGCGGCGTGATGCCGAGGAAGAAGAACATGCCCGGCACCTGCTGGGCGAGGATGGAGAAGTCCTCCGCACCCATCACCGGCGGGCATTCCCGGATGCGCGCCGCGCCGACGCCGTCGCCCAGGCTGCGAGTGCCCCACTGCGTCAGCGCCGGATCGTTGTAGGTCACCGGCACGCCCTCGCCGATGTCGAGCGCCGCCGTGCCGCCGCCCGCCTCGGCGATGGTCGCGGCGGTGCGGGCGATGCGCTGCTTGATCTCGGCGCGCACCCCCTCGTCGTGCACGCGCAGGGTGCCCTCCATCACCACGTCGTCGGGCAGGATGTTGCTGCGCACGCCGCCATGGATGGTCGAGATGGAGAGCACGGCGGGCGACGCCGTCGTGTCGATCTGCCGCGTCACCACCGTCTGCAGCGCGAGGATGATCTGCGCCGAGATGACCACCGGATCGACGCCACGCCACGGCATCGAGGCATGGGTCTGGCGGCCGTCGACGTTGATGCGCAGGCGGTCGGCGCTCGCCATCAACCCACCCGGCCGTAGCGCGATCTGGCCCGAGGCCTGGTGTGAGGTGACGTGCAGGCCGAACACCGCCGACGGGGCGGGATCAGCGAGCGCGCCGTCGTCGATCATCGCCTGAGCGCCGCTCGGCCGGCCCTCGTAGCCTTCCTCGTTGGGCTGGAACAGCAGCACCACGGTGCCGGTCAGCTCGGCGCGGTACTTGGCCAGGATCTCGGCCACGCCCATCAGGATGGCAACGTGGCAATCGTGGCCGCAGGCATGCATGACCGGCGTCATCTTGCCCTGCCACATCGCCTTGGCTTTCGACGCGAAGGGAAGGTCGACGCGCTCCTCCACCGGCAGCGCGTCCATGTCGGCGCGCAGCGCCACGACGCCGCCCGGCTTGCCGCCCTTCAGCACGCCGACCACGCCGGTGTCGCCGACGCCGGTGCGGACCTCGTAGCCGAGCTGGCGCAGGTGCCCGGCGGCAAGCGCCGCCGTGCGCGTCTCGTGATAGCCGAGCTCGGGGTTCTGATGGATGTCGCGGCGCCAGGCGATGACCTTCTGTTCGAGGTGAAGGGCGGCGGTCGAGATCCAGTCGGCGATCTCGCCGCTGGTTTGCGGCATCACGGTGTCCATCGGGTACTCCTGATTTATGCGACCGGCTATAGCGCGGCGTCGAACCAGGAGACAGTCTGGCTTGAATTAAGAAATGTTATATTATAACATTCCCATATATGAAGGAGGAACGCCGAGGCATGCCCCGACTGAGCCGACATGAAGCCACCGTCGTCATCCCGCTGCTGCGTCAGGCCGCCGGTCGAGGCAGCGGCGCAGCGCAGCGCCTGTTGCACCGGCTCGAACATGCGTTGGGCGCGAGCATCGACGCCATCCGCCGGGAGCGACAGGTCCGCCGCGTCGAGCCGGCGGCCGCGAGCGCCGGCGGCGAGGAGGCGAGGCATGTCTGACCCCGTCCCGGTGACCGTCCTGACCGGCTATCTCGGCGCCGGCAAGACCACCCTGCTCAACCGCATCCTGAGCGCGCAGCATGGCAAGAAGTACGCCGTCATCGTCAACGAGTTCGGCGAGCTCGGCGTCGACAACGACCTCGTGGTCAACGCCGACGAGGAAGTCTTCGAGATGAACAACGGCTGCATCTGCTGCACCGTGCGCGGCGACCTGATCCGCATCATCGAAGGGCTGATGAAGCGCAAGCAGAAGTTCGACGGCATCCTGATCGAGACCACGGGGCTGGCCGATCCTGCCCCGGTGGCGCAGACCTTCTTCGTCGACGACGACGTGCGCCGTCGCACCAGGCTCGACGCCATCGTCACCGTCGCCGATGCGCGCCATCTCCTGCTGCGCCTCGACGACAGCCACGAGGCCGCCGAGCAGATCGCCTTCGCCGACATCGTGCTCCTCAACAAGATCGACCTGGTGTCGCCGGAGGAACTGGACCGCGTCGAGGCCCGCATCCGGGCGATGAACCCGATGGCGAGTATCCGCCGCACCCGGCACTGCGGCGTCGAGATCGGGGAGCTGCTCGATCGGGGCAGCTTCGACCTCGATCGCATCCTCGCGATCGAGCCGGACTTCCTCACCGATGCGACCCACGAGCACGACGACGACATCCGCAGCGTGTCGCTGCACACCGACCGCCCGCTCGATGCCGGCAAGTTCATGGACTGGATCTCCGACCTCCTGCGCCGCCGCGGCGCCGACATCCTGCGCTGCAAGGGCATTCTCGATTTCGCCGGCAGCGAGGAGCGCTACGTCTTCCAGGGCGTCCACATGCTGATGGACGCCGGGCGGGGCCGGCCCTGGCGGCTCGACGAGCTGCGCGCCTCGAAGTTCGTGCTGATCGGCCGCGATCTCGACGACATGGAGTTGCGCTGGCGCTTCGCCGCATGCGAGGCGCCCTGACGCCGGCGGGCACCGCGCGAGTGGTCGAGGGATCCGCCGCCGAAATCCTCGCCGAGGTTCGCGATCCCGACGTCGCGCTCGCCATCTGGCGCCGGCGGCGTCCCGCCGGCTTCGCCGACTGGCTCGACGCGGTGCCGGCGGAACGGCTGCCGGAGGGCCGTTTCGTCTGCGCGCCCGACCAGGCCCCGTCCCACCTCGAGACACTCTGCCATCTCGTCGGCCTGCACGATCCGCGCCGACGGCTGCTGATCGACGACGTCGTCGCCCTGGTCGAGCGGTTCGCCGCGATCGCGCGCGCCGCCGCCATCGAGGTCCGGCTCGAGGCCGTCGACCACGATTCCTGCTGGCGCTTCCACCGCGATCACGTCGGACTGAGGCTGAACGCGACCTATCGCGGGCCCGGTACGCAATGGCCTCCGCTCGGCGAAGCACGCCGCGCCAGCCGCGCCCAGCGGCGCTACGCCGGTCCGCTCAACGAGGTCGCGCCTTACTCCGTCGCGCTCTTCAAGGGCGTGCCCCTCGCCGGCGACCGCGCCGTCCTGCATCGGTCGCCGCCGGTCGAAGGCAGCGGCGTGACACGACTCTTTCTCTGCATCGACTGCGAAAGCGCGGATTGACGGGCAGGCCGCAGGATGCGAATCGTTCGCAGTGTGGTAGCCTGTCGACTTGGAAAGGAGCCGCCATGCTCGCCAGTGACATCTCCACCGCCCTCGCCGGCCTGCCCGAGCTCGAGGTTACCGACGCCACGACCGGGGCCGAGGCGATGGCGGCGGTGCGCATCCTCGGCACGTTCAACCAGTGCATGGTCGGCGCCATCCGATTCTCCGGCCTGACGCCATGGGAGCGCCATCCCGACGACGAGCTGCTGCAGGTGCTCGACGGCGCGGTCGAGGTCACCGTGCTGCTCGACGACGGCCCCCACATGACGACGCTGTCGCCCGGCGCGGTCTTCGTCGTGCCGAAGGGCCGCTGGCATCGCCAGGAACCCAGGCCCGTCGTGTCGCTGCTGTTCATCACCTCGTCGAGCGGCAACGACACCTCGCGGAGCGAGGATCCCGGCCGCGACTGACGGAACGCCCGCGCTACAGCAGCTGCAGCGCGATCAGGATCATGCCGATCACCGACACGAACCACAGCACGGTGCGCAGCCAGGGCACGCCGATCAGGTAGACGATCGCATAGGCGAGCCGCGCCCAGAAGAAGATCGTGGCGCCCAGCGCCGTCGCGGCGTTGGCCTTGCCGGCGGCGGCGGCGATCAGCACCAGCGCGGCGAACAGCACCAGGTTCTCGACCATGTTCTGGTGCGCGCGCTTGGCGCGGCCGGCCGCACCGGCCAGTTCGCCCAGGCCCTCGCGGTTGCCAGCCAGCGTCGTGAGGCCGACCTGCTGGTTGGCGAGCGACGCCGCCGCCAGCATCTGGACGAAGCACAGAATCACCGAAAACAGCAGATATTCGAGATCGGGCGTCATGGCATTTCCCCCTATTTGGTGCCGAACAGGCGGTCGCCCGCGTCACCGAGGCCGGGCACAATATACCCGTGATCGTTGAGTTTCGCATCGACGGCGGCGGCGAACACCGGCACGTCGGGATGGACCTCGGCGAAGGCGCGTGCGCCCTGCTCGGAACCCAGGATGCAGATGAACTTGATCCGCTTCGCGCCGACCTCCTTCATGCGGTCGACCGCGGCGATCGCCGAATGCGCCGTCGCCAGCATGGGATCGCAGACGATGACGTCGCGGTCGGCGATGTCGGCCGGCATCTTGAAGTAGTACTCGACGGCCTGCAGCGTCTTGGGATCGCGGTACAGCCCGACATGACCGACCCTGGCGAGCGGCACCAGGTCGATGATGCCCTCGGCGAGGCCGAGGCCGGCGCGCAGGATCGGCACGACGACCAGCTTCTTGCCTTCGAGCAGCGGCGCCTCCATGCCCTCGATCGGCGTCTCGATGCGCGTCGTCACCAGCGGCAGGTCGCGCGTGGCGTCGTAGCCCAGCAGCAGGCCGATCTCGCGCAGCAGCCGGCGGAAATTGGCGCTCGACGTCTGCCTGTCGCGCAGCTTGGTGAGCTTGTGCTGCACCAGCGGGTGCGTCACGACGTGGATCGAATGCGGCAGTGACATCATTCTTCTCCCCCTCCGGATTTCCTCAGAACACCGTGCCGTCGCTCTCCACCCTGATCGGCGGACCGCCGTCCTCGCGGCGCTGGCTGGCGAGGATGCGGCCGGCGAACCAGGTGCCGGCCTCCAGCACCTTGACCAGCGGCAGGCGTTCGGCGTCGAGCCCGAGATGCAGCCGGACCTGCCGGGCGATGCGGTCGAGCAGGGCCACGGTGAGCGCGCGCCATTCGACGATCGGCTCGTCGCCCGGCGCGAAGATGTCGGTCAGCAGCGCCGACTGCTTGGGCCGGAGCGCGCCCGCATCGACCAGCAGCCCGCCGTTGCGATATTCCGGCAGGCCGGTCAGCGCATCGAGGGCGACGACCTCGAGCCCCGCGCCTTGCAGCGGCTCGACCAGCGAGTAGGACATCCATTGCGAGAGCTTGTGGAACGGCACGGCGCCGATCGCCGGGTGGTCCCACACGTCGCCGCGTGGGTTGGGCCAGATCGGGGAGAGATGGTCGAGGATCGCCGCCAGGATCGCCTCGGCCTTCACCGCGCCGCCGACGGCCAGGAGATTGAGCAGCGCGCCGGGCCGCGCGAGGCCGGTGTTGCCGAGCTTGCGCAGCAGCTCGGTGCGGCCCTCCAGCCCGAGCAGCGGATTGTGCGCCTTCACCTGGAAGCCCATGGCGATGTCGAGCGGTGTCAGCGCCGCCAACCGCCCGGCATCGACCCGCAAGGGATCGCTCTCGGGATCGGCGCTGAATGCGCCCGCCGCGAACATGTCCAGGCTCGCCACGCCCAGGCCTTCCGAGCGCGCGTAGGTGTCGCCCGTATCGGGCTCGCGATAGCTCCAGGCGGGACCGGCGCCGGCATCGAGCAGCACCGAGACCATGGCGAGATCGACGCGCCGGCGCGCCACCTCCTCGCGCGGCAGATGCGTGAGCCGCGCCGCCAGCGCCGCCCAGCGGTCGCGCCCGCCTGCCTCGAAATGTCGCCAGCGCGAATGAAACGGGATCCTGGCCGGGTTGGGAAAGCGCCGCCGCGTCACCTCGAGCGTCGCCTGAACCGCCGCTTCCAGCCCATTGGGATCGAGCGCGAACCAGGCCGAACGCCCGTCCTCGACGAACTTGAGGATCTCGCCCGCCTTGGCGCGCACGGCCGAAGCACTCATCAGCTCCTTCATCGTTGAACCGCCCGGCCGGCGCTGGGAAGATCGGTCGGCCCGAAGGAGACGTCGATGCTTCGCTGGATACTGCTCATCGTGCTGTTGTCGCTGCCCGCGATGGCCCAGTCGCAGCTCGTCGTCGCGCAGAAATAAGGCCTGCTCGGCACGTGGTCGTCCGACTGCGCCACGCCGCGCAGCCAGGGCAACTGGTACACGATCTGGTTCGCCGGCGCCGACGGCCAGTTGCGCCGCCGCTTCGATGGCGGCGCCGATGGCCTGTACGAGCATGCGCTGGAAGGCGCCGAGCCGTTGACGGCCGGCACGCTGCGCATCCGCACGCGCCACGACCGCACCAACTGGCGCGACCAGAACGGCCGGTGCACCGTTGAAACCCTGGAGTTCACCGCCCAGGGCATGCGCGTCGTGCAGTCCACGCTCGTCGACACCAACCAGGTCCTGATCCGCGACGGCGTGTTCACCAATGGCGGCAGTCCGGTGCCGTTCGCCCGCCGCTGCCCGTAGCTAGTCCTCGAGGCCACGGCCCTTGGCCTTGACGAGGTCGGCGACGAGCGGCTTGACCGGGCTGAAGTAGCCGGCGGCCTTCTTGGCATCCATCTCCACCAGCGCGTCCGCCGGGATCAGCTCGTCGGGGATTGGCACCTGCTCGACGATCTCGATGCCCTGCTCGCGCAAGGCGTCGCTCTTCATGTTGCTCATCGAGGCGAAGCGGTCGATGCGGGCGATGCCGAGCCAATGGAACACGTCGGGCATCAGCTCCTGGAAACGCATGTCCTGAACGCCCGCCACGCACTCCGTGCGATTGAAGTACTGTGCCGCCGAATCGCCTCCCGGCTGGCGCTTGCGCGCGTTGTAGACCAGGAACTTGGTGACCTCGCCCAGCGCGCGCCCTTCCTTGCGGTTGTAGACGACCACGCCGACCCCGCCCTGCTGCGCCATCTCGATGCAGATCTCGATGCCGTGCGCGAGGTAGGGCCGGCAGGTGCAGATGTCGGAGCCGAACACGTCGGAGCCGTTGCACTCGTCGTGGAGGCGACAGGCGATCCTCGTCTCCGCCTTGCCGAGCTTCGCCACGTCGCCGAAGAAATAGACCGTCGAGCCGCCGATCGGCGGCAGGAACAGTTCGAGGTCGGGCCGCGTTACCAGTTCGGTGTACATGCCGCCCGTCTGCTCGAACAGCACGCGCCGCAGCTCGCTCTCCTTGACGCCAAAACGCTCGGCGATGCCCGGCAGCCACCACACCGGCTCGACCGCCGCCTTGGTGACCCTGACGTCGCCCGACGAGGAGAGGATGTCGTTGTCGGGCCTGAGCCGCCCGGCCGCGATCGCGTCCCTGGTCTCGGGCAGGCCGACATGCGCCTTGGTGACGGCGATGGTCGGGCGGATGTCCCAACCGGCCGCCAGCTTGTCGGCAAAGACATCGGCGACCATGTGGCCCCACGGATCGAGCGACACGATCTTCTTCGCATCGAACCAGCTCTCGAACGGGCCAATCGGCTCGGCCGGCGCGGTATTGGTGAAATCCGGCCGATGGTCGCGCTTCAGCTCCTGGGCGGCGATGGCGAGCGCGCGATAGACGCCGTAGCTGCCCGAATGCACGCCGATGGCGTTGCGCCGGGCCGGATCGGCCACTGTGCCGACGACGGGACCCCTCTGCTGCGGATCGCGCGCACCCCAGATCACCGGGGGAGCCATGCGGCCGCCCTGCGAGGGGTGGGTATTCAAACGGATATGCGCCATGTGCTTTCCAGGTGCCAAAAGGCGGGAAAGCGAGGCATTCTAGGCCCCGTGTATTGAGAAGAAAAGCCAAGATCGCGCGTTGATTCTCGGTATCTCGTTGTCCCGAGCATGGCGGACGCGGTCGAAGGGCTTCTCTTGAAGGCCCGCGCACGCGAAGGGCCCTTGAGCTGCACCGACGGGGCGACGTCAGGAGGAGGAATATCATGCCGGACCGCGTTGTCGCCGCATGAGCCCCATGGGTCGACCGGCATTGGCCTTGATGTTCGTCCTGATCGCTGCGGATGCGCGCGCCGAGTCGATCGCGGTGGTGCTGAGGAGTTATGGCGTGCTGGGAACCTGGGCGATGAATTGCGCCGAGCGGCCCAGTGAACTCAACTGGCACGGCACCTACTATGTCCTGCCGGACGGCCGCGCGCGCCTCGGACTGGACCGGGGTGGAGACCAGCCCCCGCTCGAAGACGCCGTCGACAGCGCGGAACGACTGACGACCACGACGTTGCGGATACGACTTCGCAACGATCATCCAAACTACGGCACCTCTGCCGTCGCGCACATAGACATAGTCGCCGAAGTGTCGCGTGGCCGCTTCCGCACGCTGAGTTCCGTCACCAGCAGTGGCGTTCAGTACATCAAGGAAGGCAGACTGACGGAAAGTGGCACGCCGTCTCCGACGATGCGGCGCTGCGGCAACTGAATTGCAAGGAGGCCTCCCGATGCCCGACGACCTGTTCCCCACCACCAAGGAAGCCGCCGGCAAGCAGGCGGTCGAGAAAGCGAGCAAGGGCGAGCTGCCGATCGTCAACTATCTCGGCCCCGACTCCTTCAAGCCGGACGGGCTGCGGCCGTTCTTCGAATACCGCAAGCTCGGCATCGAGGCGCTGACCGACGGCAGGGTGGGCGCGCACGTCATTCGCGCCGTGCCCGGCAAGCACGCCGACGCGCCGCGCCACACCCACACGCTCGACTTCCAGTTCGTCTACGTGCTGAAGGGCTGGGCGATCTTCGACTACGAGGGCTATGGCGAGCACAAACTGGTCGCCGGCTCGACCGTCTACCAGCCGCCCGGAATCAAGCACAAGGAGATCGCCCATTCGGACGATTTCGAGGTGCTCGAGATCACCATGCCGGCGGATTTCGCGACCGACGCGGTGGAGTGAGGTGATGATGAATCCTCATCCTGAGGAGGGCGCGCAGCGCCCGTCTCGAAGGATGGGAACGAGTATCTTTTCTGCTGCCCATCCTTCGAGACGCGGCCTTCGGCCGCTCCGCAGGATGAGGAAGATGGGACGCTCGCTGCTGCTCCTGCTGGCGGCGCTCGCCGCGGCGGAGGCGATGGCGGCCCAGCCGGTGCCGACGCCCAGGCCGATCCACTTCGCGACCGGCTCGGCGCGCGGCTGGGTCGGCGGCCACGTCGAGCGCGGCAACCCCGATCTCTTCTCGCTCGAGGCCGAGGAGGGCCAATTCCTGACCGTGCGGCTGACGGCGCCCAACGGCAACGCCACGTTCCGCATCCACCCGCCCGACACCGCCCTCGGCCGCGGCGCCGACGGTGCCCTCACGTTCGGCGGCGAGGCGCTGTACGACGGCACCACGCCCGGCGTCGACGCCACGCGCTGGACCGGCAAGCTGCCGGCGTCCGGCATCTACCTGATCGTGATCGAAAGCACGCGCGGCCGGGCCCGCTACAGCATGGACGTGCGGCTGGAGTGAGCGGGGCCCACTTTTCTCGAACGCGATCTTGTTAGGGGCATATCCGGCCTCAGCCCCTACCGAAATGCCCACCGAATATGGATTCTTCCCGGCGACCTTGAGCGACGTCCTCTTGCGGCGCGGGAGGATCGGCCCGGCAGCCTCGGCATCGCGCGCTGAGCGGTGGCCGGCCGGTCACCGCCGCAAGTCGCCGATCCCCAGGTCGTCCCACATCCAGCCGATGTCGTAGCCGGCCATCGGCGAATCCGCCGCCTGCCGCGCATTTCCGTTCTCGAGGAGCTTGAGCCATTCGACCAGTTTCTCGCGGCCCTTCTTCGTCCTCGCGGCCCGGCGCAGGCTCACATTGCCGAGCATCGGCACCGGCTGGTCGAGCAGTCCGCGATAGTGGCGGTCGATAGCGGACTGGACGAGCGCGCGCTCTTCCGCCGGCGGCAGACCGGACGACGGGAGGGCGGCCGGCTTCTCGTCCGCCGGCCGGGACGCCATCATCTCCGTCACCGTTCTCGTCTCCACGGCCGGCTCGCCGACGAACGCCTCGACGATGGGTTCGAGCAGCGCCCGTCCCTTCTGAGCGCGCTGCGGCGAGTTGGCCTCCAACTCGAGCGTGTCGGCCATCAGCTCGACGTGGCCCATCGACACCGAACCGTCCGCAAAAGTCGAAGAGAAGGTCTGAACGCCCGCAGGCACCGCCGCGGCCGTTCCCTGCGCGGCAGGCACGTGCCAGTTCCAGACGCCGTCGTCCGCCCGGTCGAAGCCCGGAATGGCCGTCAAGGCGCGTTCGAGTGCCGCGCGGTCGCAGCCCTTCTTCAGAGGATAGCGCACCGTCGTGAACGCGATCCCGTCGCCGTCGCTGTTGCGCAGCTCGGGCAACCTCGGATGGAGCGTGCGTTCGAGGAAATCGTCGAGCCAGCCGGTGGACAGGACCGGCCCTGTCCCCCGCGCAGTCAGTTGCACGGGATCGTCGTCGAGGCGGTCCTGTCCGGCGAGGAGTGGGTCGTGCCGAACGCCACCGGCATGTTTCCCTCGGCGAGAACCGCATAGCCCGCAGGGCACATGGCCTGCGCGCGCCGCTGACACCCGGCCGGCTCGTTGCAGGCGATGGCAATCGCCTGTCGGCCATCGTGCCAGGAAACCATCGACGCCGTCGAACCGGTCTTCGGATCCGGACCGGGCGTCGTCAGGGGTTCGCTGCAGGCCAGACCGAGGAAGGCAACCGCTCCGGCTCCCGACGGGCGGCCTTGACCCAGGTCAAGACGGGCGGCGTCCTCGCGCGTTGTTCCCCGGCATCGCGCAATAGACATTCAAACCCTCGCCGCCGTCACCACCATGCGCTGGCCGTCACGCAGGATCGGATGGCCGGCGCGCGCCGCGTCGAGGCGGCGGCCGATCTCCGCGCGTGCGCGATCGCGCAGGTCGTCCGGCAGATGGCCGAGGAAGTTGCCGAACGAGCTCGCCTCGGAGAAGCGGATGGCGGCGGCGGCATCGTCGAAGTGCTGCTCCACAGGCTCGAGCGCGATTTCGATCGCGCCGAAACCCGCCTCCTCGAGCAGCGCGCGCGTCTCGTCGGGACCGATCCGGAACAGCGCGTCGCCGCGCCGGCCGGGATGCGCCGCGAACGGCGGCTCGGCCAGCACCTGGTTGCGGATGCGCTGCAGCAGGGTCGGCGGCGCGGGCGGCCGGGTCGAGAGGCCGAGGCGTCCGCCCGGCCGCAGCACGCGGGCGAACTCGGCGAGCGGCCGGCGCTTGTCGGGCAGCCAGTGGAACACCGCGTTGAGCAGCACGACGTCGAAGCTCGCCGGCGCCAGCGCGGCGAGATCGTTGGCGTCGCCGACCTCGAAGGCGAGGTTGGCCGGTGGGTCCTGGCCGAGGCGTTGCCGCGCCAGCTCGATGCGCGCGACGAGAGGATCGATGCCGAGCACGCGGCCGCGCGGGCCGACCAGCCCCGCGACGTGGCCGGCGAGCTGGCCGGTGCCGCAGCCGACATCGAGCACCTGTCCGCCGTCGGCGACGGCGAGCGCCATCACCAGCCGCTTGCCCGATTCGAACTGGCGCGCCGCGCTCACCTGCTCGTAGTCGCGGGCGAGCCGGTCGCTGTCGTGGGCGAAGGAGGGTCCGGCCATGGCGGCAGTGTAGGGCCTCGCGACGCGCTGGACATCGCCCATCCAAGGGTAGTTGCTTTTCCGCCACCCGCGTCAGTCGATCAGCGCGGCGATGCGCTCGCGAAGGGCCGCACCGGCCTCGCCGGTCAGCATGGTCGAATGGTCGCCAGGTACGGCCACGATCGTGAGCCGTCCAGTGCGTGCGCCCCAGCCGAGATCTTCGGGCGTGCCGGGCCGCGGCACCTGCGAGCGGAACAGCACGACCGGCAGGTCGGCGCGCGCGCGGCCGCCGGCATCGAACCATCGCGCGCGCAGGTCGCTGAACAGCCGCACGGTCGATTGCAGCCGCGCGACGAAGGCAAGCCCGCGCGGCAGCGGCAGCCGGCTGATGGCGGCGGCGCGGACCAGCCTTCGTCCGAGCGGACGGGCGAAGAAGCGCGCCGACAGCAGAACCTGCACAAGGCGCGGCCAGTCGCGCCGCCGCAGGCCGCGCAGCCAGCGCGCCACGGCATCGCCGGGACGGCGCGGCGCGACGGCGGCGACGGGCACGCCGTCGTAGTCGATGCCGGTCGTGTCGGTGTCGAGGGCGATCACGAAGCGCACGTCGCGGCCGCGCCCGGCAAGCTGCCGCGCCGCCTCCCAGGCGACGTGGCCACCGTCGGAATAGCCGATCAGCAGCAGCGGCCCGGTGGGCCGCAAGCGCTCGACCTGGCCCGCGGTATGGGCGGCGATCGTCTCGAAAGTAGTCGTCTCGTCCGCGAGCGTGGCGAGGTCCGGATAGGCGACCTGCCGGACCGCAAAGCGCTGCAGGCAGAGCGCACGGAACTCGGCGAGGAAGACGTCGCCGCCGCCGGCTGGCGGAAAGAGAAAGAGCACGGGCCGATCCGAGGCCGGCATCTCCTCGTCGGAGGCGCGGCAGAGATCGAGCTCCCGGGCGAGCTCGGCGCCCGTCTTGTCGAGCGCGAAACGTTCGATCGGCAAGGCACGGCCGGCGAGCCGTTCGAGCTCGAAGACGAAATGCAGCAACCGCAGCGAGTCTCCACCGGCCTCCTCGAAACGGCGTCCGGGCCGCGGCGGCCGACCGATGGCCCAGCGCCACGCCGCGTCGACCATCTCGACCGCGCGCCGGCTGGCACCCGGCGAAACCTCGGCGTCGGCGCCGGCGGCGGCAACGTCGCGCCCTCCTCCGGCGAGCGCCAGCAGCGCCTCCTCGTCGACCTTGCGCCCCGGCAGCAGCGGCAATTCCGGCAGCAGCCGGATCGCCGACGGCCGCATGTAGCCCGGAAGGGTGGCGGCAAGATGCGCACGCACCGCTTCGGCCAAGTCGTGCGATACGCCGGGCTCGGCGACGACGAACGCCAGCAGACGCGCCTCACCCTCGCCGCGGCGTGCGACCACCGCGGCCTCGGCGACGCCCGGCACGCGCCGGATCCCCGTTTCGATCTCGGCCAGTTCGACCCGGTTGCCGAGCACCTTCACCTGGCGGTCGCGCCGGCCGAGCGTCACGAACAGCCCGTCGGACCGCCAGCGCACGAGATCGCCGGTACGATAGACCGGCATGTCGCTGCCGGCCGGATCGGCCTCGAACGGGCCGGGGTGCAGCGCGCCCGTCCGCCAGATGCCGGCCGACATGAACCGGCTGCGCACGACCAGTTCGCCGGCCTCGCCACGCGACACGGGATGTCCGTCTTCGGCGAGTACGGCGAAATCGAAGCCGTCGAGCGCGTAGCCCGCGGGCACGCGCGCCGCGTCCACCGGCGCATCGTCCGGGACGAACCACTGAATCAGCGCCGGTGCCTCGGTGGCGCCGTAGACGGAGAGGATCCTGCAGCCCGCCGGCAACACCGCGCGCATGCGCTCGAGATCGATCGCCAGCAGCGCGTCGCCCGATGTCTGGACACAGCGCAGGCTGGCCAGAGCCCGGCGCGCCTCGGCCAGGCGGCTGACGCTGCGCCACACCGCGGGCGTGGAGAACATCATGGTCAGCCGCCGCTGCTCGATGGCGCGCATGACCGCGCCCAGCCCGAGCTGCTGCAGGTCGAGCTTCACCAGGCTGGCGCCCGACAACATGACCTCGAAGATCTGCTGCAGTCCGCCGATCGTGCTGGGCGAGGCGAGCGAGAGCACCCTGTCTTCGGGCGCGAGATGGACTGCGTTGACCAGTTCCAGCGCTCGATGCAGCACGGCGCGCTGCGACAGCGCGATGCCCTTGGGCCGGCCGGTGCTGCCGGAGGTGTAGACCACGAAGGCCGGGTCGCCGGCGCCGAGTCGACCCGCCGCCGGCCCACGATCGGCGACCAGCCCGTCGCCCGCCAGGGCCGGATCGATGGCGATCACACCCGTTCCGGCAGGCAGCAGGAGGCCACCATCGATGTCGCCCTGTCGTACGATCGCCGCGCCGAGGCCGGCGTCATGCACGATGGCGCCGACGCGCTCCGGCGGATGATGGCGATCGATCATGACGCAGGTGCGCCCCGCCGCGAGGCAGGCGAGAACGGCCACGGGATAGGCCGCCTCGTTGGGCAGAAGAACACCGACCGCCTGGCCCGGCGGTACCCGCGCCTCGATCTCGGCGGCGAGATGGCGGCAGGCGCGCCAGATCTCGCCGAAAGTCAGTCGGCCGGTGCCGTCCTCGCAGGCGACGCGGTCGGCGAAGGCCTCGGCAGCCGCGGCGAAGAGTTCGATCCCCGGCCGCTCCACCCACGTCGCGTCGAAGGGGCGGAACGGCGTGGCGGGCCCGTCGAGATCGAGCGGCATCGCCGGCGGACGGAGCCACGTCCACTCAGGCATCGATCCGCTCCGCGCGGAACAGCGGTTCGACGAAGCCCCGCCGCGCCACGATCCACGGCACGGAGCGGCCGCGGCGCGTCAGATGGATCACGCGGCCGCATTCGCGCCAGCCCAGCGTCGCCAGTCCGCCGTGACTGCCGGCGCGGTCGAGGTTGGCGAGCGTGAAGGCGCGCCGCACGCCGCGCGAGCGCGCGTGCTCGAGCATGGCGTGAAGCACGAAGGCATGGAGGCCGCGGCCGCGGAAGGCCGGCGGCGTCAGCGCATCGGTCGTATAGGCCTCGCCCTCGCGCAGCCGGATGGGATGGCCCGGCACGGCATCGCCCCAGCCGAAGCACACCCAATTGAGGTGCGCGATCTCGCCGCCATGCATGGCGATGAAGCAGCGCTCCCCGCGGCGCAGCCGGTCGAGATAGGCGGATCGCCCCGACTCGCGTCGGCCGCGCTCGTCGCGTCCCTCACCGAGGAACAGCCACGGATCCTCGGCGTAGTGCGCGCAGACGAGGTCGAGATCGGCCTCGCCCGCCTGGCGCAGCGTCACCTCGAGCGATGGTACCGGGGCCGGCAGCGGCTGCTCGAGCGGGCGTTCGAGCAGGATGTCGCATTCGAGCGTCCCGAGCGGCGCCGCGAGCCGTTTCGCCGCCGGCCACCAGCGCATGCGCTTCATGGCACGCTCTGTCCGCGCGGCACGCCGAAATAGGCCGACAGCGCGCGCCGGTCGGCGAGGACGGAGGACACCGGCCCCTCGGCGATCTTGGCCCCGCGATCGATCACGACGACACGGTCGGCGAGGCCGGCGATGGCGCGCACGATGTGCTCGATCAACAACACGGCGATCCCGCGCCGGCGCAGGGCGCGCACCAGTTCGATGCCGCGCTCGAGCTCGGCGGTGTTGAGTCCCGACAGGACCTCGTCGAGCAGGATGAGACGCGGCCGCGCCGCCAGCACGCGCGCGATCTCGAGCAGCCGACGCTGCGCCGCATTGAGTTGCTCGGCCGGCATCGCTGCCTGAGGCGTCAGCCCGACGAACGCCAGGGCTTCGTCGGCGCTGAGCGCCGCCTCGCGCAGCCGCGTGCGCCGCCCGTCCGCGCTGCCGAACGTCGCGCCGAGCACGGCGCATTCGCGCGTCGTCAGGCCGAGGAAGGGTTGCACCGTCTGGAAGGTGCGCGCCAGGCCGAGCGCCGCGATGCGATGCGGGCCGAGCCGGGTCACGTCGCGCCCGCCGAAGCGCACGCGGCCGGAATCGGCGCGCAACGCACCGGAGACGACCCCGACGAGCGTCGACTTGCCGGCGCCGTTGGGTCCGACGAGTCCGACGATCTCGCCCTCGTCGACCGCGAACGAAAGTGCGTCGAGCGCGCGGACGCCGCCGAAGGTCACGCAGACGTCAGTCACCTCGAGAAGCACGCGCTCCCCTCCATATGACGGCAGCCGCATCCGCGGTCTCACGGGTCGATCGGTAGCACGGGATGCCGGCGGTCTGCAGGGTCGACATGGCGGCAAGGTCGCAGTCCCGCGAGCCCCAATAGGCGATCAGCGGCAGGCGGCGCAGCTGCGGTGCCGACCGTGCCAGCGCCGCGGCCAGGTCCGGCACGGTGGTCGGCACGTCGGTGATCGACACGATCGCCATGTCGGCCTCGCCCGAGGCAGCGATGTCGGCCAGGATCGCCGGATAGAGGCGCGGATAGTCCCGCCACACCGGCGTCAGGTCGACCGGGTTGCCGGTCGCCGCATAGGGCGGCAGCCGTGCGGCGAGCGTCCGCGCGAGAGGCGCCGAGAAGGCCGGCACGACGAGGCCGCGCTCGCTGGCAAGATCGCTCAGTTCCGTCCCGATGCCGCCGGTTCCCGTCACCACGGCCAACCGGTTTCCCGTCACCGGCGGCGCCGACAGCAGCGCCTTGGCCGCGTGCAGCAGGTCGAGACCGGTATCGACTTCCAGCACCGACCGGGGAAGCGCCACCCGCAATGCGGCGGGTGCGGGCGCGATGCCGAGATGCGCCTGCGAGGCCCGCCGGCCGGCCGCACTCTTGCCGAGCAGGCAGAGCAGGGTCGGCTTGCGCTCGTTGGCGCGGGCAAGCGCTGCGGCGAACGCGGCCGGGTCTCGTGCCGATTCGATGTACGCGCCGATCACCGCCGTGTCCTCGTCCTGCGTCAGGTGATCGAGAAGTTCGGCCGCGCCGATGTCGGCGCTGTTGCCGACGTCGCAGAAGCGTGCGACCGGGAGCCCGTTGTCGGCGGCGTACATCGCCGCGGCCATGCCGAAGCCGCCGCTTTGGGTGACGAGTCCCAGACCACGCGAGCGGGCGGGCGTCAGCAGCGGAATGATCGAGGCGTTCAGCCGGGTCGTGCCGTTGAACAGGCCGACCGAATTGGGGCCGACCAATCGCGCGCCGATGGCGCGGGCGGCGGCGGCGAGCCGCGCCTGCAGGGCCGGCCCGTCACCTCCGACCTCGCCGAAGCCGCTGGGAATCGCCGCCACGAAGGCTAGTCTTCCGGCTGGGCAGCGCTCGAGTTCGTCGACGAGCGCCGCGCCCGGCGCCAACGCCACAGCCAGGTCGACCGGTTGCGGCAAGTCGGCCAGCGAGGGGATGGCCGCGCGGCCGGCAATCTGTCGGTGCGCCGGGTTCACGGGAAACAGCGCTCCGTCGAAGGTCGCCGCCAGCCGCGCCACGACCTGGCCGCCGAGCTTTGCCGTATCGGCCGACGCACCGACGACGGCAATCGAACGCGGCGAGAAGAGGCGCGAGAAGTCGGCGACGGCCACGATCAGTGCCCCAGGAACAGGCGGTCGAGATCGGGATTGTTGCGCAGCTCGCGCGCCGCCCCGGCGAGCGCCACTCGGCCATCGCGCAACACATAGGCGCGGTCGGCATGGGCGAGGGCAAGATCGACGTTCTGCTCGACTATCATCAAGGCCGTTCCCGCGCGCCGAACCTCGGACAGCGCCGCGAACAGCCGTTCGACCACCAGCGGCGCGAGGCCGAGCGAAACCTCGTCGATCAGCAATATCCGGGGTTCCGACATCATCGCGCGGCCGATCGCGCACATCTGCTGTTCTCCGCCGCTCAGCGTACCCGCTATCTGGCCGGCGCGCGCCGCCAGTTCGGGAAAAAGGTCGAAGATCCGTGCCATACTTCGCTGCCGCCGCGCCGGATCGCGCACGGTGTGAGCGCCGGCGAGCAGATTTTCCCGCACCGACATGCCGGCGAACAGTCGCCGCCCCTCGGGCACCAGCGCCAGCCCTCCATGCACCCGTCCTTCCGCCGGCATGCCGCGCACGTCCGCTCCGTCGAGCGCCACCTCCCCCTCCATGGTGGCGACGATGCCGGCAATCGCCCCAAGCAACGTCGTCTTGCCCGCGCCGACGGGTCCGAGAACCGCAACCCACTCCTGCCGGCCCACCGCGAGATCGACGTTCCGCAGGACGCGCAGCGAGCCGTAGCCGGCCGCCAGGGCGCGGACCTCGAGCATCAGGAGGCTTCCCGGCGCCACAGTCGCATGAGCCGCAGCCGATCGAGGACGAAGGCCTGCAGGCCGTTGGGCAGCACCAGCACGACGAACATGATCGCCGCCCCCAGCACCAGAAGATGGACCTTGAGAAGATGGCTCCACGCCAGCGTTGTGATCGTCTCGATCAGGGCCGCCCCCACGAACGGGCCGAAGACGGTGCCCGCACCGCCCAGGAGGAACATCACGAAGGCCTTCACCGAAATGCTCATGTCGAACACCAGGGTCGGCTCGATGAAGCCGACCCAGCGTGCATAGAGGCCGCCGGCCACCGCGGTCATCGCCGCGCTCATGATCCATGTCGCGGTCTTGACCCGCAGCGCGTCGACGCCGGCCGACGCGGCGGCTTCCTCGTTGGCGCGGATCGCCCGGCACGCCAGGCCGAAGCGACTGTCCCGCAGCGCCACGACGACGGCGAGGCTCGCGGCGAACAGAAGGACGAAGCGGAAATAGGACGCATGCGCGATCGCGGCCGCATCGCCCTGTGCCAGGGGCAGCGACATGCCGGTGCCGCCGCCGGTAAGCCCGGTCAGGTTGGCGACGACCGCCGAAGTCGCCTCGTTGAGGCCGAGTGTGGCGATCGCGAAATAGTGCCCGCGCAATCTGAGCAGTAGCGGGCCCATCAGCAGCGCGAGCACCGCGGCGGCCAGGGCGCCCGCGAGCAGGCCGACCGCGAGCGATTGGCCGTGGGAGGCCATGGAGATCGTCGTGCCGTAGGCGCCGATGCCGAAGAACACCACGTTGCCGAATGCCGGGTAGCCCAGCATGCCCGCCATCAGGTTGATGCCCTGCGCGACGACGGCGAGCATCAGGGCACCGGTCGCGATGCGCAGCCAGTAGAGCGACAGGAACTGCGGCAGGACGGCGAGAACCGCCACCAGCGCGGCGGCCAGGACGAGCGTTCTGACGGTCGGTGAAGCCCAGTTCACGGCGGCCCTCACATCTTGACCTCGGCGAAGAACCGTTTTCCGAGGAGGCCCTGCCGTCGCACGATGAGGACCAGCAGCAGCAGGCCGAAGCCGACGGCGTCGCGGTAGCCCGAATCCAGGAACAGGGAGGCGAGGTTCTCGACGATGCCGAGGAGCATGCCGCCGGCGATGGCGCCGGGAACGCTGCCCAGTCCGCCCAGGATCACCACGACGAACGACTTCATCGTGTAGATCTCGCCGGACACGGGGGAGAACGAATAGGTCGTGGCGATCAGCGCGCCCGTGATTCCCGCGATCGCACCGCCGATGGCGAAGGTGATCGCATAGGTCCGCTGGATGTCGATCCCGGAGAGCCGCGCGGCAAGGGGATCGAAGCTGGTGGCCTTGATGGCGTTGCCCACCCGCGAGTGATTGAGCAGCACGTGCAGCGCCAGGGTCATTCCCAGGGCCATCATGAAGACCACGCCACGTCCCACCGGCAGGGTGAGCCCGAAGAAGGAAAACGTCGCGCTGCCGAACGTCTGCGGCAGCGAGCGCACATCGGCGGAAAAGGCGAGAAGGTTGACATTGATCAGGACCATGTTGAGCCCGAAGGTGAAGATCAGCGTCATGAAGATCGAGATCCTGACCAGGCGGTTGATGAGCAGCCGCTGCAGGAAATAGGCGAAGACGAAGAGCGCCAACCCGGCGAAGGGCCACGAGACCAGGGGGGAGAGGCCGAGCTGGGTGGCGAGCAGCCAGGTCACATAGGCCCCCAGCATGATCATGCTGCCGTAGGCCAGGTTGATCAGGTTCATGACGCCCCAGACGATGGAAAATCCCATAGCCATGCAGGCATAGAGGCCGCCCAGCAGGATTCCGTTGAGGACGACCTGCGCGATCAACTCCATCGTCGCGACCCGCCGTCGCCGACTAGGGTGCGAGGCGGAGCTTCGCCTCGGCGGCGTCGAGCGGATAGACCACCACGGGCTTGCCGTTCTGGATCTGCACGACCGACATCGACTTGGCGACGTTCTGGCCGTTGGCGTTGAAGCGGATGGGCCCGTATGCCGTCATGATGTCCGTCGCGGCGACGGCATCGCGCACTTTCTGGGGATCGAGGCTGCCTGCCTTCTGGAAGGCGTGATAGTAGACTTCCAGGGCCGCCGTCGACTGCGGCGGATGATAGTCCGGCGCGTGGCCGTACTGCTTCTGGAACAGGTCGGCATATTCCCGCGCCGTCCAGCCGAACAGACTGTCCTTCCACGGCATGCCGGGCGTCCATTGGACCGGCTCGAGCATGTTCTCGGCGTCGGAGCCGAGGGCGCGGATGAACCCGGGCAGTGTCGGCCCCAACAGGAACCCGACCAGCCTGGGCTTCAGTCCGACCTGCTTAATCTGCCGCGCCAGCAGGATCATGTCGTCGGTGTATCCGCCGGCGATGACGAGATCCGGTCTCGTCGCCTTCATCTTCTCCAGTTCGGAGGAGAGGTCCTTGGTGCCCGACGCATACTTCTCCTTGAACACGACCTCCAGGCCGAACTCCTTGGCCTGTTGCGCGGCGCCGTCGATGCCGAGCTGGGGAAACAGCTGATTCTCGTTGATCAGGGCCACCCGCTTGAGGGGTGGAGTCTGCTCGGACGAGAGTTTGACGATGTTGCGCGTGTAGTGGTCGACCGAGTTGAGAACGCCGAACGTGTACTTGTAGCCGCGATTGTAGATCGTCGTGGCCGCCCCGTGCGCGACCACCATGGGAAGCTTGTGTTGCTCGACCACGGTGCTGACGGCGATGGTCGCGGAGCTGCCGTAGGGCCCGAGGAGGAACTTGACGCCATCCTCGGAGATCAGCTTCTCGTAGAGCTTGACCGAGGTGTTGGTGTTGCTCTCGTCGTCGTAGTAGACGATCGACACCTTGTAGGTCTTGCCGCCGACCGGGATCCCGCCTCGATCGTTGATGTGCTTGACGAAGAAGTCGTAGCCCTCGCGGACCAGCTTTCCTTCCGTGGCCAGGCGGCCGCTGAGCGACAGGGCGGCGCCAAACCGGATCGTCTCCTGTGCCGCTGCGGTTCCGCCCATCGACCACGCGATGCATGCCATCGCGATCGCGCCGATCGACCGGTGCGTCGCCGTTGTTCCCATCCTGAACATGTCGCCCCTTCCCTCGCGCATCACCCGGTGCGCTTGAATCGATTCTCTACCGCATTCGTTCCGTGAATCGCATCGAATCAAATTGCAGCAGCGCCTCCGGTGACCGCTTCTTGCAGTGTCGCCGCAGCCTGTGATGCTTGCCCGATTCGAGTTGGCGCGCCGCGCTCACATGCTCGTGGCCGTGGGCGAAGGAGGGTCCAGCCCATGGCGGCAGCGTAGAGCCTCGCAACGGGCTGGACAGCCTTGTCTGGAAATCGTATAATTAGTGTACGTATATTTATTCAATCGCGGACGGAGGAGGTGAACGCCAGAGGCAAGAAGGTCACCGGGGAATTTCCGCCAGTGTGCCAGACCCTCCAACGCCGGAAAATTTGGTCCAAAACGCACGGTTTGCGAAACTCTTGTACAGTTTCTGCAGTTCCTGCAGTTTCTGCAGCGGGGTGCCGCCCTTCACGTCACGGGCGCGCCGCCGCCCGCGTCAGTCGATCAGTGCGGCGATGCGCTCGGCGAGCTGGCTCTGCACGTAGGGCTTGGTGAGTCGCGGCAGATCGAGCGCGACACCGCCGGACGGCAGGTCGGCGTAGCCGGTGGCGAGCAGGATCGGCAGGCCGGGCCGCAGCCGGCGCGCCTCCTCGGCGAGCTGCGCGCCGGTCATGCCGGGCATGGCGTAGTCGGTGATCAGGAGGTCGACGGCGCGGTCGCTCCTCAGCACCTCGAGCGCGCGCGCGCCCGAGTTGGCCTGGATCACGGTGTGGCCGAGATCCTCGAGAAGCGCCACGGTGCTAAGGCTGATCAGGAAATCGTCGTCGACGAAGAGCAGGGTGGCGCGGCCGCCGCTCGCCGCCGTCGTCTGCGCGGCCGGCCCCGCCGCGACCGGCTGCCCGGCGGCGACCGGCAGCAGCAACTCGGCGCGCGTGCCCTCGCCCGGCCGGCTGGAGAGTCTCAGCGCGCCGTCGAGCTGCACGGCGAGGCCGTGGATCATCGACAGGCCGAGACCGGTGCCCTTGCCGATCTCCTTGGTCGAGAAGAACGGCTCGATGGCGCGGCGCAGGGTCTCGCCGTCCATGCCGGTGCCCGTGTCGACGACGGCGAGCCGCAGATAGGCGCCCGATGCGAGGTCGGGCGCCGTCGGCTCCTCGACGAGGTCGAGCGCGACGGTGAGCGTGCCGCCGTCGGGCATGGCGTCGCGCGCATTGACCGCGAGATTGAGCAGCGCCAGCTCGATCTGGTTGTCGTCGGCGTGCGCCGCCGGCAGGCCGTCGGGCAGGTCGAGGCGGATCTCGATGCGGGGCCCCACCGAGCGGCGCAGCAGCTCGTCCATGCCGCGCACCAGGGCGGTGAGGTCGACCGGCCTCGGCTCGAGCGCCTGGCGGCGGGCGAAGGCGAGCAGGCGCTGGGTGAGCGCGGCGCCGCGCTGGGCGCCCTGCACGGCGCCGTCGACCAGGCGGTCGGCGACGGGGTCGGACGGCAGGCGCTTGCGCAGCAGCTCGAGGTTGCCCAGCACGGCGGTGAGCAAATTGTTGAAGTCGTGCGCCACGCCGCCGGTGAGCTGGCCGATCGATTCGAGCTTCTGCATGTGGCGCAGTTGGTCCTCGGTGCGCTCGCGTTCGGCGATCTCGGCGAGCAGCTCGTCGTGGGCGTGCTGGAGCTGGCTGGTGCGCTCGGCGACGCGGCGCTCGAGCTGGTCGGCGAGCAGGCGCAGCCGCTCGAGCAGGTCGCGGGCCTGGTGCTGGCGGCGGCGGCCCTTGATCGCCGCGCGCGCCACCGACAGCAGGGTCGTGGGATGGAACGGCCGCTCGATGAACGAGACGTTGCCGAGCGCATCGAGCCAACGCGCGGCGATCGGGTTGCGCTCCGGCCCGCCACCATGGTCGGTGACCAGGATCACCGGCAGGTCCGACCAGGCGGGCTGCGCGGCAATCCAGTCGGCGAGCGGCCGCAGGTCGGCGGTGCGCACCGCCTCCTCGGTCACCATCACGCAGGCGACGTCGTCGCCCAGCGCCGGCACCAGCTCCTGCAGTGAGCGGCAGTCGCGGCTCGCCACGCCGGCGCGGGCCAGCAGGTCGCGCGCGATCGCGGCGTCGCGCCCGCGCGGTGCCAGGATCAGGGCGTGCAGGTCGGACGCGGACGGGGGCTCGTCCACTCAGCCGCCGTCGCGCGCCGGCGCCGCTCGGCCGGCGTCGCTCAGCACCGGCACGCCGCGCAGCACGCCCTGGAACTCGGCCAGCGGCTCGCCGATATGCAGGCCGCCGTCGATCCAGAACTCGCGGATCGTGTCTTCGTGCCGGCCGGTGCGCTTCTTGATGACCGAGATGGCGCGGCGCACCGAGCCATGCGCCTCGAAGTAGCGCAGCAGGATCACCGAATCGGCGAGGAAGGTGACCTCGACCGGCGTGCGCATGTCGCCGATCAGGCCGTGGCTGGCTACGGTGAGGAAGGTCGAGGCGCCCTGGCGGTTGAGGTACTGCAGCAGCTCGTGCATGTGCAGGATCAGCGATTGCTCGTGCGGCATCGACGCCTGGTAGCCGTTGAGGCTGTCGATCACGACGGTCTTGGCCTGCGAGGCGGCGACGGCATCGCGCACGCGGTGGGCGAACTCGCCGGGCGACAGCTCGGCGGCGTCGAGCTGGCTGAGGCGCAGCCGGCCGCTCGCCTGCATCGCCTCGAGGTCGTAGCCGAGCGGCTTGACCCGGTCGATCAGCAGGCCGAGCTCCTCGTCGAAGATGAACATGGCGGCGGTCTCGCCGCGGCGCACTGCCTCGGCGACGAACTGCAGGGTGAGCAGGCTCTTGCCCGCGCCGGCCGGGCCCAGCAGCAGCGTGCTCGAACCCGCCTCGATGCCGCCCCCCAGCAGCGCGTCGAAGCTCGACAGGCCCGAGCCGACCCGGTGTCGCGCGACCCGATGGCGATGCTCGGCGGCGACCAGGCGCGGGAAGACGTGAGCGCCGTCGCCGCGGATGGCGAAGTCGTGGTAGCCGCCGCGGAACGACTGCGAGCGGTACTTGACGACCCTCAGCCGGCGGCGCTCGGCACCGTAGTCGGGCGACATCTCCTCGAGCCGGACGACTCCCGACGCGACCGAATGCACGGTCTTGTCGTTGCTGTCGGCGGTGAGGTCGTCGAGCATCAGCACGGTGGCACCATGGCGCGCGAAATAGTGCTTGAGCGCCAGCACCTGGCGGCGGTAGCGCAGCGAGTTCTGCGCGAGCAGCCGGATCTCCGACAGCGAATCGATGACGACCCGCATGGCCTTCGACCTCTCGAACTGGCCGAAGATCAGCCGCGTGGTCTCGCCGAGCTCGAGGTCGGAGGAATAGAGCAGGCTCTGCTGCTGGTCGTCGTCGAGCAGGCTCTCGGGCGGGATGACCTCGAAGACGTCGATGCCCGCGAGATCCCAGCCGAACGCGGTGGCGCTGCGGCGCAGCTCCGGCTCGGTCTCCGACAGGGTGATGTAGAGGCCGCGTTCGCCCGCGCGGGCGCCTTCGACGAGGAATCGCATCGCCATGGTGGTCTTGCCCGTGCCGGGCGCCCCTTCCAGCAGGAAGAGGCGTCCGACCGCGAGACCGCCCAGCAGGATGTCGTCGAGCCCGGGAACCCCCGTCGCGGCTCTCTCGAATGTGGAAGTGTTCACGTCAGCCGTCCCGTGGGGGACAGAACGCCGGGACCAAATCAGGGTTCCGGCCCGGCGCCGTGCGCCTTACCCGGCCATTTTGTTGCCCAGATCCGGCCAGCGAGACCGGAGGGCGGCCACTATGTCGTCGACCCGGGCAGCCAGCAGGCGCTCGCCCTTGAAGGCGGTGGCGCGGGTCGGGTCGCCGGTCGCGCCCGACGCGGCGAACGCGCCGGCCGGCGCAAGCTTGTCCAGGCGCACGCCACGCGGATCGAGCGCCAGCATCACCGAGGTCTCGCGTTCGTCGGCGTGGCCGCCCTCCTTCGCCTCGATCAGGGCGTCGGCGCTCCGGCCGAGCAGGCGCATGTGCAGCGCCAGCACGTCCTCGAGCTCGTCGATCGGCTTCTCGGTCGAGACGCCGGTGTTGAGGATGGCGATGCGGCGCACGCCGTGCGTGCGCAGGTTCGCGATAAGCTCGCGCATCAGCGCGGCGAAGGTCGCGGCCGAAAGATGCTGGCTGCCGGCGAAGGCGGTGAAGGCGGGATAGAAGCCGAAGCCGACGACGGGGGCGGCGATCACCGGCAGGCGCTCGATCAGCTTCTGCGCGAGCGCGCGGGCCGTGAGCGCGTCGGTCTTGAGGGCCAAGTGCGCGCCGTGCGCCTTGGCGGCCGCGCCGACCGGCACGATCACGACCGGATCGGCGTCGAACCGCGCCTTCGCCTCCGGCCAGGTCAGATCCTCGAGCCAGGCGCCTTTCATGATCCGATCGACATCAGGTTTCCCACGGCAGCCTGATCCGCAGATTGGGCCGCGTGCCGAAGACGATCTGCCGGCGCAGCGCGGCGAGCGGCGCCGTCTCGTCGAACGCCACGCGCTCGCCGTGGAGCGCCACGCCGAGTTCGCGCCACAGCGCGTCGAGATCGACCGGCGTGCCGCGCGCGACGTGACGATCGAGCAGATGGCGCAGCCCGACCGTGCCGGTGGCGCCCTCGCAGGCCTCGGCATAGTCCTCGAGGCCCGTGCGACGGTCCGCGGTAAGGCCCGCGCGCAACGCACCGACCAGGCAATCCTCGAGGCCGAGCCGGCCGCCGGTCTCGCGCCTGAGCGCCAGATCGGCCATCAGCATGAAGATCGCGCCGCCCCAGTAGTTCTGCTGGCCCGAGGCATGTTGCAGGCCCGAAGCGAAGGCCGACACGCCGCGCGGCATGTGCTCCATCCACTCGCGCCACACCTCCTCCTCGGTCTTCCAGCCGGCGCGGGCGCGGACGATCGGCTCGATGTAGGTCGCCGCCCCTTCCATGAACCAGGTGGCGCGGCCGCGAATGAACGGCATGCCGGTGTGGACCAGCTCGTGCGTCAGCACCCAGTCGTCGAACAGGCGGCGCGGATCGACCTCGCGGCCGACCTCGACCATGATCGTCGCGCCGCCGCCGGGCACGGTGCGGCCGTAGCCGACGGCGCGCCGGGTCGCGCTCGGCACCAGGCCGATCAACATGCTGGGCGCCGTGAAGCCCCGCCACCAGTTGACCTGCGCCTCGGCGGTGCGGCGCACCCAGTCGACGAGAGCGGCGCGCGCTCGCTCGGGCATGCCGTCGAGGATGGCGAGATGCAGCACGCCACGGTCGGTCGGCAGCTCGCTGAGATCGAAGCGGCCGATCGCGGTGTAGCCGGCGAAGCGCATGCCCGTGCCGGCCAGCCGCGAGGCGTCGCCGACCCGGGGCAGCCCGGCGGCGAAGGCCATGCCGGTCGGAGTCTTCACCCTGATGTCGATGGTCGGCGGCGCGGCGTAGCCCTCGGGCGCGCGCAGCCAGCTGCCGAGCGTGGCAAGCACGCTGTGCCCACGCAGGATCAGTTCGCGCGACGGCGGCAGGTCGGGCAGGTCGACGCGATAGCGTTGCGGCTCGCCGATGCCGCAGCGCTGGCGGACGTCGAGCACCAGGGCAGGCGACACCTCGACATCGACGGTGCAGTCGGGCACGTCCTGGGCACCGGCCGGCGACGCCGCGGCCGCCAGCAGGAGCAGGAACGCGAGAAGGCGAAGAGGCATCGGTCAGGCCGCTCCCCGGTGCAGGTCACGCAGAAGGTCGAGCACGTCATACACCTTTGTCCCGAGCGCCGCCTCCAGCGCCGGCCGATACGGCGGCAGGTTGGTGCACTCCAGCACGATCGCCTCGATCCCGGGATGGCGCGCCAGCAAGGCCCGCCCCGCCTCGACCGTCTCGCGCTCGACGGCGGCGCGGTCGAGCGTCTCGCCATTGCGCAGGAAGGTGGCGGCAAACGCGCCGTCCGACGGCAGGCCGACGACCGGCGTATCGGCGGGGGCGTCGACGGCCGCGAAGTGGGCCGGCGTCAGGTTCGCGGCCGACGCGGTGATCACGCCGACGCGGCTCCCCTTCAGGCGGGCGATCCAGAGCAAGGCGGACGTCGCCACCGGAACGGGCGCGAGCGCCGCGAGCTCCTTCTGGTAGAGCGCGAGAAAGCCGCAGCTCGAGCCGATCCCGGCCGCGCCCGCCGCCGCCAGCGCCTCGGCGTTGGCCTGCAGCGCCGCCAGCACGCGCGGCCGGTCGGGATGCGCCGCCACCGCGTCGGCCGGGCCGATGCCCCGCATCGTGCGGTAGATCACCGGAACGTCGAATGAAAGGGGATTGCCGACATCGCCCTCGATGCGCGGGAAGCGCGTATCGAGCATCAGGATGCCGAGCGGCCTCGTCACTTCGGCGGATCCGGCCACTTCTTCTGCGGGGCCCGCGCGGTCTCGAACCAGCGCGAGAGGCGCATGACGCCGAGATCGTCGAAGCGGCGGCCGGCGATCTGCAGGCCGATCGGCTTGCCCTCCGTTGTGTAACCGCAATTGATCGAAGCCGCCGGCTGCTCGCTCATGTTGTAGGGCAGGGTGAAGCCGATATGGTCCATCGCGCGATCGACGTCGTTCGACGGCATCTCCCATTCGGCCGGGAAAGTCGGCACCGGAGACGTCGGCGACAGCACGAAGTCGAAGGGCTGCGTCGCCTTCGCCGACGCCGCGCGGATGGCCATGTAGTTGTTCACGGCGCGGATGACGACGCGGCCCGACTTGTCAGCGCCGCCGCGACACCAGTCGGCGATGAAGGGCAGCACCCTGGCCTGTTGCTCGTGGCTGAGCGCCGCGAAGTCGTTCCAGCTCCTCGCGCGCCAGAAGAGGTCCTGCAGCGCCAGCATCTCGCGCGTCATGAAGGGCGCGAGCGGCTCGACCCTGGCGCCGGCGTCGGCGAAGAGTTTCGCCGCGGCCTCGATCGCCGACCTGGTCTCCGGCTCGACCGGCATGCCACAGCCGGCATCGAGATGCAGGCCGATGCGCAGCCCCCTGGGCTCGAGCGGTCCCGCGCTCCAGTCGATATCCTGCGGCGGCAGGCCCATGTGGTCGCGCTGGTCGGGCTGGCTCACCACGCTCATCAGCAGGCAGGCATCGGCAACGGTGCGGGTGAGCGGCCCGATGGCGCGACCGAAGTACGGCGGGTCGACGGGCACCCGGCCGAGGCTCGGCTTGAGGCCGAAGACGCCGTTCCAGCAGGCCGGCAGTCGCACCGAGCCGCCGATGTCGGTGCCGAGATGCAGGGGGCCGTAGCCGGCCGCCGCGGCGGCCCCCGCCCCCGCGCTCGAGCCGCCGGGGTTCCAGGCGAGGTTCCAGGGATTGCGCGTCAGCGAATGAAAGGAGCTGCGCCCCGACGACAGCATGCCCCAGTCGGGCATGGTCGTCTTGGCGAGGATGATCGCTCCCGCCTCGCGGACCCGCGCCGAGGCGGGCGCGTCGTCGGCCGCCGGCGTCAGCACCGTCGCCGCCGTGCCGAGCGGCACCGGCACCCCCCGGGTCGCGATGTTCTCCTTGATGGTAATCGGCACGCCGTCGAGCGGGCCCATCGGCGCGCCGGCGCGCCAGCGCTTCGCCGATTCGGCGGCGGCCCTGCGCGCGCCTCCGAAGTCGGGCGCGTAGAGCGCCTTCAGCCTCGGCTCCCAGGAGTCGATATGCCCGACGACGGCGTCGATCGCCTCGACCGGTGAGAGCTTCTTGCCCTTGTAGGCGGCGAGCAGCTGGCCCGCGCTCATGTCGTGGATGTTCATCGGGCCAGCCTATAGCCGCGTTCGTTGCGCGACAAATCTCGTGAGGGCGGGTGCGAGAAAGAGGACGGCGATCAGCCGGACAGTCTGCATTGCCATTACGAAGGAAACGTCGACATCGGTCGAGGAGGCGATGATGGCGACAGCATCGACGCCGCCGGGGCTGGTGGCGAGGTAGGCGGTCAGGGGATCGACGTCGGCGACGACCACCAGCAGGGCGGCCACGCCGGCGCACAGCGCGATCATGACGGCGATACCGGCCAGGATGGCAGGCAGCGCGCGAATCGCATGGAGCAGCAACGGACGCGTGAAGCGCAGGCCGACGTTCCAGCCCACCACGGCGAAGCTGGCCGCCAGCAGCCACGGCGGCAGCTCGATCCGGAACGGACCGAAATGCCCGAGCAGCACCGCCCCCACCATGGGCACCAGCATGGCGCCCGCCGGGAGACGCAGCCGGCTCGCCACGAACGGCCCGACCGTGCAGAGGGCGAGCGTGCCGGCGAGGGCCGGCCAATCGACCGGCGGGAACCAGACGATGGCCTCGGTTGCCGGGACGGGCCCGGCGTCGAACAGCCGGGCCACGAGGGCCGCGACACCGGCCACCATCACGACCCGCAGGTACTGCATGAAGGCGACCAGCCGCATGTCGGCGCCGTAATCCTCCGACATGATAGTCATCACCGAGGCCGCGCCCGGGCTGGTGCCCCACAGCGCGGTCGTCCCGGGCAGGACGCGCAGCCGGGTCATGCCCCAGCCCAGCAGCGTGCTGACCGCGACGACCGACAGCACGCCGATCGTGAACAGGAACCAGTGGCCGAGGATGTCGCCGGCGATCGACAGCGGCACCGCCTTGGCGATCATGCAGCCGACCACCCCCTGCGCCACGACGAAGGGGCTGAGGGGCAGGCGGACCTTGGCGCCGCCCACGGTGACGACGATGGCGGCCAGCAACGGCCCGAGCAGCAGCGACGCCGGCGCCTGCAGCCACAGCAGCAGGGCACCCAGGCCGGCGGAAAGGACGAGGAGCGCTGCCCAGTCGCGGACCTGAAGCGCCATAGCCGATCCTACTGCACGAACTCCTCCGCCTCGCCGTTCATGTCGCGGATGGCGACGATCAGCTCCGCCGAGGCCTCCTTCAGCCGTGCATCGTTCGTGCCGCGCAGCACCAGCGAGACCGACGGCTTGCCGTTGCGAAAGGCGGGATAGGAGCCGATATCGATGTCCTTGTAGCGCTGCTGCAGCCCGCCCAGCGGCTCGGCGATGATGCCCTCGGGCAGGTTGGTGCGCACGGTGCGCGACAGGACCGGATCGCCGCCCGCGAGACGATGCTTCATCGACTGGAACATGCCCTGGGCGACCGTCGGGATGCCGGCAAAGGTG
This sequence comes from Enhydrobacter sp., assembly GCA_025808875.1. Lineage (NCBI taxonomy): Bacteria > Pseudomonadati > Pseudomonadota > Alphaproteobacteria > Hyphomicrobiales > Enhydrobacter > Enhydrobacter sp. The sequence goes on along the minus strand of CP075528.1, from coordinate 871,702 downwards.
AAGACGTTCTCCATCTGGAAACCGGGCGCCACCGAGATCGGGTTGTCGACCAGCGTCCCTCCGTGAGGCACGCGCGCCATGCGCCGCCGTGCCGGGGTAAAGAGCGCGGGATCGCCATAGTGCCGGGTCATGCGCTCGACCGCCTCGGGATGCTCGGAGATGCCGACGCCGAAGGCCTTGGCGATGCAGTCGGCGGTGATGTCGTCGTGGGTCGGACCGATGCCGCCCGTGGTGAAGACGTAATCGAACTTGCGCCGCACCTCGTTGATGGTGGCGACGATCGTTGCCTCGACGTCCGGGATGACCCGGCATTCCATGACGCGGACGCCGAGCTTGCCCAGCTCTCCCGCGAGATACGCGATGTTGGCGTCCTTGGTCCGGCCGCTCAGGATCTCGTTGCCGATGACCACGATGCAGGCGGTCACGATCTTGGATGTCTGGGACATTTCAATAGCCTAGCACGGCCTTGTGAGGGCGGGCATCTGATGCCAAATAAGACGCCATGAGCAGCCCCCGCGACCTTCAGGACGACAGCGTCGACTATTGGCGCCGCGACGAGCGCACCATCAAGCTCCATGGCCAGGAAGGGTTCGAGGGCATGCGCCGGGCCGGTCGGCTGGCCGCCGAGACGCTCGATTTCATCATGCCCTACGTCCAGCCGGGCGTGACCACCGGCGAACTCGACAAGCTCTGTCACGACCACATTTTGGATCACAAGGCCGTCCCCGCCCCGCTCGGCTATCGCGGCTACCCGAAGTCGATCTGCACCTCGATCAACCACGTCGTGTGCCACGGCATTCCGGGCGATAAGCGCCTGCAGAACGGCGACATCGTCAATATCGACGTCACCGTCATCCTCGATGGCTGGTACGGCGACACCTCGCGCATGTTCTTCGTGGGTGACGTCGGCGTGAAGGCGCGGCGCCTGTGCGACGTGACCTACGAGGCGATGATGCGCGGCATTGCCGCGGCCCGGCCCGGCGGCCATGTCGGCGACATCGGTCACGCCATCCAGACCTACGTCGAAAGCCAACGCTTCTCGGTCGTGCGCGACTTCTCCGGCCACGGGCTCGGCCGAATTTTCCATGACGCGCCCAACATCCTGCACTACGGCAAGCCCGGCACGGGTCCGGTGCTGAAGCCCGGCATGTTCTTCACCGTGGAGCCGATGGTGAATGTCGGCACCTGGCAGGTGAAGATCCTGAGTGACGGCTGGACGGCGGTGACGCGCGACAAGCAGCTCTCCGCGCAGTTCGAGCACTCCGTCGGTATCACCGAGACCGGCGTCGAGTTCTTCACCGTCTCGCCAAAGAGCCTGCACAAGCCGCCCTACGATCTCGCCGCGCCGCCGCCCGAACCGGCACGCCAGGCCGCCACGGCCTGATCACTCAGCCCTTTTCCTCCGCCGCAAGAACCAGCTTCTGGATGCCGGGCTCGGCATCCGGCGACAGCGTGATCGTCCCGCGCAGCCGGCCGCGTTCGCACGCCAGGGTGAACCGGCCGGCCAGCGCATGGATGGGCTCGACCGCCTCCAACCGCCCCTCGCCCAGCCGCTTCTTCAGATCGGCAAGCTCGCGGTCGCGCAGCCGGGCGGGCATGTCGAGCAGGAAGTTCACGGCGAGTACCGGCCCGGCCTTCTCGATGCGACCGGATTCATAGGCCGCGGCGACGGCATCGATCGCGCGCGCCAGCCAGCGCGACGCCCCGGTCGGCGCCGGTCGCGGCCGGGCCGCATGGGCGATTTCGGCGAGCCGCAGGGTCAGGCGCGACATCGGCGCGTAGGTGCGGTTGCCGAAGGCGAAAATGCCGATGCCGACCTCGGGCATCATCAGCACGTGCGAGCCGTAGCCCGGCAGGCCACCGGAGTGATGGATCCGTCGTCCCAGTTCTATATCGGCCGTGCTCATCAATCCGTAACCGTACGCGCTCGGCGGCATGACCTTGCCGTCGACGGGCTCGTTCGGGAACGGCGGCGCGTGGAACAGCGCCATCTCGCGCACGCTCGAGCGGCGCACGGGACCGGACTCGGGATCGTCGCGCGCCGGCCATGCGCTCAGCAGGAAGGCAACCCAGCGCGCATAGTCAGGCGCCGTCGTCGCCAGCCCGCCCATCGCTCCGACCTCGCCGTCGGGTTCGACCCGCTCGCGCGACCAGACTCCGTCGTCCAGCCGATAGCCCCAGGCATAGTCGCCGCGTGCCGCCTCGATCGCATCAAAGGTCGTGCGCGGCATGCCGAGCGGCTCAAGGAAGGTGCGGCGGACGAAGGCCTGGTACGGCTCGCCGCTTACGTTGGTCAGCACGCGGCCGAGCAGCGCGTAACCGAGGTTGCTGTATTCAAAGGCAAGGCCCGGCGGCCGCGCGAACAGGGTTCCCCGCGCGATCAGCGCGTCGAGCTCGGCGGGCGGCATGCCAAGCACCCGGTCGCCCCACGGGTCGTCGGTGACGAAGCCGGCGACGTGGCACAGGAGATCACGGACGCTGACCGGCCGGCTGTCGCGCGTCGGCGGGCGCACGGCAGCGAACTGCGGAATGTAGTCGGCGACCGCCGCGTCGAGGGCGAGCTCGCCACGGTCGCGCAGCGCCAGGATGGCAAGCGCCGTCATGTTCTTGGTCATCGAGGCGATGCGGAAGGCGGTCTCCCGACCCACCGGCCGGCCGGCCTCGATGTCGGCCCTGCCTACCGTCGCCACATGTGCGAGCCGCCCCTGCTCGACGATCCCGGCGACGATGCCGGGAATCTCGAGTTGCCCTGCGAAGTCGGCGCACGCCGCGTCGATCTGGTCGAAGTCGATCATCGGCCGACCATATCAGCGCCCCCGCGCCCGCGGCGACAAAAGTCGCGGGCGGCGCCATACTGCGGAAGCATGAGCCGAACCCGACCCGCCAAGACCGCAAAGGAAGACGACGAGGCGCTGCTGACGCTCCTCGCCGCCGGACTACGCCTGCAGGCGGCCGACGATCTCTGGCGCGTGACCGGCAACACCCTTCCCCACCGCGCGCTGCTGCGCGAATCAGGCGGCAGCTGGAACAAGCTCGACCAATGCTGGGAATTCGCGGGCGAGGATCCGACGGCGCGTCTTGCCGCCGCACTGGCCGCGCAGCCGGCACCGAGCGGCCACAACAGCGGTGCACCGGCCGCCGAGAAGCCCCACTATCACGGCCATCGCGCCCGCGTGCGCGAGCGCGTGCTGAAGAGCGGCATCGAAACGCTCGCCGACTACGAATTGCTCGAGTTGCTGCTCTTCTATTCGATCGAGCGCGTCGACACCAAGCCGCTGGCGAAGAAGCTTCTGGAGCGGTTCGGCACATTGGGCGACGTCTTCGCCGCCGAAACAGCGCAGTTGAAGGAATTCGACATCGACCAGCGCACCGTGGTCCTGTTTCGCGCGCTACGCGAGAGCGGCCGGCGACTTGCCGAGCGCAAGGTCAAGGACATGCCGGTGCTGACCAACTGGCAGCAACTCCTGGACTATTGCCATGCCGCCTTGGCGCACGAGAAGACCGAGCAGTTCCGCATCCTCTTCCTCGACCGCAAGAACGTGCTGATCGCCGACGAGGTGCAGCAGCGCGGCACCATCGACCACACACCGGTCTATCCGCGCGAGGTGGTCAAACGCGCCCTCCAACTCGGTGCCGCGGCATTGATCCTCGTTCACAACCACCCCAGCGGTGACCCCAAGCCGTCGCGCGACGACATCGAGATGACCCGGGAGATCCGGGCCGCCGCCGAGGCGCTCGGCATCTCGATCCACGACCATTTGGTGATCGGCCGCAAGGGCCATGCCAGCTTCCGCAGCCTCGGCCTGCTCAACTGAGATGGCGGCGCTGTTACGCCACGGCCGGGAGCTGTTCCAGCAGCGGCCATTTCCGGTCGGCTTCGGAGATCGGGCCGACCGGCAGCGGCCAGGCGATGGCGAGCGCCGGGTCGTCATGGCGCAGGCCTCGCGCGGCGGCCGGCGCATAAGGCGCCGAAACGAGGTAATGCACCTCGGTGTCGTCCGCCAGGGTCTGGAAGCCGTGCGCACAAGTGGTCGGCACGTAGAGCATGGTCCGCGACGCCGGCGTCAGCTTGATGCCGAACCAGCGACGATGGCTCGGTGACGCCGGATCGATGTCGACGATCACGTCGTAGATCGCGCCGCGCACGCAGCGGACGAGCTTGGCTTCGCCGTGCGGCGCGAGCTGATAGTGCAGGCCGCGCAACGTGCCGCGCGCCGGATTCATCGAAGCGTTGCCCTGCACCATGTCGATCTCTATGCCCTGGCGCGCGAACGCCTCGCGGCACCAAACCCGGGCAAACTGGCCGCGGGCGTCGACATGCGGTTGCGTCTCGACGACGAAGGCTCCCTTCAGGGGCGTTTCACGAAAAAGCATTGGGCCGCCAATAGAAGTCGGCATCGATCTGACGCGTGTCGAGCAGATGCTGGAGCTGGCGCAGGCGCGTGAAGGGCGGCGCGTTGAAGTCGCGGTCGCTCATGGCGATGTGCTCGAACAGCCCCCGCATCTGGCGGGCCCCGCTGCGCGCGTCCCAGCGGCAACGGAACTCCGGCAGCAGCCGGTGGATCTTCTCGAAGGACACGCGGTAGCTGCGATTGTCACCCGCGTTCGAGCCGAACTCGATCCGGCAGTTGGGAAAGGCTTCGCCGATCGCCGCCGCAATCTCGCGCACCCGGTAGTTGTTGTGGTCGTCGCCGACATTGAAGACCTGGTTGGCGACCACCTCGCGCGGCGCCCTCAGGGTGGCGATCACCGCGCCGCAGATGTCGTCGACATGGACCAGCGGCCGCCACGGGCTGCCGTCGCTGGTCATGGTGATGCGCCCCGTCGTCCAGGCGAGCCCGGCGAGGTTGTTGAGCACGATGTCGAAGCGGATGCGTGGCGAGGCACCGAATGCGGTCGCGTTGCGCAGGAACGTCGGGCTGAACGAGTCGTCGGCTAGCGCTCTTACGTCGCGCTCGACCAGCCTCTTGCAGTCTGCGTAGGCGGTTTGCGGGTCGGGCGCCGATTCTTCGGTCTTGGTGCCGTCGCCGGCGGCGCCGTAGATGCTGCACGACGAAGCGTAGACGAAGCGCGCCACACCGGCCTCCCTGGCCGCCCAGGCCAACGCCACCGAACCGAGATGGTTGATCTCGTAGGTCTTCTTCGGATCGTGCTGGCACAGCGGATCGTTCGACAGCTCGGCGAGGTGCACCACGGCATCGAAGCCTTCGAGGTCAGCAGGCGCCAGGCGACGCACGTCACGGGTCAGCGTCGCCGGCCGATCCTTGCCGTCGTGGTACAGCTGTCCAGCGCGATAGTATCCAGTGTCGAGCCCGACCACGTCGAAGCCTTCGGCAAGTAGACGGGGCGTCATGACCGAGCCGATGAAGCCGTCCGCGCCGGTGACCAGCACCCGTGTGGGCACGGGCCTGGTGGCGACTGACACGGCGGCGCAAGCCGCCTGGTCCGCTACCAGAGTTTCCATTTGGCGGTTCCGCTCTCCCAGTGGCTTTCGAGAACACTGCGGTCGCGCAGGGTGTCCATGTTCTGCCAGAACCCGGGGTGGCGATAGGCGGCCAGCCGGCCCTCCATCGCGAGCCGCTCGAGCGGCTCGCGCTCCCACACCGTGTCGTCGCCGTCGATATAGTCGATGGCGGCGGGCGACACGACGAAGAAGCCGCCGTTGATGTAGCCGCCATCCTCGTTGGCCTTCTCGCGGAATCCCACGACCCGGTCGCCGCCGGGCTGCAGGTTCAGCGCGCCGAAGCGGCCCGGCTGACGCACCGCGGAGACGGTAACTAGGGCGCCGCAGCGGTCGTGGAAGTCGATCAGCTCGCGGACGTCGATGTCCGCCACGCCGTCGCCGTAGGTGAGGCAAAAGGGCTCGTCGCCGAGATAGGCGCGCACCCGCTTGATGCGGCCGCCCGTCATGGTCCGCTCGCCCGTGTCGACCAGCGTGACCTTCCACGGCTCGACCCCGTTGCGATGCGTCTTCACCGAGTGGGCGTGCAGGTCGAACGTGACGTCGGACCGCGCCAGCGCATAGTCGCGAAAGTACTGCTTGATGAGATGACCCTTGTAGCCGCAGCAGATCACGAAGTCGTTCAGCCCGTGGACCGAATAGATCTTCATGATGTGCCAGAGGATCGGCTGTGCACCGATCTCGACCAGCGGCTTGGGTCGCGTGGCGCTTTCCTCGCTGATGCGAGTGCCGTAGCCACCTGCCAGGATGACGACCTTCATGGCGCCATTGTCTCCGACGCTGCCCCTGCAACCGAGTGATCAAGTTGTGGCGCTTGCGAACGCACCTTGTCCGGACGTGGCGGCACACGACAAATAGCGTGATGCCTCTCGACGCCGCCTATCGGCGCCGCACCGTCGCGGCGAACTTCCTGGCCATCGCCCTCGGCAGCGGACTGACCGTCGTCATCGGCATCTTCACCGCCGCCTACAGCCGCCGCGTGCTCGGTCCCGAGGCGATCGGCCAGGTGAACTGGAACCTCTCGCTGCTGGCGCTCGTCGGCTTGCTCGCCTCGCCCGGCCTGCAGGTCATCGGCCAGCGCGACATCGCGGCCGACCGGACGAAGACGGCGGCGATCGCCTCGCTCGTCCTCAGCCTGCAGTTCGTCTTCGCGATCGCCGCCTACCTCGCTCTCGTCCTGATTGCCCTGCTGAAGCCGCGCGGCGCAGACGCCAGCGCGCTCCTGCTGCTGCAGGGCCTGAGCCTGGTCGTCGGCGCGGCCAGCGTCGCCTGGGTCCTGCAGGCGCACCAGCGCATGGTCGCGCCGTCGGTCGCCTCGCTCGCCCTCGGTCTGCTCCAGATCCCCGCGCTGGTCGCGCTCGTGCAGCGCCCGGAGGACGTGCACATCTTCGTGCTCTACACCTTGCCGTTCTCGCTGGCGCTGGTCGCCTACGGCTTCCGGCATCTGGCCCGCCACGACCTGCTGCGCCCGTCGGACATCAGGCCGACGCTGACGGGCGGCCGCGACCTGCTTGCCCAGGCCTGGCCGATCGCCCTGTCGCAGGCCGCCGTGCTGCTGATCTACAACAGCGGCGCACTGGTGCTCGGCTTCACGCACGGCGACGACGAGGTCGGCTACTACACCACGGCCTATCGCCTGATGTTCATGTCGACCGTGATCAGCGGCGCCATGCTGAGCGCCTATTTCCCCGTGCTGGCCCGGATTCGCGACGATCCACACCAGGCCCGCCGGGTCGCCGCCGAGTTCACCACATTGATGGCCTGGATGGGCCTGCCGATCGCCGCCCTCGGTTGGGCCTGCGGCCGTCACGTCAACGACCTGCTGTTCGGCACGCAGTTCGCCGCTAGCGGCCCCTACTTCGAATGGCTCTGCCTTGCCATCGGCATGGTGTTCGTCAACATCGGCCTTGGCACGCCCCTCCTTGCCTGGGGCCAGCAGAAGCTCCACTTCAAGATAACGGTGGCGGCGGCGATCCTGAATCTCGTCCTCGGCCTCGCCCTGATCCCCTCCCACGGCGGTTGGGGCGCGGTGGTGGGCATCCTGGCCGCGGAAGGGCTGGTACTGGTGCTGATCGTCGGCGCGCGCCGCCGGGCGACGACCGGTGGACCGTCGGTGGTGCAGCCGCTGATCGTGCCGTTACTATGCAGTGCGGCCGTCGCCTTGACGATCGCGGCCTTTGCGCATGGCGGCGCCCGCTACTGGTGGCTGCACCTTGCGCTCGGGGGGATCGCCCTGCTCGGCTCTCTGGTGCTGTTCGAGCGTCGCATCGTCACGACCGCCCTCGGATTGTTGCGCCGCCCGACTTGAGGCGTGCCCGGCCGGCGCGACTCATCGGCTCGCTAGCGGACGATGGTGCGCACGACGAAGTACACCGTCCTGGCCACCACCGCGGGGGCGAAGCTGCAGCGCAACGCCTCGGCGGCTTGGCGCCAGGCGGCCAGACGATGACCGATCTTCCAGAGCGCGCGCGCCCGGCGGGCGGCGCGCATGCCGGCAGCCTTCCTGGCGGCACGACGCAGTCGCTTGGCCTCGGCCGACGGGAAAGCCGAACATGTGACGTCGATCGAGCGCCTTTCGTCGACCACGTTGGCTCCGGTCCGATACAGCCGGCTGCTGTCGGCGCCGGAATGCATCCGGTAGCAAGCGAGTGGCTCTGGCTCGTAGTAGATCGGCGTGCACAGGGCGACGCGCTTCCACATATCCCAGTCGAGGCAATGGACGAACAGCGACAGGAATCCGCCGACCCGCTCGTAGACCGACCGGCGCACGACGATGCCGGCGAATTGCAGCCGCTGATCGATCAGCTGGCGCGTCGCGAACGCGCCATCGAGCACGCCGCGGGTGCGCGCCTCGAGCTCCGAGAGGCCCGTCCAGTGACCATCCTCGTCGATGTATATGATCCGGCATGCGGCGGCACCGACCTCGGGGTTGACCTCGATGCCGACGCGCAGTCCAGCATAGAAGCCGGGCCGCACGGCGTCGTCGCCATGGAGGATATGGACCCAGCGGCCGGTGGCTCGCCGAATGCAGCTGTTGAAGTTCTCGACCATGCCGAGATTCTCGGGCTGGCGATGGAAGCGCACGCGATCGCCACCGACCTCGCGCACTACCGCCTCGGGATCTCCCTCGGTGGAACAATTGTCGACGACTTCGATCTGCATCTGGCCGACATCGGGCGCCTGGCCGAGCACGCTCCGCAGCGTTTCCCGCAGGTAGGCCTCGGGTGCGTTGTAGACCGGGATCATGACCGACCAGAAAGGGCGCCCGTCCCCTTCGGGCAACGGCGCGATCGTCGGCGGCGCAGCGAGCGACGACGTCGACGGCCTCTCGGTCGCCATCGCAGATCCGTCGGCAAGCGCGTATCCGTTGCCGTCGATGTCTCCGACGCGGAGAATTGCACCCATAGCCGACCTCAGGAAATCCGGGCCGCCTCCCACATCGGCGACCAACGCGCCCAATTCTGGTTCGACTGGCGCCGCGCGAAGGTGATCAAACTGTGATCGCCCGTGCGGAAATGTGCGCCCGCCGGCCTACGCAGCGCTGGCGAAGGATGCGCCGAAGACGCCGTCCTGTTCGGTCCGCAGCCGGTCGATCAGCCGCCCGGCCGGCAGCTCGACATCGGTGTAGCGCAGCACTTCGTCCCGGGCGATGTTGCGGCGCAACCTGCAGCCCGGCGCGATCCCCATCGGCAACAGGCGCTCGCGACGCGCCACGGACGCGTTCTCACACTGGCCGTAAGTCATGTAGTGACCGAGATCGTCGAGCACCGCGCCTTGCGCGAGGTCGGCCTTTGCCGTCGCCACCACCTCGACGGTCGGCGCACCGAGCGGTGCGATCGTGGCGTCCCCGAACAGAACGGCGCGTGCGATCGTGTTCGGCACTTCGAAATGGCACAGGTGATAGGGCGTGTGGAAGCAGTAGAGCGGCCCGGCGCCCAGCTTGTAGAGATCGAGGTAGTGACGCTGTCGCGCGTGTCCTATCGTGCCCAGCACGAACACGCCCGGCCCAGGCGCGGCACCGACGACATAGTCGACGATGCCCGGCCCGTCGATGAAGCGCTCGGCCTGCAGGAGCCGCGCCGCCTCTTCAATCGGCGTGCCTGCCGGCGCCGTCGGACCGAGCATGCCCCGGCGGGCGACGCCCATGCCGGTGGCATTGGCGATGACGGCCTGCTCGAATGACACTTTCGTCCCGTCAGCGAAGGAAGTGACCATGTGCGCCTTCTGCCCCCAGCGCCGGGCGAACGCCTCCTGGGTGGTCGGATTGCGATAGGGGTCGTGCAACCCCTTGATGTTGCCGCACAGCACCGGCCGCACGCCGATGCCGCGCACGAAGCGCACGAGGTTCATCGTCACGCCGGGTTGGTCACCGTCGACGTTGGTGTAGACGACACCCATTGCCTCCGCGCGCTTGCGGAGCAACGGACCCACGGTGCCGTCTAGCTCGGCATTCATCAGTATCGCGTGTTTGCGGTTGGCGATCGCGACGCAGATCGCGTGCGCGGCATGCTCGATCGAGCCGGTCGCCTCGAGGATGACGTCGATGTCGGGCGATTCGCACAGCAGGCGCCAGTCCTCCGTGACCGCCGACCGGCCGGTGCGGATCGCCGCGGCCAACCCGTCGGCGGATCGCGCCTGCTCGACGGTCTCCTGCCCCGCCTCCCGATAGGCATGGGCCGCGGCTTCGACACGCCGATTGGCGATCGCGACCAGGACCATGCCGCACGCCGCGGTCGCCATCTGGAGGGCGATACCACGGCCCATGAACCCGGCGCCGACCATGCCGACCCGGATCGGTCGGCCAGCGCGCTCGCGCTCCTCGAGAGCCTTGTCGACGATGATCATGCTGTCATTCTGCGCCTGCCTTGCACAGGCTCTTGTGACAAATTGGAGCCCTTTCCGGAGCGCGTTCGATGGCAGGCAGGATCTTCGTGGGCGTGGGTGGCTGGACATTCGAGCCGTGGCGCGGCGTCTTCTACCCCGAGGGCCTCGCGCACAAGCGCGAGCTCGAGTATGCCAGCCGCAAGCTCACCTCGATCGAGATCAACGGCACCTACTATTCGAGCTTCAAGCCGGCGAGCTGGGCCAAATGGGCGGCCGAGACGCCCGATGGCTTCGTCTTCGCGCTCAAGGCGTCACGCTTCTGCACCAACCGCCGCAAGCTCGCCGACGCCGGCGAGTCGATCCAGCGCTTCGTGACCCAGGGCCTCGTCGAGCTCGGCCCCAAGCTCGGGCCGATCAACTGGCAGTTCATGGGCACCAAGAAGTTCGATCCGGAGGACATCGAGGCCTTCCTGAAGCTGCTGCCGCGCGAGGTCGGCAAGCTGCCGCTGCGCCACGCGCTCGAGGTGCGGCACGACAGCTTCAAGGACGAGCGCTTCTACGATCTCGCCCGCAGCCACAACGTCGCCATCGTCTGCGCCCACGACAGCGCCTTCCCCAAGATCGACCAGCCGACCGCCGACTTCTCCTATGCCCGCCTGATGGGCACGCAGGAGAAAACCAAGGCCGGTTACCGGCCGGCGGAGCTCGACAGGCACGCCAGGCAGGCCAAGGCCTGGGCGAAGAGGGGCGACGCGTTCGTCTACGTCATCTCGGGGGCCAAGATGCGTAATCCGGCGGCAGCCCTGGCGCTGATCGGACGCGTGGGATAGGCGGCCGGAAGCCCTTGACGGGGGCGACAACCCACCGTAACTGTTAACTCTATGGTTAACTATCAAGACCCGGCGCTCGACCGGACGTTCGCGGCCCTCTCCGACCCCACGCGCCGGGCCCTGCTCGCGCGCCTCGACGAAGAGGACGGACTCACCGTGAGCGAACTCGCACGGCCGTTCCCGGTGTCGCTGCCCGCCATCATGAAGCACCTCGACGTGCTGTCCGACGCCGGTCTGATCCTGCGCACCAAGACCGGGCGCAGCGTCGCCTGCCGGCTGAGTCCCGCGCCGATGGAGCAAGCGATGAACTGGCTCGCCCGATACGAACGATATTGGTCGGAGCAACTCGACCGTCTGGCCGCGTTTCTGGAGGAAGACGATTCATGGCGAACGAGCCCAGCCTCACCCTCAAGCGTCGCCTCAAAGCCCCGCCGTCCCAGGTCTTCGAAGCGTGGACGCGGCCGGAGAAAATGACGCGCTGGTGGGGCGTCACGTCCCACGTCAACAAGCCCGTCGCCGAGACCGACCTGCGTGTAGGCGGCCGCTTCCGCGTGCAGTTCTGGGGCGAGAGCGGCGAGCATCATAGCGTGAGCGGGCTCTATCGAGAGATCGAGCCCGACCGAAGGCTGGTCTTCTCCTGGGCTTGGCAGAGCACGCCGGAACGGCAATCCCAGGTAACCGTCGATCTCGAGGCGGACGGCAACGGCACGATCCTCACATTGACGCACGAACAGTTCTTCGACGAGACGGCGCGCGACGATCATCGCGGTGGCTGGACCGTCGCACTCGACAAGCTCGAAGTCTTGTTCGCATGAAGCCCGACTTCTATCGCCAGCCGGCCGCCCTCAGCGACCCGTCGAGCCAAGTCGCCCTGTTCGACGACTTGCCCGGCGACGCCGGCGCGCTGAGCCGCATCGTGCAGGGGCTGGTGATTCACCAACACATCGCGTCGAGCTACGGCATCGCCCTGTCGCAAGAGAAGCACGCCGAGGTCCATACGCGGTCGGTCGAGGACATGCTGAAGAACATCGCCGCGCGCGATTCCGCGCCACTGGCCGATGCCCGCGCGCCGGGAGACAGACAAGTCGGGGTCTGCCGCCATTTCACGCTGATGCATGTCGCGATGCTGCGAAGAAAAGGCGTCGCCGCCCGCGCCCGCTGCGGCTTCGCCGCCTATTTCGAGAAAGGCAGGTACCTCGACCATTGGGTCACCGAGTATTGGGACTTGGCGCGCGAGCGTTGGCTTCTGGTCGATGCGCAACTCGATCGGCATCAGCAGAAGCTGTTCGGCATTGCCTTCGATCCGCTCGACGTGCCACGCCAACTGTTCGTGGTCGCTGGCGAAGCCTGGCGGCGCTGCCGCGATGGCAAGGCGGATCCCCGACAGTTCGGGATCCTCGACATGTATGGCCTCTGGTTCGTCGCAGGCAACGTGATCCGCGACATCGCCGCGCTCAACAACCACGAAATGTTGCCGTGGGACGTCTGGGGGGCGATGCCGCGCGGCGATTCGGACGTCGACCTCGAGCTGTTCGATCGGCTGGCCGTCCTGAGTGGCGAGCCCGACCGACATTTCGAGGGGCTGGGCGAGGCCTATCGCGATTCCCGCGTCGCCGTGCCGCCGACGGTCTTCAATGCCGTTCTCGGCCGCCCCCAGGAGATCGCGGAGATTAGTGCTGCCATGGCGTGACCGTTCGGGTGTAGGCTCGGCGGCCTGCAGAGGAGAAGCTCCATGCCCGCACTCTCGCTCGACCATTGGAATGTCTACTGCAAGGACCTCGGAGCCACGGTGCGCTTCTATGAGCGCTATGTCGGCCTGAGGGACGGCGACCGGCCGCCGTTCAATTTCCCCGGTGCCTGGCTCTATGCCGGCGACAAGGCCATCCTGCATCTCGTTTCGGAGACGGGCCGCAAGGACCACGGCAGCGGCGCCATCGACCACGTCGCCATCAACTGCGCCGACATTCGCGGCACGATCGACCGCCTCAAGGCGGATGGCCAACCGTTCGAGGTCCGCAAGGTGCCGGCTCGACCGTTGCAGCAGGTCTTCATCCACGATCCCGACGGCGTGATGATCGAGCTCAATTTCTGGAACGAGGCCGACGTCCCCGAGATCGATCGCAGCGACGTCCGGCCGGGCGAACGTCGCCGGCAGGCCAAGGTCAAGGCGAAGGTCCCGGCCTAATCGCCATCGCCCGCCTCGTTCCGATCTTGGAAGCCCTGCTGATCTTCGGGGGGCCGCTGGCGACATTGTGTGCCGGCCTGCTTTACCTGGCCGGCCGGCCGGAACACCACGCCATTGCCGGTCGCTCGCCGCACCTGCGTCGCCTTCTGCTCGGGCTGTACGGACCGGAGGTGCTGTCGCGGCATCGACATGCGCTCGAGGGCGGGGCGGGCCGCCCCGACCTGACGAAGGCCGCGCGGCGCCTGCTGCTGCTCGATCTCGCCTTTCCGCCGATCTACGGCGGGGCCTTGGCGGCCGGATTGCTGGTGGCGTGGTGGAAGATCGGCATGCCGTTCGGCCTCTCCCTTCTACTGCTGCCGGTCATCCTGGCAATGGCTGCGGACTGGTTCGAAAACCTCGTCCAGCTCGCCTCCCGCCCATCGGCCGTCGTGGTCCGCCTCGCCGGTGTCGCGACGGTCCTGAAGCTCGTCGGTGTGACGGCGTCGTTCGTTCTGCTGCTCTGGCTCGTGGTGCGCGTCTACGCCTGACCGGTCCGGGTCATCGTAGACGAAGCGCCGCATCAGGCCAGCTTCCAGATCCGCACAGCCTCATCATAGCCGCGGATCGTCAGCGCCCCGAGGTCGGTCGCGCCCTCGACGGGCACCGCCTCGATCACCTGCTGCGAGACCAGCAGCCGTGCGCCAATCTCCTTGGTGAGCTGCTCGAGCCGGGCCGCCAGATTCACCGTATCGCCGATGACCGTGTATTCCTTGCGTTGCGGTGAGCCGACCGTGCCGGTGACGGCCTCGCCGACATGAACGCCGATACCCACGCGCAGCGCCTGCCGCGGTCGCACCCCGTTCCAGGCATCGACCGCATCGAGCATGGCGCGCGCAGCGGCGAGCGCATTGGCGGCGGCGCGGTCGTCAGGCAGCGGCGCGCCGAACAAGGCAAGAAAGCCGTCGCCGAGGAACTTGTTCACGATGCCATTGTGGCGATCGACGATCGCCACCATCTCGGCGAAGAAATCGTTGAGCAGCGCCACCGTCTCGTCCGGCGGCTTCGCCCGCGTCGTGGCGGTGAAGCCGCGAATGTCGAGAAATAGCACGCAGACCGTCCGCAACTCGCTCGGCGGATCGGTCTTGGCGGCAATCAGGCGCTCCACCACGGCCGGCGAGACGTGCTGGCCGAATAGGTTGGTGACCCGGTCGCGCGACGCCGCCGCGGCGACCGAATCGTCGAACTGCCGGCGCAGCGACACCGCCACCAGCCCGGCGACGGCCCCCGTGACCACGAGTACGATGCTGCGGCTGAGATGGAACACGATGGTCTGTTCGGGCTGGTCGGCCGCGACATGAACCGGCAGCAGCCACACCGCCAGCGACATCTGCTGGATCGCGGCGACCGCACCCGTCCACAGCGAGAGCCAGAAGTCGAGCCGCAGCGTCGACAGCACGATGAAGGCGAAATAGAGCAGCGGCGGCCAGAAGGCGAAGACGAGCTGTGGCTCGAGGTGCCGGCTCAGTTCGAGGATGACGACGCCTGGCATGCTGGTCTCGACCAGGGCGTTGGCAAATCGGGCCGGCCGGGGGAAATCGCGACCGGCCGCCGCTCGATGCCGCAGCAGGGCCAACGCGACGAGTTCATATGCGAAGAAGGGACCGATCGCCGCCAGTGGCATCCACCATTCGATGCCGTCGCGAAAGAGGCGGCCGGTCAGCGACGGAAAGAAATTTGCAAAGATCATCGTGGTGGCGAGCAGCACCCCCAGCATGATCGCCAACACCCGCATGCGCTGCTGCTCGCTGCGCAGGATCTCCCGACGCAGCGCATCGGCATATCCGTCCCGTGAAGCCTCGGCCATCGCGCCGCACGCTAGCCATCCACGGTGCAGGCGTCGAGCCGGCACAGCCCCCTGCCGACGTCGAAAGGGACGTGCTAGGAAGCGGCCATGCAGATGACGGAGATCGCCCGGGAATTGCAGGGAAAGGCCGCCAATCTGGCCCTGCGCATGCCGATCTCCTGGGTGAACCTGCTGACCGGGCCGCCCATCACCGTCGACGGCCGAGTGCTCGATGCCCGGACCCAGTGGCTGCTGCAGCTTCTCGCCCGCAGCGGGCAACAGCCGCTGCACGAACTCGGCGTGACCAAGGCGCGCGCCGAGTTCGAGACCTTCCAGCAGGTGCTGGGCGGCCGCCCCGCTCCGGTCGGCGAGATTCTCGACCGCACGATCATGGGCCCCGCGGGTCGGCTGCGCACGCGCATCTATCGGCCCGCCGGATCGGTCGCGCGGCTGCTGCCGACCATTCTCTACTTCCACGGAGGCGGCTGGGTGATCGGGTCGATCGAGGCCTACGACCTGCCCTACCGCTTCATCTGCGCCCGCTCGGATTGCGCGGTGGTCGCCGTCGACTATCGGCTGGCACCCGAGCACAGGTTTCCGGCAGCCGTCGACGACGCGGTGGCGAGCTTCCGCTGGCTTGCCGACGATGCGGTCTCCCTCGGCATCGACCCGGCGCGGATCGTCGTCGCCGGCGATTCGGCCGGCGGCACGCTTGCCGCCGTGGTCTGCCAGCAGGTCCGCGGCGACGCACGCACGCCCTGCCTGCAATGGCTGATCTATCCCGCCACGGATCTCGCCGCCGATACCCCGTCGCACGCCAGTTGCGGCACAGGTTTCCTTCTCTCTCGCGACGACATGCTGTGGTTCCGCGAGCACTATCTCGGCGGTTTCGCCGACTTGACGGACCCACGCGTCTCGCCGTTGCGCGCCGACGACCTTTCGGGCTTGCCACCGGCCTTGACCTACACCGCCGGATTCGACCCGTTACGCGACGAGGGCGAGGCCTACGCACGGCGCCTGCAATCGGCGGGGGTGAAGAGCGTCCATCGCGAATTCGACTCGCTGATCCACGGATTTGTCGGCATGCGCGGTGCTATACATGCCGCGGCGCGGGCGATGGACGACATGGTTGCCGGCCTGCGACACGAGTTGGCACAGCTGGGACGTTGACGACATGGCCGAGCAGGCGACTATTTCCGGCGAGCGGGCTGGCCGGCGCGAACAGAACAAGGCGGAGAACCGCGCCGCCCTGCTCAAGGCCGCGCGCGCGGTGTTCGCCGAGATCGGCTATGGCGCGGCCGGCGTGCGCGACATCGTGCGCCGTACGGACCTCGCTTCCGGCACGTTTTACAACTACTTCAAGGACAAGGCCGAGATCTTCGAGGCGGTGGTCGGCGAGATGACCGTCGAACTGCTCAGGCGCCAGCGCAGCGGCGGACGCGCGACGGCGCGCACCGCCGAGGAGTTCTTCCGCTGCCATTGCTCCGTCTATTTCGGGTTCGTCGCCGAGGATCCCGAAATCCTCGCCTTCGGCCGCAACAACGTGACCTCGATCCGCATGATGCTGGAAAAGCCGGGGCTTCAGGTCTTGGCCCGCGCGCTGCAGGACGACATCCGCAACGCCATGGAGCGCGGTGTGCTGCCCAATGTCGATATGGGCTATCTGATGGCGGCGCTGGCCGGCATCGTCTTCGAGGCGTCGGTCGCCATGGTGTCGCGCGATCCCGTCGACCCGGACGCGGCAACTGACTTCGTCACCCGCATGATGCTGGGCGGTCTCGACAGGGTCGCCGGCAGGACCGGCTAGCGGGTCTCGACGCCGAGCAGCAGCAGCACGGCGGAAAGCGTGACGACGCTCGCGGCCGTCGAAATCACCACCGCATTGGTCGAGAGACCGACCCCGGTGCGATAGAGCTGCGCGACCAGGTAGACGTTGGCTCCCGCCGGCATGGCGGCGTTGAGGATGGCGACGGTCAGCCACAGCGGGTCGAGTGCGAACAGATGGCGGCCGGCCAGCCACACCATCAACGGCAGGAGCGCGAGCTTGAAGACGCTTGCCGCCGCCGCCGCCCGCCAGTGGCCCTTGAGGCCGACATGGGCGAGCGAGGCGCCGGCCATGATCAGGCCGCAGGGCGGCGCGGCGGCCGCAAGCGCCTGCAGCACGCGGTCGACCGCGGCGGGTGTCGACAGGCCGGGCACGACGGCGGTCAGTTCCGACCAGGCGAGCCCGGCGAAGATCGAGGGAATCACCGGGTGCTTCAGCATGTTCAGCGCGGCGCCGCCGAGCTTGGCCATCAGCCGGCCGCCGCCAACGTCGAACTCGAGCAGGAACGAGGACAGCGTCAGCAGGATCAGGGAATTGAGGCTGATGATCATCAGCAGCGGCACCAGGCCGGCCTCGCCGAAGGCGTAGGTGACGAAGGGAATTCCGATGCCGACGCCGTTGCTGAAGGCGCTGGACAAGGCGAAGACCGTGCGCTGCCCGAAGCCCATCCCGACGGCCGCGCCCAGCGCCATCACCAAAAAATAGAGCAGGAGACAAGCGCCGAAGAACACGAGAAGGATGTCCGGCGACAGGGTCTCGATCCGCACCTTCGACATCGAACGGAAGAGCAGTGCCGGGAACAGCGCGTAGAAGGTGACGTTGGTCAGCCCGCGCAACCCCTCGCGCGTGAGCAGCGACGACCGGCCAAGCAGCCAGCCCACCGCCACCATGCCGAACACCGGCACGATGATGTCGACGACGGCGTTCAACCGGAGCGCCCCGCCTCGGGCAGCGCCGACGCTTCGCGGCGTGGCATTTAGCCCGCGGCGGCCTCCAGCGCGCAGCCGGCGACGGTGACGCGGTGCATCAGCCGGCGCTCGCCGTGATAGTCGTTGGCGGCATAGTGCCAGGTGGCGCGATTGTCCCAGAAGGCGATCGAGCCCTCGCGCCAGCGGAAGCGGCAGGTGAACTCCGGCCGCGAGGCGTGACGATAGAGATGCTCGAGCAGCGGCCGGCTATCCTCGGCCGACCAGCCGTCGAAGCGCAGGGTGAAGGCCGGGTTGACGTAGAGCGACTTGCGGCCGCTCAGCGGGTGCCTGATCACCACCGGGTGCACGACGTCGGCGCCGACCAGATGCTGGTTGTCGAAGCGGCTGGCGCCTTCCGGGTTCGCGGCATTGACCCCCTTGGCGCCGAAGATGTGCTCCGAGCCGTGCACGGCGTTCAACCCCTCGAGCGTGCGCTGCAGGCCGGGCGACAGCGTCTCGAAGGCACGATACATGTTGGCGAACAGCGTGTCGCCGCCCTCGTCCGGCAGTTCGCGCGCCAGCAGGATCGAGCCCATGGCGGGCTCGGGATCGTAGCTGTGGTCGGTGTGCCAGCCGCCGCCGATGTTGGTCTTCTGCTCCGGTTCCTTGCGCACCTCGGCGATTTCGGGATGGCCCGGCGCCGCCTTGAAGAACCGGTTGACGTCGATGGGCGCCCAGCGCCGCGCGAAGGCGAGGTGTTGCTCGGGCGTAAGGTCTTGGTCGCGGAAGAAGATGACGCCGAACTCGGCGAAGGCGCGCTGCACCTCGCCCCACTGGCTGTTGCTGAGCGACTTGACGTCGACGCCGAGCACTTCAGCGCCGCACCCGCCGGTCAGCTTGCGGACCTCGATCGTGTCGTACGCCATGCGACCGCCGCTATGCCGCCATGGCGAGGTTGCTGTAGCGCGTCAGGTGATGCTGCTGGTTGCCGAACATCAGGTCGATCATGGTCAGCCGCTTGAAGTAGTGACTGACCGACAGCTCGTCGGTGACGCCCATGCCACCATGCATCTGCACCGCGCTCTGGCCGCAGAACTTGCCCGACTTGCCGATCTGCACCTTGGCGCCCGAGGCCGCCTTGCGGCGCACGACGGAATCCTCGTCGTCGATCTTGAGCGTCGCCATCAGGGTCATCGAGCGTGCTTCCTGCGCGTTGGTGAAGCAGTCGACCATGCGGTGCTGCAGCACCTGGAACTTGCCGATCGGCACGCCGAACTGCTTGCGCGTCTTGATGTACTCGAGCGTGGCCGCGTTGATCGCGTCCATGCAGCCGGTCGCCTCGGCGCAGAGTGCGACGATGGCGCGATCGACCGCCTCTTCGACCACCGGGAAGGCACCGTCGACCTTGCCCAGCACCGCATCGGCGCCGACCGAGACCTTGTCGAAGGTGAGTTCCGAGGCACGCAGCGAATCCTGGGTGGGGTAGTCGCGGCGGCTCAGCCCCTTGGCCTTGCCGTCGACAAGGAACAGCGTGAGCCCCTTCTCCTCGCGTGCTGCGCCGGCCGTGCGGGCGAGCACGACGATATTGTCGGCCGAGGCAGCGTTGTAGACCACGCCCTTGTGGCCCGACAGCGTGTAGCCCGAACCGCTCTTCTCGGCCTTGAGCGAGACGTCGGCGAGATTGTAGCGCGACTGGCGCTCCAGCCAGGCGAAGGCGAACTGCTTCTTGCCCTCGATCATCGGCGCCAACAGCGCCTCCTTCTGGGCCTTGGAGCCGGCGCGGGCGATCATGCCGCCACCCAGCACGACGGTCGGCAGGAACGGCTCGAGCACGAGGCCCTTTCCGAACTGCTCCATCACGATCATGGTCTCGATCGAGCCGCCGCCGTAGCCACCGTCCTCCTCGGAGAAGGACATGCCGAGCCAGCCGAGCTCGGCCATTTGCGCCCAGTTCTCCGCCAGCCACCCCTTGTCGGTGGCGGCGATCTTGCGCCGGTTCTCGAAGGCGTATTTGTCGCGCACGAAGCGTTCTGCCGCGTCCTGCAGCTGCTTCTGTTCGTCGGACAGGGACAGATCCATCTCGTCTTCCTCCAGTCTTGTGCGTCTTATAGCCCGAGGATGGCCTTGGACACGATGTTCTTCTGAATCTCGGTGCTGCCGCCGTAGATGCTGGTCTTGCGCATGTTGAAGTAGCGCGGCGCGGCGGGCGGCGCATGGTCCGGCCCGACCGGCGTCTCGTTGGTTTCGCGGAACAGCAAATCGGGTTGGTACGGCGCGGCGTATTCGCCGACCGCCTCCATGGCCAGTTCTGCGATACGCTGCTGGATCTCCGAGCCGCGCACCTTGAGGGTCGAGACCTCGGGGCCGGGCGCCCCGCCCAGCGCCATGGTCGAGAGCGCGCGCAGCTCGCTCATCTCGAGCGCCTGCACCTGCAGGTCGACATCGGCGATCTTCTCCTTGAGCGCGGGATCGTCGTTCAGCTCCCACAGCGAGCGCACGCCGCGCTTGGACGCCGGCACCTCGGCGATGCCCAGCCGCTCGTTGGCGAGCAGGAACTTAGCGCAGGTCCAGCCCTCGTTCTCCTTGCCGATGCGGTTGGCAACCGGAACCTTCACGTTGTCGAAGAATACGTCGTTCACGGCATGGGCGCCGTCGAGCATGAGGATCGGCCGCACCGTGACGCCCGGCGTCTTCATGTCGATCAGCAGGAAGGAGATACCCTCCTGCGGCTTGGCCTTGGCATCGGTGCGCACCAGGCAGAAGATCCAGTCGCCCCAATGGGCGTAGGAGGTCCAGGTCTTCTGGCCGTTGACGACGTAGTGGTCGCCGTCGCGTTCGGCCCGGGTGCGCAGGTTGGCGAGGTCGGAGCCGGCTCCCGGCTCCGAGTAGCCCTGGCACCAGGCGACCTCGGAGCTGCGGATGCCGGGCAGGAAGCGTTCCTTCTGCTCGTCGCTGCCGAACGTGTAGATCACCGGCCCGACCATCTTGACGCCAAACGGAATGATGCGCGGTGCACCCTCCTCGGCCAGAACGTTCTCGAACAGGAAGCGCTGCGTGACGTCGAAGCCCGGCCCGCCGTACTTCCTCGGCCAAGTGTAGGCGAGCCAGCCCTTGCGGCCGAGCGCCTTCTGCCACACGACGTGGTCGTCCTTGTCGTAGTGCCTGCCCGACAGGGTCTTGGCCCTGGTGGCCGGCGACAGGTTCTCGCGGGCGAAGGCGCGCACCTCGTCGGCGAACGCCTGGTGCTCGGGTTTCAGCGACAGGTCCATCAGAGCCCCAACACCATCTTGCTGATGATGCCCTTCTGGATTTCGTTGCTGCCGCCGTAGATCGTGGTCTTGCGCGTGTTGAAGTAGCGCGGCGCCGCGAGATGGGCGTACTCCGGTCCGACCGGCTCCTCGTTGCTGCCCTGCCACAGCAGGCCCGGCAGGTAGGGCGCCGAATACTCACCGACCGCCTCCATCGTGAGCTCCGTGATGCGCTGCTGGATCTCCGAGCCGCGGATCTTGAGGCCCGACACTTCCGGCCCGGGCTGGCCGCCATGCGCCATCTGCGACAGCACGCGCAGTTCCGTGTACTCGAGTGCCGTCACCTGGATCTCGAGATCGGCGATCTTCTCGGCGAAGGCCTGGTTCTCGATCAGCGGCCTGCCGCCGTCCTGCTCGGCGCGGGCGATGCCCTTCAGCGCCTCGACGCCGCGCTTGGACTGCGGCACCGCGGCGATGCCGAGCCGCTCGTTGGCGAGCAGGAACTTGGCGCAGGTCCAACCCTCGTTCTCCTTGCCGACCAGGTTGGCGACCGGGACCTTCACGTTGTCGAAGAACACCTCGTTCACCTCGTGCCCGCCATCCATCATGATGATCGGCTTCACGGTGATGCCCGGCGTCTTCATGTCGATCAGCAGGAAGGAGATACCCTCCTGCGGCTTGGCTTTGGCATCGGTGCGCACCAGGCAGAAGATCCAGTCGGCCCAGTGGCCCATCGTGTTCCAGGTCTTGGAGCCGTTGACGACATAGTGATCGCCCTGCTTCTCGGCCTTGGTGCGAAGCGAGGCGAGGTCGGAGCCGGAGCCCGGCTCGGAATAGCCCTGGCACCACCAGACCGTGCTCTCGCGGATCGCCGGCAGGTACTTCGCCTTCTGCTCCTCGTTGCCGAAGGTGTAGATCACCGGCCCGACCATCTTGGTGCCGAACGGGATGATGCCCGGCGCGTACTCCTCGGCGCAGATGTTCTCGAAGATGTAGCGCTCGGCCGGCGAGAAGCCCGGACCGCCGTGCTTCTTCGGCCAAGTGTAGACCAGCCAGCCCTTCGTCCCGAGTGCCTGCTGCCAGCGCATGTAGTCGTCGCGGGTCAGGTGCTTGCCGTTCTTCACCTTGTCGCGCACGTCGGCCGGCAGGTTGGCCTTCACGAAGGCACGCACCTCGTCGGCGAACTTCTGCTCTTCGGGGGTGAAAGCGAGGTCCATCGATCCCTCCCAAGGATATTCAAACTTGGTCCTGGAATTCGGCCGGAGTTTAGCCGCGAGCCCGGTCGGGACAAGCACGGCCATACCGGAGGGCGGCTGAACGCGCCGCGACGCGGAACGACTTTACGCGTCTGGCACGCTACGTCACGGCGTAGTTCGCCGTATCCAGTGCATAGGTCGCTCCCTCCCAGTCGCCGCTGCCCACCAGCATCCTGCGGCGGTTCGCAAGAGCGACCGTCCGGTAGAGCCGGAGGGCCGTGACGTCATCGAGCGCGGCGGTCGCAACCCCGAGATGTGCGTCGAACAGGCGGCACCGGATCTCGCGGGCGACGGCGGCATCCCAGATGGAGGCGTTCAGCTCGCTGTGCCCCGACAGCGAGAACCAATGAAGGTTGCACGAACCGACGGTGGCCCAGCAATCGTCGACCGTCATCAGCTTGGCGTGAACGTACTTCGGCCGTGGCCCCCACTCGCCCCTCTCGGCGAGCCCGGCCAGCAGGAAGTTCGGATGCTGGCCCAGCCGGGCCAGGCTGTCGAAAGGTGCGCGTTGCGCCGGGTCGCGCCGGGCCGCGAGCACGTGCGCCTCGGCCTCCGCCGGCACCAGCAGCACGATCGCCACGCCGCGTTCCAGGGCCTTGCCGAGACGGGCCGCGACCTCGGGAATCGGGATGGCCTGATGTTCGAGATAGATGGTGCGGCGCGCGGCATCGATCGCCTCGAGATACTGGTCGAGGATCGAACGCTCGCCACCGCCCACGTCGAACGGCGGCGCACCGGGCGACGCCTGCCCGTTCGTGTAGCGGCGGGGATGCAGCATGCGCTGGATCTGAATCGTGCTCGTTCCGGTCGACTGCGACAAAGCCGTCGGGAACGGCAGCGAATCGGACGGATCGCACGCCCAGCTGCCGTCGGGCTCGGCGCGCTCGCTCGCCTCGTTCCAGCGCTGCACGAAATTGTGCCGCACGTCGGTCGCAGCCGGCCCCGCAATCTCGAGATAGGCGTCGTGCCTCCACAGGGTTTCGGCGCTGAGATTGGCGCCGCCGACGAAGACCGTCTCCGATGGTTGGCCGACATCGATCAGCCAGTTCTTCTGGTGCTGGCAGAAGGCGGCCGGCACGCGGTCCCAGCGGATGCGGCAACGCGACCCGCGCCGTCGCAGGAACTCGAAGTCGTCGGCCGAGCCGCGAAACGTGCGATCGTAGCCATAGCTCTCGGGATTGGGGCGCCACAGCAGCAGGCGCACGTCGAGGCCGCGATCGACCGCGCGGTCGAGCACGTCGAACAACCCGCCGCGCCCGCCGGGGAACTGAAAGGCGTGCGTGTAGAAGGCCACCGTCATCCAGACGCTGTGCCGAGCCCGCTCCACCGCCTCGCCGATGCGACGGAAGATCGGCGCGCCGTCGAGCAGCAGATGCAGGCGGTTGCCCGGCCGCACCGGATAGCTGCCGCGTGCGAACGGGATGTAGTACGGATCGGCCGCGTGCATTCAGGCCGGCACGATCAACGCCCTGTCGGCCTTGAGTTTCTCGATCGCCTCGTCGCTCAGCCCCGCCTCGCGCAGCACCTCGACACCGTCGCCGCCGATGCGCGGCGCGTGGCGTCGGAACTCGACCTTGGTCTTCTCGAAGTCGAGCGGGCTGGCGAAGGTCGTGATCGGACCCTCCGTCGGATGCTCGCGCTCGGTGAAGAAGCCGACCGCCTCTAGGTGCGGATCCTCCAGCAGGTCCTCCATCGTTCGCACCGGCATGGCCGGAATGTCGGCCTTGTCGAACATCTCGAGCCACTCGTCGGTGGTGCGGTGCTTCAGCAGGCCGGCGAGCACCTGGTAGAGTTCGCTGAAATGCCTGGCGCGCTCGTTGCGGTCGACGAACCTCTTCTCCTTGCAGAGGTCGGGGCGCCCGGCGAGCTCGAAGAAGGTGATCCAGTGCTGGTCCGTGTAGGGCAGCGCGCAGATGTAGCCGTCCTTGGTCGGAAACGGATGGCGGAACTTGTTGATGATGCGGTCGTAGCCCATCGTGCCGCGCGCGGGCTTCCAGGTGGCGCCGAACAGGTGCTCGGTGAGCCAGAACGACGCGAGCGTCTCGAGCATCGGTACCTCGATCATCTGGCCCTCGCCGGTGCTCTTGCGGTGGTAGAGCGCCCCCAGGACGGCGATGCAGAGATGCAGGCCAGTCGTCTTGTCGGCGATCAGGCTCGGCATGAAGCGCGGCGGCAGGCCGTCGACGCGGCTCTGCAGCGAGGCGGCGCCCGATACGCCCTGCACCAGATCGTCGAACGCCGGCTTGTGGCCGTACGGACCCTTGCGGCCGTAGCCCAGCGAGTACGCATAGATGATCGAGGGATTGATCTTCTTCAGGTCGTCGTAGCCCAGCCCCAGCCGCTCGATCGCCTGGGGCCGGCTGTTGTGGATGAAGAGGTCGGCGGTGGGGATCAGGTCCTTCAGCACGGCGACGGCCGCCGGCTTCTTCAGATCCAGGCAGATCGAGCGCTTGTTGCGATTCGCCGCCATGTAGATCGGGCCCATCGTCTTGTCGCGACCCATCGAGCCGCCCGATGCACGCAGCAGGTCGCCCTCCGGCGGCTCGACCTTGATGACGTCGGCACCCATGTCGGCGAGATGCTGCGTGGCGAACGGCCCCAGAAGCACGGCCGTCAGGTCGATCACACGCACGCCCGCAAGCGGTCCCGGCATTTCCTCTCCTCACGCTACCTTGTTCTTCGCGCACTATGGCATATGTTGCGCGCCTCGAAGGAGATTTGCGCGCATATGCCCGGTGCACTGGACGGCCTGCTGGTGGTGAGCGTCGAGCAGGCAGTGGCCGCCCCCTATTGCTCGGCCCGCCTGGCGGACGCCGGTGCGCGCGTCATCAAGATCGAGCGGCCCGAGGGCGATTTCGCCCGCGGCTACGACAAGTACGTGCATGGCCTGTCGAGCTATTTCGTCTGGCTCAATCGCGGCAAGCAGTCCGTGACGCTCGACTTCAAGGACAAGGCCGATCTCGCCCTGCTGCACCGCCTGATCGGCAGGGCCGACGTGCTGATCCAGAATCTCGCCCCCGGCGCCGCCGAACGCGCCGGCTTCGGCTCCGCCGCCATGCGAGCGAGGCACAAGGCGCTGATCACGGTCGACGTCTCGGGCTACGGCGATCACGGCCCCTACCGCAACAGGCGCGCCTACGACCTGCTGGTGCAGGCCGAGAGCGGCCTCGCCTCGATCACCGGCACCGAGCACGCGCCCGGCCGCGTCGGCATCTCGGCCACCGACATCGGCACCGGCATGTATGCGCACGCCGCCGTGCTCGAGGCGCTGCTGTCGCGCCAGAAGACCGCTGAGGGCCGCGCCATCTCGGTCTCCCTCTTCTCGTCGATGGCCGAGTGGATGACCGTGCCGCTTCTCGCCATGGACTACTCGGCCTACGAATGGCCGCGGCTTGGGCTCACGCATCCCTTCATCGCGCCCTATGGCGTCTATCCCTCGGCCGACAACGTGCCGGTGCTGATCTCGATCCAGAACGATCGGGAGTTCGAGCGGCTGTGCCATGGCGTGCTCGACCGGCCGGGGCTGGAAAAGGATCCCGACTATGCCACCGGGATCGCCCGCAACGAGCGTCGCGATCGCACCAATGCCCTGGTCGCCGAGAGCTTCGCGCGCCAGGACTTCGCCACGCTCGCGAGCCGGCTCGACGCCGCACAGATCGCCTGGGCGCGGGTGAGCGGCATCGGCGACCTGTCGAGGCATCCGCAGCTTCGCCGTACCGTGTTCGCGACCGACAAGGGCGAGGTCGAGATTCCCGCGCTCGCCGCGTCCTACGGCGGCGAACCCGAGCGCCTGGGCGACGTGCCGACGCTCGGCCAGCACACCGACGCGGTGCGGCGCGAATTCGCCGCCGCCTGACATGCCGCGCTTCCTGACCGCGCTCCGGCTGGCCGGCTACGGCGCGGCCTACTTCTTCGCGGCCGGCGCCTTCATGAGCTACTGGCCGGTGTGGCTGCGCGACCGCGGCGTCAGCGACGCCGAGATCGGCACACTCTTCATGTCGCGCCAGCTGGTGTCGATCGTGGCGACCCTGTCGATCGGCTGGATCGCACATCGCTTCGGCGGACCGCGCGCCGTGCTGCCGGCGATCGCCGCCGGCGCGGTCGTGCTGATGGGCGCCTACGAGTTCTCCTATGGCTTCCTCGCAATCTTCGTCGTCACCATGATCTGGGGCTTCGTCTGGTCGCCGCCGATGCCGCTCTACGACGGCGTACTGGTGACGGAGACGAAGCGACACGGCTTCGACTATGCACGCATCCGGCTGTGGAGCTCGGTCGCCTTCATCCTGGGCACCGTGGCCTGCGGCGTGGCGGTCGACCGCTACGGGCCGCCCTGGGTGATGTATGTCGGACTGGCGGGCATAGTGCTGCTGGCGCCGCTCGCGCTGCTGCTGCCGCACGGTGCCGCCGCAACGGCCACGACGGACGGCGAACGGCACTCGAGCCTGCGCGTCGGCAAGCTCCTGCGCTCGCCCTTTCCGCTGTTCCTGCTCGCCACGGGCTGCTGCAGCGCGAGCCACGCGGTGCTCTACAGCTTCGGCACGCTGACCTGGCGCGGCGCCGGCATCGACGACGTGACGATCAGCCTGCTGTGGGCGGAGAGCGTCGCCATCGAGATTGTGCTGATGCTGTTCGGCGGCTGGCTGCTCAAGCACCTCGGGCCGAGCGGCCTGATCGCGCTCGGCCTCGGCGGCGCCATGGTGCGCTGGACGGGCATGGCCTTCACCACCGATCTGGTGGCGCTGGTCTTCCTGCAGGCGCTCCATTCCTGCACCTTCGCCGCAACCCATCTCGGCGCCATGGCGTTCCTGCAGCGAGCCGTGCCGGCGCATGGCATCGCGCTGGGCCAGAGTCTCTACTACGCGCTCGGCACCGGCGCGACGCAGGCCGTGGTCTATCAGTTCGCGGGGCTCCTCTACGCGCAGTACGGCCAGCTCGCCTTCCTTGGTATGACGGCCGTGGCCGCTGTCGGCATGGCGGCGCTGATCGTTCTGGCCCGCCGTTGGGATGGAGGCCTGCTCGTGCGCTGAATGCCGCTCAGAAGTGATCGGGCCGCGCCACTTCGACGTCGCTCAGGTAGACGATGGCTGCGTAGTCGCGCAGCCGCTCCACGCTCTCAGCCAGGATCTGCCGGGCCACAGGCTCGGGAGCGATGGCGATGACCAGGGTGTTCTCGAATACGCCGCTCGGCTCGTCAGTGGCTCGCCGGCCCTGCCGACCGAAGCCCGAGACCTTGGGGATGGTGGTGTAACCCCGCACACCGTGCCCGACGAGCCAGTCGACCACCTCGGCCAACATGCCGCTTTCGACCACGATCTCGATCTTCTTGCGACGATGGACGTCCACGACTCACCTCGCCAGGCGTTCGGCGACCGCGAAGTAGAGCGGAATGCCAACCGCGATGTTGAAGGGGAAGGTCACGCCGAGTGATAGCGTGACGTAGATTGCCGGCCGAGCCTGTGGCAGGGCAAGCCGCATGGCCGCAGGCACGGCGATGTAGGAGGCCGAGGCACAGAGCGTGGCCAAAAGCGTGGTGCTGCCGACGCCGAACCCCAGGAGTTGCGCCGCGGCGACGCCGATCGCGCCATTCGCCAGCGGCAGGGTCAGCGCAAATGCGATCAGCCGCGGTGACAGCTCACGCGCCGAACGCAGCTGGCGCACGGCGACCAGCCCCATGTCGAGCAGGAACAGGCACAGCATGCCGTTGAAGATGTCGACCACGAACGGCTCGACCTTCTTCATGCCGACTGGTCCGGCAGCCCAGCCGATGACGAAGCCCCCGACCAGCACGACGATGCTGCCGTTGACCAGCACTTCGCGCAGCAGCTTGGCGCGACGCACCGGCACCTGCGGCATCGTCGCGCCGATGGCCCGTCGGGCGAGCAGCAGGCCGGTAACAATGGCGGGCGTTTCCATGGCGGCCAGCATGGCCACCAGCACGCCGTCATAGGCGGCGCCACGCGCGCCGATGAACTCCACGGCCGTGACGAAGGTCACGACGCTCACCGAGCCGTAGTGTGCGGCGACAGCCGCCGCATCGACGGGTCCCACGGCTCGCAGGGCGCGCAAGGCCCCGTAGGCCAGCAGCGGCAGGGAGAAGGACAGCGCAAGCGCCGCCATAAACGCCGCGAGGACATTGTCGGCGCCGGATTTGGCGAGCGCCAGCCCGCCCTTCATGCCGATCGCCAACATGAGGTAGATCGCGAGGCCCTTGGCGATCGCTTCGGGGATCTCGAGGTCGGAACGGATTGCCGCCGCGACGGCACCCAGCACGAAGCAGAGCACCATGGGCGACAGCAGGTTGGCGCCTGCCAGCGACAGGATCTCCACCATGCGGGGGTCAGCGCGAGCGCCCGCGGGCCGTAACGGGCCAGATCTCGACCAGGGTGTCGCCCTTCACCACGTAATAATCGTCGTAGAGGTTGACCGTCGGGTCGCAGTGCGGCGGCACCAGGATTACCTGCTCGCCGAGCGCCGGCGCGGCCTTGCCTTGCGGCGCGATCACCGCCAGGTGCTCGTCGCCCATGAAGCGCGTGGTCGATCCCTCGACAGCTCCCTTCAGGATCATCGGCGGTCCCTTCTCGGTCGCCATCGCCTTCAGCCCGGCATCGACCGTCACCATGCCCGGCGTGTTGGCGCTGACCACGCGCGCGTCGATCTGCAGCGCCTGCTCGAAGGTCGGCCGGCCGAGCCCGCGCAGGTCGCAGACGGCGTAGTCGTGATCCATGAAGACGTAGGAACCGACCTGCAGCTCGGTGAACACGCCGAGCTTGGCGTCGATGAAGTGCGTCCCGGTGCCCGAACCGGTGACGATACCGGGCTTCAACCCCGCCGCCTCCAGTTTGGTCAAAATGCCCTTGAGATACTCCGTGCGCTCCTCGATCTGTGCCTGGCGATCGGCGAAGTCGACGATGTGCTGGTGGCGGCCGCAATAGAACTGCGCGCCGGCGTAGGTCAGCGACTTCAGGCCGACGACCTTCTTCACCAGCTCGACCACGCCCTTGGGCGTCGCCACGCCGGTGCGATGCATGCCGGGGTCGATGTCGACGATGACGGTCAGCAGCTTGCCCGCCTTCGCCGCCGCGGCGGCCAGCGCCTCGGCGTTCGCCGGGTGGTCGACCACGACCATCAGGTCCTTCACCTTGCCGTTCAGCGCGATCAACCGCTCGATCGCCTGCGGCGTCACCACGGGCGAGGTGATGTGCAGGCTCTCGATGCCCGCCTCGCCCAGCGCCTCGGCCTCGCCGAGCTTGGCGCAGCACACGCCGAGCGCGCCGGCCTCGATCTGGCGGCGCGCGATGTCGGCCGACTTGTGCGTCTTGGAATGCGGCCGGAGCTTGACGCCGTGCGCCGTCGCGAACGCCGCCATCTCGGCGATGTTGCGGTCGAGCATGTCGAGGTCGAGTACCAGGGCCGGCGTGTTCAGCGAGCGGCGCGAGCCCTGCTGGCCGATGAGATGACGGTGGAGCGAAGCGTCGCTCATTTGCTGTCCTTCGGTTCGAGATGGCGAACGACCATGGCCTCGCCGGTCGTGCCGCGATTGACGCCGGCGGTCTTGAGGAAGGGATTGTCGCCGCCGGTACCCCACAGCGCCACGCCCTGGGCGAGCAGGCCGCCGTCGACCTTCACCGTCTCGCCGGTGATGAAGCGCGCGTCGTCCGACGCCAGGAAAGCCGCCACGTCGGCAATCGCCTCGGGCTCGCCGCGGTCGGGCCACGGCTGGCGTCGGAACTGCGCCTCGAAGCGCTCGGGCCGGCCGCGATGGACGAGCGGCGTCGAGATCACGCCGGGCGCGATGCCGACCACGCGGATGCGGTGCGGGCCGAGCTCGGCCGCCACGTTCTCGATCAGGCTGATGACGGCGGCCTTGGCCGCCGAATAGGCGTGGCTGCCGCCGCCTCCCACCATGCCGGCGATCGAGGCGGTGACCAGGATCACGCCGCCGGCCTTCGACTTCTTCATGGCAATGGACGCGTGCTTCATGCCGAGGAACACCGAGCGCACCAGCACGGCGAAGGTGTAGTCCCAATCCTCGACGCCGGTCTCGGCGATCGGCCCGAAGGCGCCGCCAACGCCGGCGTTGAGATACGCCACGTCGAGCCGGCCGAAGCGCCTGACCGTTTCCGCCACGATCGCCGCGACGTCGCCCTCCTTCGCCACGTCGCAGCGCATGAAGGCGACGCGCTCGCCATGGCCCTGCGCCCTGGCGACGGCCACCGTCTCGGCGCCGTTCGCGTCGTTGAGATCGGCGACCATCACGCGCGCGCCTTCGGCCAGGAACCTCATCACCGTGGCACGGCCCATGCCGCTCGCCCCGCCGGTGACGATCGCCGCCTTTCCGCCGAATCTGTCCATGCGATTTCGCCCTCCGATGGCATGGTGGTGTTGCGCGCGCTTCCCGGCAAGCCTAGCGTTTCGCAAACGTCACGAGACACAGGAGGGCGACGGGATGAAGTTCGGCCTGTTCTACGAGATTTCCGTGCCGCGTCCGTGGACGCGCGAGACCGAGCGCACCGTCTACGACAACTGCCTCGAGCAGGTGAAGCTGGCCGACGAGCTGGGCTTCGACCATGTCTGGGCCGTCGAGCACCACTTCCTCGAGGAATATTCGCACTGCTCGGCGCCCGAGCTGTTCCTGACCGCCTGCGCCGTGCTCACCAAGCGCATCCAGGTCGGACACGGCATCGTGGTCTGCGTGCCGGAGTTCAACCACCCGATCAAGATCGCCGAGCGCACCGCCACGCTCGACCTGCTGTCGGGCGGCCGCCTGCATGTCGGCACAGGCCGCTCGGCGACCTGGACCGAGCTCGGCGGCTTTCGCGTCAATCCCGACACCACCAAGAAGAGCTGGGACGAATTCGTGCGCTGCCTGCCGAAGATGTGGATGCAGGAAACCTTCTCCTACCAGGGCGAGTTCTGGTCGATGCCCGAGCGCACCATCCTGCCCAAACCCTACCAGAAGCCGCACCCGCCGATGTGGGTGGCGGTCACCAGCCCCGGCACCGAGATCGACGCCGCCGACCGCGGGCTCGGCTCGCTCGGCCTCTCCTTCGCCGGCTTCGAGGAGCAGGAGAAGAAGATCAGGGAGTACCGCCGGCGCATCAAGAACTGCGAGCCGGTCGGCGCCTTCGTCAACGAGCAGGTGGCGACCACCAACTTCCTGTTCTGCCACGAGGACGACAAGTACGGCGTCGAGATGGGCAAGAAGCTCGGCAACACCTTCAACTATCTCGCCACCCAGCTGATCTCCACGCGCGAGGTCTATTCCTCGCCATCCTATCAGTCGCTCGGCCTGCTGCCCGCGCTGCGCCGCGCCGCCACCGGTCCCGACGCCAACGAGCAGCAGACCGAGGGCATGTGCTACGGCGATCCGGCGCGAATCATCAACGCGGTGAAGAAGTGGGAGTCACTCGGCGTCGATTGCGTCAACTTCATCCTCAACGCCAACGAGGTGGTGCCGCAGGACCAGGTGATGGCGAGCCTGAAGCTGTTCGCCAGGGAAGTGATGCCGATGTTCGCCAGGAAGCCATCGAACGTGGCGGCGGAGTAGCAAGATGCCGCTCTACGGATCACTCGATCTCACTCAGGCCGCGGCCCGGCTGCCGACCCTGCCCAACCTCGACACCGAGGCCTGGACCCTGCCCAAGGCCGAGACCATGCAGCTCCTGGTCGAGGTGCCACTCCGCACGACCGAGGGCCTGCTGCCCCGCGCGATGCACCCGGCGCGGCCGTCCTACGTGATCCTGGCCTTCACGCGCTATCCGGAGAGCCCGGCCGGTCCGTTCAACCTCGCCGTCCTGCGGCTCGGCAGCCGCGCCGGCGCCCATCCGCGCGGCTTCCTGCTCGGTGCCGTGGCGAGCAGCGCGGCGGCGGCGACGGAACTGCGCCAGCGCTGGGGATTCCCGGTCGAAACGGGCGAGGTGAAGTTCCTGCGCCGGCACGATCGCGTCATGGGCACCGTCCGCAAAGGCGGCAAGACCATCCTCGACTGCGCACTGGTCGATCCGCAGCCCGTCGCCGGCAGCGACGTGCAGTACATCAACTGGGTGACCGCGGCCAACGCGCCGCTCGACGGCACGACGCAGCCGATGCTGATCCAGGTCGATCCGAAGTACACCTTCTACAAAGCCGATCGCGGCAAGCCCGAGGTGAAGGCGTTCGACGCCGCGGCATGGAACGCGCCCGGCCTGCAGCTCGCCGACCCCATCGTCGCGACGTGCTGCACCGTCGACACCGACCTGCCGCGCATCCGCTTCGTGATGGATCCGATCAAGCCCGTCTTCCAGGGCACGCGGCGCATCCGGGAGTCGCGGGTGGATGAATGAAGAACGCCCTTCCCATCGCGAAAGCGATGGGGAGGTGTCAGCGTCTTGCGCCGACGGAGGGGTCATGACCCCTCCGGCCCTCCGGGCCACCTCCCCAGCTTCACCGGGACGGAGATGATTTGAGGAGTGACATGGACTACGACTGCATCATCATCGGCGCCGGCATCTCGGGCATGTACCAGCTGCTGCGGCTGCGCCAGCTCGGCTTCAAGGTGCGGGTGTTCGAGGCGGGCACCAATGTCGGCGGCACCTGGTACTGGAACCGCTATCCCGGCGCGCGCTTCGATTCGGAGAGCTATTCCTACGGCTACTCGTTCTCGAAGGAACTGCTCGAGGAATGGAACTGGTCGGAGCACTTCTCCGGCCAGCCCGAGACCGAGCGCTATCTCAACCACGTCGCCGACAAGTTCGACCTGCGCCGCGACATCCAGGTCAGAAGCCGCGTCGCGGCGGCACACTTCAGGGACGAGACGTGCACCTGGGACGTCACGCTGGAGGACGGCAGCCGGCACAGCGCGCGATTCCTGATCACCGCCGTCGGGCCGCTCTCGACCCCCACCCTGCCGCGAGTCGAGGGAATCGACAGCTTCAAGGGCCGCTCCTGGCACACCGCGCGCTGGCCCAAGGAGCCGGTGGACTTCAGCGGCAAGCGCGTCGCCGTGATCGGCACCGGCGCCACCGGCATCCAGACCATCGCCGAGGTCGCCAAGACGGTCGGCCACCTCACCGTGTTCCAGCGCACGCCCAACTGGGCGGCGCCCTTGCACAACGCCAGGATCGGCGAAGAAGAAATGAGAAAGATCCGGGCGAGCTACCCCGAGATCTTCAAGCGCTGCGAAGAAACCTTCGCCTGCTTCCTGCACACGCCCGACCCGCGCGGCACCTTCGAGGTCACCGCCGAGGAGCGCGAGGCGTTCTGGGAGAAGCTTTACGGCGAGAAGGGCTTCGGCATCTGGCAGGGCAACTTCCGCGACATCCTCACCGACCGCAAGGCCAACGCGCTGCTCAGCGACTTCGTGGCGCGCAAGATTCGCCAGCGCGTGAAGGATCCGGCGACGGCCGAGAAGCTCGTTCCGAAGAACCACGGCTTCGGCACGCGCCGCGTGCCGCTCGAGACCTTCTATTACGAGGTCTACAACCAGCCCAACGTGAAGCTGGTCGACATCAAGGCAACGCCGATCGAGCGCATCACGGAGAAAGGCATCAAGACCAGTGACGCCGAGTACGAGTTCGACATCATCGTCTATGCCACCGGGTTCGACGCCATCACCGGCAGTTTCGACCGCATCGACATCAGGGGCGCCAACGGCCTCAAGCTGAAGGACAAGTGGCACGGCGGGCCGCAGACCTATCTCGGCGTGCTGGTCGAGGGCTTCCCCAACATGATGATGCTGATGGGCCCGCACACGGCGCTAGGCAACATCCCGCGCTCGATCGAATACAACGTCGATTGGGTGACGCGGCTCGTCGAGCATGCCCGCGACCGGCAGATCTCGCGCATCGAGGCGACGCCGCAGGGCGTCCAGTCCTGGACCGACCACGTGAAGTCTTGCGGCGAGGGCCTGCTGTCCAACGAAATCGATTCGTGGATGACCGGCATCAACCGCAACCTCGACGGCAAGGACACCCGCATCATCGCCCGCTACTCCGGCAGCGCCCCGGCCTACCGCGAGCGCTGCGAACAAGCCGCGGCGAAGGGGTATCCCGAGCTGTCGCTTTCCTAGACCTCGATCACGCCGTCGCCGCCGGCGTAGAGCTTCTCGACCAGCGCCTTGCGCCGCTCGAGCGTGGCGCGCTGGTTGATGTAGCCCTTGTCGGTCAGCTCGTGGCCGTCGACCGACGGCGGCTCGGTCATCAGCAGCACGCGGCGTACCTGCATCGAGGAGCCCTTCGCTTCGGCGTTCATGCGCGCGAGCCCGTCGCGCAGCGTGGCGACGATCCGCGGATGGCGCAGCAGCTCGTCGTTGCCCAGCCTGGCCCCCGATTCGCCCGCGAGCTGCCGGCAGGCGGCGAAGTTGGGGAAGCCCAGGAGTCCCACATGGTCGCGGCCCTCGCCGCACACCACGGCGTCCTGCAGCACCGGCGAGGCCGCCGCGATCGCCGTCGTGCGCAAGGTGCCGACGAGAACGAAGGTGCCGCTCATCAGCTTGAAGTCCTCGACGACGCGGCCGTCAAACACCAGGCCCCAGCTCGGGTGGTTCGGATCGACGAAGCGGCCGGCGTCGCCGATCTTGTAGAAGCCCTCCTCGTCGAACATTTGCGCC
Organism: Enhydrobacter sp.; assembly: GCA_025808875.1. Taxonomy (NCBI): domain Bacteria; kingdom Pseudomonadati; phylum Pseudomonadota; class Alphaproteobacteria; order Hyphomicrobiales; genus Enhydrobacter; species Enhydrobacter sp. Next base: position 836,757 of record CP075528.1, on the reverse strand, counting down.
GTCAGCTCGGGCTGCTTGTGGTAGCCCGGCGTCACGATCACGCTCTTGAGTCTGAGCTCGTAGCGGCCGTCCTCGCCGGTCGGCACCATCTTGAGCTGCACGCCGGGAAACGGCAGGCCGATCAGGCCGACGCGCTCGGAGGCCCAGTGCACCGTGGTCGCCGTCGGCGCCGTCTCGGTCGAGCCCCAGCCGGTGACGAAGGGCAGACGGAAGCCGGTATGCTTCACCGCCAGCGCCTCCATGCGCTGGTAGAGATCGTCGGGCAGCGTCGCGCCGCCATAGGCGAGCGAGTTGAGGTTGGCGAAGAACTTCTTCGCCAGCGCCTCGTCCTTCTCGAGCACCGTCGCCAGCATGGCGTAGCCCGCCGGCACGTTGGCGAAGTAGGTCGGCGAGATCTCGCGCAGGTTCCGCAAGGTCTCGTCGAACAGGCCGGGCAATGGCTTGCCGTCGTCGATCCACGTCGTGCCGCCCTCGGCGAGGTTGCCCTGGAAGGTGGCGTTGCCGCCCATCGTGTGGTTCCACGGCAGCCAGTCGAGCTGCACCGGCACGGGATCGGTCGGCTTGCGGGTGCGCGCCATCTGGCCCATGGCGATGTTGGCGCACATCATTTCCTGGGTGTTGATGACGGCCTTGGGCATGCCGGTGCTGCCCGAGGTGAACAGGAACTTGCCGATGGTCTTCGGTTCGATCGCCGCGATCGAGCGCGCGACGGCGTCGGTCGGCCGCGTGGCGACCAGCTCGCTCCACGGCAGAGACTGGCGCTGCGGCGGCGCCTTGTCGACATGGACCAGCAGCACGCCCTCCAGGTCGAGCGCCGCCAGCGCGCGGGCATAGATTTCGCCGTTCTGCACGAACACCAGGCCGGGCCTGATCAGCTCGAAGACGTATTTCAGCTTGGCGTGGTCCTGGCTCATCACCGAGTAGGCCGGCGACACCGGCGCCACGGGCGCGCGCGCCTGCATGGCGGCCATGGTCAAGAGCGCAAACTCGATCGAGTTCGACGACAGGATCATCACCGGCCTGTCGGGCCCCAGCCCGCGGTCGAGCAGCGCCTGCGTCACCGCATCGACCTGCCGCTTGGCCTCGCCGTAGGTGAGCTTCAGCCACTCGCGCGCGGCCCCGCGCCGCTGTGCCAGCCACAGCCGGTCCGGCGCCTCGGCCGCCCACTTGGCGAGGAACGCCGGCACGTGCCGCTCGTACGGCTTCAGCCTGTGGTTCGACTGCAGCACGATCGAGCCGTCGGCGCGGCGGTCGACCTTGACGTCGCGGCTCAGGAACTCGATCGGCTTGAAAGGAACACGCATCACGCTATCCAAGACATCCCTCCCTCAGTCCCGTCGTCCCGAGCGGACCCGTGCATAGCACGGCGCAGTCGAGGGACCTTGTCTCGACGAATTGACGGCAAATTGTGGAGAGAAGGTCCCTCGACTGCGCCGCTCTCACAATGACGTCACGCCTTGAAACTCCTGATAGCCTTCTCGTCGAACGCCAGGCCGAGCCCGGGCTTGTCGGGCAGGACGAGCTCGCCCTTGTCGATGACCGGCGTCTCCTCATAGAGCGCCAGCATCCACGGCATGTATTCCACGGTCAGCCCGTTGGGACAGGCCGCGACCATGTGCACCAGAATCTCGGGCATGACGTGACTGACGATCGGCAGGTTGAAGGCCTCGGCCATGCCGGCCACCTTCATCCACTGGCTGACGCCGCCGACCCGCGCGAGGTCGACCATGACGATGTCGACCGAATGCGCCTCGATCATGTGGCGGAACGGCACGATGCCCCAGACATACTCGCCGCCGGCGATCGGCGTCTTGAGCGCGGCGGTCACACGCGCCAGCCCCGGATAGTCGTCGGCCGTCGTCACGTCCTCGAGCCAGAACAGGCCGACGCCCGCCTGTTCGACGCGATGGCCGATGTCGATCGCCTGCTCGGGCCGCCAGCGCTGGTTGATGTCGCACATCAGCTTGATGTCGGGGCCGATGGCGTCGCGCACCACGCGCACGCGGCGCACTTCGTCGGCCGGTGCGGGGTCGCCGGGCAGCGCCATCTGCGTCTTCATCTCGCGAAAGCCCTTGTCGAGCAGGATGCGCGCGGCACGCTGCGCCTGTTCGTCGGTCAGACCCCGGCGCAGCGAGCCCGAGGCGTAGGTCGGCACGCGTCGGCGATGGCCGCCGAGCAGCTTCCACAGCGGCTGGCCAAGCGCCTTGCCCTTGATGTCCCACAGCGCGGTGTCGACCGCCGACAGCGCCAGGGTGAAGATGCCGCCCGGCCCGCCGGCATCGCTCGCGCGAAGCCTGGCGACGATGGCCTCGATGCACATCGGATCCTCGCCGACCGTCGCCGCCGCGAGATCCTGCACCGCGGCATGCAGGCTGCGCGTCAGGCGGCCGCCATAGAGGGTGACGCCGATGCCCTCGATGCCGTCGTCGGTCCGCAGCCTCAGGATGACGATCGGCCGGGTGCGCCCGGTCTCTTCCGGCATGTTGGCCAGGGGATCGTCCTCCGGCACCAGCAGGATGCTCGCCTCGTACCCGGCGATCTTCATCGGCGCTTCCTCCCCCTCGCCCAGCCGCGGGCCGAAACCCGGGTGCGGCCTGAATGCTCGTTCACATTAGCGCTGATTTCGGCCAGAGTCCGCCCAGCACCAGAGAGAGCGCCCCGGGGAGGGGCAGGAGGACATATGGATTTCGAATACTCGGGCCGCACCAAGGAGCTGCAGGAAAAGCTCCAAAAGTTCATGGACGAGGTCATCTACCCCGCCGAACCGGTCTACGAGGAGCAGCTCAACGCCCAGAAGGACCGCTGGCAGCTGCCGCCGGTGATGGAGCAATGCAAGGCCGAGGCGAAGAAGCGCGGCCTGTGGAACATGTTCCTGCCGGCCGATCGCGACTCGGGCGACACGCACGGCACGATGGGCCTTTCCAACCTGGAATACGCGCCGATCTGCGAGATCCTCGGCCGTTCCTCGATCGCCTCGGAGGCGACCAACTGCTCGGCACCCGACACCGGCAACATGGAAGTGTTCGCCCGCTACGGCTCCAAGGAGCACAAGGAGAAGTGGCTGAAGCCGCTGCTCAACGGCGAGATCCGTTCCTGCTTCGCCATGACCGAGCCGGCGGTCGCCTCGTCCGACGCGCGCAACGTCGAATGCCGCATCGAGAGCGACGGCGACAGCTACGTCATCAACGGCCGCAAATGGTGGTCGTCGGGCATGGGCGATCCGCGCTGCAAGGTCATCATCCTGATGGGCAAGAGCGATCCGTCGGCGCCGGCCTACCGCCAGCAGTCGATGATCGTCGTGCCGCGCGATGCGGCCGGCATCAAGATCGTCAAGATGCTGCATGTCTTCGGCTACGACGACGCGCCGCACGGCCACGCCGAGGTGGTCTACGACAACGTGAGGGTGCCCAAGTCGGCCATCCTGCTGGGCGAGGGCCGCGGCTTCGAGATCGCCCAGGGCCGCCTCGGCCCGGGCCGCATCCATCACTGCATGCGCGCCATCGGCGTCGCCGAGCGCGCGCTCGAGATGGCGATCAAGCGCGCCAAGAGCCGCGTCGCCTTCGGCCAGCGCATCTCGGAGATGGGCGTCACCAAGGCCCATGTGGCCGACATGCGCATGGAGATCGACATGGCGCGCCTGCTGGTGCTCAAGGCCGCGTGGGCGATGGACAAGTACGGCAACAAGGAAGCGCGCCAGCAGATCGCCATGATCAAGGTGGCGGTGCCCAACATCACCTCCAAGGTGGTCGACCGCTGCCTGCAGCTGCATGGCGCGGGCGGTGTCAGCCAGGTCTTCAAGCTGGCCAGCATGTACGCCCACCAGCGCACGCTGCGCTTGGCCGACGGTCCGGACGAGGTCCATCGCGACCAGGTCGGCCGGCTGGAGATCGCCAAGTACAACTGATTTTTCTCCAATAAAGCCAATGCGAAGGCCGCCCTTGGGCGGCCTTTTGCGTTGAGAAAATATCGGGGTAGTGCGAGGTTGAATATATTATTACTGACCAGTAAGTTAGTTCCATGAAGAAGGCGAAAAAGCAACGTCGCGCCCCCGCCGAACGGCCCAAGGAGATTCTCGAGGCCGCGCTGGCGCTGTTCGTCGAGAGGGGCTTCGCCGGCACGCGGCTCGACGACGTCGCGGCGCGAGCGGGCCTCAGCAAGGCCGCGATCTATCTCTACTTCGAGGACAAGATCGCGCTCTTCCAGGGCGTCGTGCGCCAGGCCGTCGGCAGCAACCTCGGCACGGTCGAGGCGATGCTCGCGGCGCATGGCGGGCCGGTGGCGCCCCTCCTCCCGCGCATCCTGGACTTCATGGCAAGCCGCATCGAGGACACGCCGATGGCATCGGTCGCCAAGATCGTGCTCGCCGAATCGCGGGCCTTCCCCGAGATCGGCCGCTTCTACCTGGACGAGGTGATCGGCCGCGGCCTACCCCTGATGGAAGGCCTGATCGCCAAGGGCATCGCCCGGGGCGAGTTTCGCCAGGTCGATCCGGCGATGACCGCGCGCTCGCTGGTCGGCGCCATGCTGCTCGCAGGCCTGTGGCGCACGGTGTTCGAGCCGATCGGCGGAGCGAGGCTCGACGTGCGCGCGCTCGCCCGCCATCACGCCGACCTCATGCTGCATGCCCTCACCATGGATTCCGGGAGGGCGACGTGAGGCGCACGCGCTTCCTCGTCCCGGTCGTCCTGCTCGCCCTGCTGCTGACCGGCGGCCTCGCGTGGCGCGGCGAACTCATGGCGCTGTTCGGCATCGGCGACGATGGCAGCAGCTATCTCGGCTATGTCGAGGGTGAGACCAGCCTGATCGCGCCGCCGGTCGCCGGCCGGCTGGTCGAGCGGCCGGTCGAGCGCGGCGACAAGGTGACGAAGGGCGACCTCCTGTTCATCATCGACGCCACGGTGGCAAAGGCGGAAGTCGCACGCGCCGAAGCCGCCCTCGCCGAGGCTCGGGCGCGCTACGAGAACCTGCTGACCGGCAAGCGCGAGGAGGAGCAGGAGATCGTCCGCGCTCAGCGTCGCGAGGTCGAGGCGTCGCTGGCGCTGGCCGAGACCGAACTCAAGCGCCAGACCGATCTGCTGGCGCGCGGCTTCACGACGCGGCAGAGCCATGACCAGGCGATGTCGCAGGTCCATCAGCTACGCTCGCGGGCGGCATCGCTGGCCGCGCAGGAACGCGCCAACGACCTCGCGGCGCGGCCCGACGAGATTCAGGCCGCCCGCGCGCTGGTCGAGCAGGGCGAGGCCAATGTCGCGCAAGCCCGGCAGCGTCTGGCCGACCAGATGCCGGTAGCGCCGCAGGACGCGCTGGTCGAGAACACGTTCTTCCATGTCGGCGAGTGGGTGCCGGCCGGGACGCCGGTGGTGTCCCTGCTGCCGCCCCTGCGGGTGAAGCTGCGCTTCTTCGTACCCGAGGAAGAGGTGGCGAAGGCGCGCGTCGGCAGCCGGGTGAGCTTCAGCTGCGACGGCTGCCCGCCGGCCCTGGAGGCGACCGTCATCTACGTCTCGCCGCGCGCCGAATTCACGCCGCCGGTGATCTATTCGCAAAGCGCGCGGGCGAAGCTGGTGTTCCTGATCGAGGCCCGGCCGTCGCCGACGCAGGTCCCGCTGCCGCCCGGCCTGCCCGTCACGGTGGCGCCGCTGTGACGCCGGCCATCGACGTCCATGATCTGGTCAAGCGCTACGGATCGCGCACCGTGGTCGACCGGGTGAGCCTCGCCGTCGAGCCGGGCCGGATTTGCGGATTCCTCGGCCCCAACGGCTCGGGCAAGACGACGACCCTGCGCATGATTTGCGGCCTGCTGACGCCCGACGGCGGCGGCGGGACCTGCCTCGGCCACGATCTCGTTCGCGAGCGCGACGCCATCAAGCGGCAGACCGGCTACATGACGCAGCGCTTCGGCCTCTACGAGGATCTCACGATCCGCGAAAACCTCGAGTTCGTCGGCCGCGTGCACGAGCTCGACCGCCTGACGGAGCGCGTCGACCGGTCGCTCGAACGGCTGGGACTGGCGACGCGCCAGAGGCAGCTGGCGGGCGCGCTGTCGGGCGGCTGGAAGCAGCGCCTCGCGCTCGCCGCCTGCGTACTGCACGAACCCCGGCTGCTGCTGCTCGACGAGCCGACGGCGGGGGTCGATCCCAAGGCGCGGCGCGCCTTCTGGGACGAGATCCACGGCTACGCCGCGCAGGGCATCACGGTCCTTGTCTCGACTCACTACATGGACGAGGCGGAGCGGTGTCACGAGATCGCCTACATCGCCTACGGTGAGCTGATGGCGCGCGGCACCGCCGACGACATCGTCGCCCGGTCGGGGCTGTCGGCCTTCATCGCCTCCGGTCCCGGGGCGGATCGGCTGGCGCCCCGGCTGCGCGACGCGCCCGGCGTGACGGCGGCGGCCGCCTTCGGCGCAACGCTCCATGTGTGCGGGCCGGACCGCGACGCCCTGGCTCGCGCCATCGAGCCCCATCGCCGCGATCCGGCGCTCGTCTGGGAGGAAGCCGAGCCGACGCTCGAGGACATCTTCATCCATCTGATGGGACGGGCGCGCGACAACGCGCCCGACGCCTGACCGTGTGGCGCAGGCTGATCGCCATCGTGGTCAAGGAGATCCAGCAGCTCAGGCGCGACCGGCTGACCTTCGCCATGATGTTCGGCGTGCCGATCATGCAGCTCCTGCTGTTCGGCTACGCCATCGACACCGATCCGCGCCACCTGCCGACGGCGGTGATCGCCGCCGACCAGAGCCAGATCACGCGTACCGTGCTGTCGGCGCTCGCCAACACCGGCTACATGCGCTTCACACACCGGCCCTCGTCCGAAGCCGAGGCCGACGCACTCCTGCAGCAGGGGGAAGTGCAGTTCGTCGTCACCATTCCCTCCGACTTCACGCGGCGCCTGGTGCGCGGGGAGCGCGCCCAGATCGTGATCGACGCCGACGCCACCGATCCGATGGCCGCCGCCAATCCGCTGGCCGCCGCGCGGCCCGCCATCGAGCAGGCGCTGCGGCGCGATTTCGTCGGGCCGCTGGCCACGCTGCGCGGCAAGGCCGACGCGATCGACCTGGTGCTTCAGCGCCGCTACAACCCCGAGGGCAAGGCGCGGCTCAACATCGTGCCCGGCCTGCTGGCGGTGATCCTCACCATGACCATGGTGATGATGACGGCGCTCGCCGTCACACGCGAGCGCGAACGCGGCACGATGGAGAACCTGCTCGCCATGCCGGTGAAGCCGCTCGAGGTGATGATCGGCAAGATCGCGCCCTACGTCGCGATCGGCTCGGTGCAGATGGTCGTGATCCTGCTGGTCGCGCGCTTCCTGTTCGATGTCCGGACCGAGGGCAGCCTGCTGCTGCTGGGCCTCGGCACCGCTCTCTTCATCACCGTCAACCTCGCCATCGGCTTCACCATCTCGACGGTGACGCAGAACCAGCTCCAGGCCATGCAGGCCTCGGTGTTCGTGCTGCTGCCCTCGATCCTGCTGTCGGGCTTCATGTTCCCGTTCCGCGGCATGCCGGTATGGGCGCAGTGGCTGGGCGAGACGTTGCCGGCAACGCACTTCATGCGAGTCGTGCGCGGCCTGATGCTGAAGGGCGCCTCTCTCGCCGACGTGTCGACCGAGTTGCTGGCGATGGTGGCGATCCTGATCCTCGTTTCGGCGCTGGCGATCAGCCGCTATCGCGTGACGCTGGATTGATCGCGGGAGAACGCGGTCGGCAGTAGGCGCGCATGAGCGAGGAGATCACCGACGCCGAGATGATCGCGCAGGCCCGGCGCACCCTGTTCGACGCCATGACGCGGGGCAGCGAAGCCGCCGCCCGCTTCGTGCCGCAACACCTGCAGGGCAAGCCGCGCGGAGCCCACACCTTCGCTGCAGCCCCCGAGTCAGCAGCGCCGTCTTCCGCAGCCGCCCCGTCTCCGGCTCCACTCAGGATCTGGTGCGCCGACGGCGTGCGCTGGCGACCGCCGTGAGCCGCACGGATCGAGGTCAGCGCTTGGGAAGCGTGAAGCGATTGTCGCGCAGCGTCTTCTCCAGCACCGGAATGCCCTTGGCATAGTTGCCCTTGCTGCATTCGGCGATGGCTTCGATGGTGTCGAGGCTGGGCGACAGGCGCCCGTCGCCGCCCGCCGTGCCGGTGTAGCGCAGGGCGAGGTTGCCGAGCTCCCTGCAGTACGCGGCGTCGTCGCTTTGCGCGACGGCCACGGTCGACAATGCCATTGCCACCACGATCAGCCCGCCAATCCGCTTCATCTCACTCTCCTCAACCGCCTCGTCCGCGCGGCCTGCCCAATCTAGTGTGCACGTCGACAAAGAACTACACTACCCGACCGATGCTGTTCCTCCGCGAGACGAACCGACTGTGCAGCGCCGCCCTCCTCGCGGCGACCTTGACCGTCGTCGGGCCGGTCAATGCGCAATCCGTGCTCGATGGCGACACGATCAGCGTCGAGGGACGAATCTGGCGGCTATGGGGCATCGAGGCCCCCGGCACCACACAGCTGTGCGGCGACGGCTGGGCCGCCGGCGATCGAGCCATCGCTTTCCTCCAGTCGCTCGTGCACGACCGCGTGATCGGCTGCGAGTTCCGCGGGCGCGACGGCACGGATGTAGCCATCGGCCTGTGTCGCGCCGACGAAACCGATCTCGGTGCGGCGATGGTGATGGCGGGCATGGCCTGGGCCTTGACGCCCGACAGCGTCGACTACGTGCCGCAGGAAGCCGAGGCCAACGCCCGTGGATTGGGCGTGCACGCGCACGATTGTCTCCCGCCCTGGAGCGAGCGCACCGACAACGAACGCTAGACCGGAGGGTTTTACTTGAGCGAGCGGGAGGCGACCGCGGTGCCGGCGCCGATCGTGCTCTCGGGATCGACGTACTTCAGCGCCACCGTCAGACGGCCGCCCTGGACGGCGATGACATGGCGCGAACCCGCCGAGAAGGTCGGCCCACCACCGACGGCCGAGACATCGACGACCTGGTAATCGGTGCCCTTCCACGACACCGTGCGGCCGGGCGCGGGCGCGATGCCCCGCTCGAAGCCGAGTTCGCTCGATTCCACCCGGGCATCGACGCCGAGGATGACGGCCGGAGCCGCCTTCTTGGCGACGGCCGGCGCGGCGATCGGCGGAGTATTCGGGGGCGGGAAGCGCTCACCTTGGCGGGGCGAGGAATCGGCAAGCACCGTTCCGGCCGCCAGCAGCAAACAGCCACCCGCGGCCACTCCCCAAAAGCGGCTCCCCAAAGTCATGGGGAGAACCTTTATCAGCCGGCCTGCAGAAACACCAGCCCCAAATGTGGACAAATCCCGTGGTCCCGGACCAGCCGCGAGGCCGGTCCAGGCCGCCCAATCGGAGTCACGCCCAGTAGCTGGGCACGTTGTAGTAGCGATCGACGGTCCGGCCGTAGTCGGGGGTCCACAGGAAGTCGTCGTCGTAGCTCGGTGCGCCCTCGAGCATCTTCTTGTCGAGGTCGACGACGAAGCCCTCCTTCGAGCGATCGTAGGTCAGCGCCGACCAGGGCAGCGGCCAGTGCTTGTCGCCGATGCCGAGGAATCCGCCGAACGACATGACGGCATAGCAGGCGCGACCGCTCACCTTGTCCATCATGATGTCCTCGACGTGGCCGAGCTTGTCGCCGGCGCGATTGTAGACGTTGGTGCCGTTCACCTTCTCGGCAGCGATCAGCGATCCGTCGGTGATCTTGGTTTCGTCGACCATGGGCTCTCCCTTCGGTTTGAGATGCCGGATCAACGACACTGCCGGGCTCAACGTTGCCCGGCGTCGAGATCGATGAGCGCGATGCCGAGTTCAGGCCGCCCGATGCGCCGCAGATGGGCCGGCGTCTCGGTGATTGTCACCTCGAGCGTCGGCTGCACGATGCCTTCGAGAAAGTGCCCGCCACGGGTCGTGCCGTCGGCCAGGCCGAGAACGGCGTGTAGATGCACGCTCGGCTTACCGTCGTCGCCCGCGGCGATGTCGCCCAGCAGACTGAGGGCCTCGCACTGCTCGTCGACCCGGGTCGGTCGATAGCCCCGCGTCCGAAGATCGAACCAGCCGACGACGGCGCGCTCGAAGGCACCGAGTGCGACGATCGACGCTCCGGTGAGACCACAGTCGGCGGCAAAGCGCGTGAGAACGGCGAACGCCTCCTCGCCTGGGTCGAGCACCACGACATGGACGCGCTGGCCGGCAGCCGCCCAGGCAAGCTTGGATTTCATGGCCGGCAACCTCCGTTCGCGACCGCACCCCCGGCCGACAACGGCGCAAGGCGCGTCAGGCTGCCTCGGCGAGCGGCGATCAGCCGGCGAGATATGCACGAATGAGGAAAGATAGTGGCAGCGACCCCAACTCGATCGGCGTACACAAACTGTGAAATCGAAGGATTAGTACCGTGTTCAACCTCGCTTTCGACCGTCGCACCCGACTTATGCTGGTGCGGTTCGGTGGGGCCCTGAGCCTCGACGATCTTGCCCGACTCGACGAACGAGGTCCCCGTCTGGCCGCGCTGCTGGCGCCGGCCGGCGTGATCCACGACTTCACGGCGATCGAACGCCTCGACGTGACTGCGGCGCAGATGGCGACGCGTGCCCAGCAGCAGCAATTCTGTTCGCGACTGCCTCGCGCGGTCGTCGCGCCGCAGCCCGCGATCTTCGGCCTGATGCGCCTCTACGGCACCTACCAGTCGGCGGCCGGTCACACCGCGCCGGTGATGGCGCGCACGATGGACGAGGCGGCGGCGATACTCGGCCTGCCGCCACCCGCCTTCACGACGATCGCCAATTCCTGGACGCCGGTCGACGAGCGCCGTGTCGCGGTGGCATCGGCCGCCTAGCTAGCGGCCGCTGACCGGCATGATCGCGCCCCGATAGACGGGCGGCGTCGGCGGGGGCTCGTAGCTCGCGACAGGACGCGTCGTCTGCGAGATGCGCAGGACGTTGCCGACCGTATCGGTCAGCAGGAGCGCGGCGCCAAACCAGACGGCGATCGTCAGGATCGTGCGCAACCCGAGCGGAGGGCGGCGCGGAGCGTCGTCGCGACCGTCCGTGCCGGTATTGGCGGGGAAGAACTGCATGGCGCGGAGATAGGCTCGGCGATGCGCCATCGCACGTTGCAACACCTCCAGAGCGGAGCAGTCATGCCCCCAACAGGCGCGATCCACTCCAAAGCGGAGCGACCCGAGCCGGCGCCCGCTATGCCATCGCCGGCAGCACGATCTCGAAGCAGGCACCGCGGGCATCGCGGTTGCGGGCGGTGATCGTCCCGCCCATCTCCTCGACGATGCGCCGGCAGATGCGCAGGCCGAAACCGGTGCCCTTGCCGCGCTCCTTGGTCGTGACGAAGTCGACGAACAGGCGCGGCAGGACGTCGGCGGCAATGCCTCGGCCGTCGTCGTCGATGGCGATGGCGACGAAGCGGTGCGGGCCCTCGCCGGCGACCGCCGACACCGAGACGTCGATCGAGCGGGCGCCGGCGTCGCGTGCATTGTTGATCAGGTTGACCAGTACCTGCTCAAGCTTGCCGAAATGGCCCATGACAAGCGAGGGCGCGTCGGCCCGCGTCAGGCTTACCTGGGCGCCCTGGCGCAGCAGGGGAACCGCCATCAGTTCGATGGCGGCGCGCACCGCCTCGACGGCCTCGAACGGTCGCTCGGACTCCTCGCTGCCGGTGCCGCGCACGAAGGCCCGCAGTTCACCGACGATACGGCTGGCGCGATCGATCTGCTGGCCGATGCGCTCGAGTTTGGCGCGCAGGAACCCCGGCGTCGGAACCGTGCCGCGCAGCTCGGCAGCGTCGATCTCGTCCTTGGCCGACTCGCACGCGAGGTTGATGACCTGCAGCGGCTGGTTGATCTCGTGCGCCATGGTCGCCGCCATCTCGCCCACCGTGCTCAGCCGCTCGACGGCGAACAGCGCCTGCTCGGCCTCGCGGCGCTCGGTGTCGTCCACGCCCAGGAAGACGATGTTGCTGACCAGGCCGTGCGCATCGACCACCGGCGTGGCGGTGACCGAAACCAGGCGCAGCCGGCCCTGCGGATCCCGGATCTGGTTGCTGTAATGGGCAGGCGCGACCGGCCGGCCGTGACGCGGCGCGGCCAACCAGTCGTCGAGCACCTTCGGGTCGAGCCGGCAGTCGACCACCTTCTTCAGATGTCGGCCTATGGCGTCGGCCTCGCCGAGTCCGGTCATCGCCGTGAAGCCACTGTTGACCATGACCACGTTGAGTTCTCGATCGACCATCAGGATCTGCGCGCCGCTCGATTCGACGATCGACCTGAGGCGCGCCATCTCGTCCTCGAGCCGGCGCGCCATGCGGACGCGCTCCTCGACGTCGCGCACCACGCCGACGACCAGCGAGCGGCCATCCGGCCCGGGTGTCTTGCGAAAGCGCGTCTCGACGTGCTTGGTCTCGCCGGCCGGCGTACGGATGCGGTACTGCAGCTGTTCGACGCGCGGGGTATTGCCCTGCAGCGCCGCCTTGGTTGCGCTCATCACGTATTCGACGTCGTCGGCGTGGATCTGGTCGAAGGTCCGCGTGCCGACGATCTCTGCCGGCGGCATGCCCATGACCTCCGCCGTGGCGGCGCTGGCGAAGGTGATGACGGCGCTCTTTGCATCGGCCTTGAACACCGCGTCGCTCACGGAATCGACCAGCGACTGGTAGTCGTTGCGCGCCGCCTCGGCTTCCGCCATCTGGCGCTGCAGCCGTTCGGCCAGATCCACCCGCTCGGTGACGTCGTGGATGATGCCGACAAGGGCCACATCCGTGCCTTCGTCCCCGGCCGGCTTGCGCGAGCGGATCTCGACGTGGCGCTCGGCGCCGTTGGCACGGCGCAGCCGCAGATGGACCTGGCGCACGCCGACGTCCTGCGACTGGAACTGCGCACGCGCCTCGGCAAGGGCGCGCTCGACGTCGGCGGCGTCGACGAATTCGCGCAGCTTGCGGCCGACGATGCGGTCGGCCGGCATGCCGAGCAGTTCATGCACCGCCGCGCTGGCGAAGGTCAGAACGCCGTTGCGGTCGACGGTGTAGACCGTGTCCGACAGCGAATCGACGAGGCGCCGATAGCGCGTCCGCTCGCGGTCGACCATGTCGCGCGCCTGCTGGGCGCTCAACCACAGCCGGTGATGGTCGACCGAGGCGCGGCCGACCAGCAGGATGAGCACCAATCCCGCGCCGACGAAGCCGGTGGTGCTGAGCGTGAGGACGAACAGCGCCCTGCCATAGTCGTCGATCAGCTTTCCGACCATGCTGTCGGCGTCCTGCGCCACCCCGACGGCGAGGGCGTTGATGTCGTCGCGAATGGCCAGCAGCTCGCGCACCGTGGCGGGATCGAGCAGACGCCGCGGTGGGTCGAGGGCCTCGATATCGGGCGTCAGCCGGGCGAACAGGGCTTGCGGATCGGCGCAGGCCTTCTGCAGCCGCTCGCGTTGCGGCACCGGGCCGGCGGCCGTGCGGCAGACCGACATCATCGATTGCTGGAACTGCTGCCACACTTCGAGCACCGGCGCCGCCTCGCCGGCCGGCACCGGCACGCGGCCCGACGACATGCCGAAGATTGTGCGCATCAGCAGCCGATTGGTGTTGTCGAGGGCCAGGATCTCGGCGGCCTGCCGACGCTTGCGATCGAGGTCGGTGTGGTGCAACGACAGCGCGATGTCGGCGAAGGAGACGATGCACGACAACAGGCCGACCACGCCGGCCGCGGTCGCCAGCGCGACGCCGCGGACGCCGAGCGCCAGCCGGACCTGGCTCGGAAACGAGCGCACGAGGTCCGCGAGCTGGGCGAGTTTGGAGACCGCTGCAGGACCCGACACGCGCGACGGGACGGTCGACATTCAGGCTTTCCCCCGCTCGTTTACCGAGCGGGACGGATTGTGACCGACAACCGCACGGGCTTCACCTGCAAATGCACCCCGGTCGCGGCGGCGCAAGAGCGAGCTGCCCACGCCCGGCCTCCTCCTAGGCAGCCGGCAGCAGCACATCGAAGCGCGCACCGCCCTCGGCACGATTCGCGGCGGCAATGGTGCCGCCCATTTCCTCGACGATGCGCCGGCAGATGCGCAGGCCGAGGCCGGTACCCTTGCCCTTGGCCTTGGTGGTGACGAAGGACACGAACAGGCGCGACAGGATCTCGGGGTCGATGCCGTGACCGCTGTCCTCGACGGAGATACGCACGCACCGCCTGCCGTCGCGCTCGACGGTCGCCGCCGCGATGTCGATGGCGCGACCGCCGGCATCGCGCGCGTTGTTGATCAGGTTGACCAGGACCTGCTCGAGGCGGCTCGATTCGCCGGCCACCCGCGGCAGGTCGTCGGCGACCCGCACGCGCAGCTCGGCGCCCGCCTGCCGCACGCCGTAGCCGGTCAGCCCGACCGCCGTTTCGATCGAGCGCCGCGGATCGAACACGCCGACATTCTCGGGCGTGTTGGTGCCGCGCACGAAGGCCCTGAGGTCGCCGATGACCCGGCTGGCGTTCTCGACCTGGCGCGCGATACGATCGAGCCGCGCGCGCAAGAAGGCGATATCCGGCCCCTTCTGCTCGTCCGCCGGATGATCGAGCTCGTCGGTCGCCGAGGCACTGGCGATGTTGATCACCTGGAGCGGCTGGCTGAGCTCGTGCGCCATCGTGGCCGCCATTTCGCCGACCGTCGCAAACCGTTCGACGTCGTGCAGCGCGTTCTCCGCCTCGCGCCTGCCGGTGTCGTCGACACCGAGAAGGACGACGTGGCTCAACTCGCCGTCCGGGGTCGTGACCGGCCGTGTCGTCAGGGCGATCAGCCGCGAACCCATCTTGACGGCAAGCTGCAGCGGCCTGTCGAACGCGGCGTCGGCCGGACACGCCAGCACCTCGTACAGCGGCCGGCCGAGCGCGTCGGAGGCGGCGAGGCCGGTGATGGCGCTGAAGCCCGAATTGACCATCGTCACGTTGAGGTCGCGGTCGGCCAGCACGATCAGGGCGCCAGTCGATTCCACGATCGATCGCAGCCGCGCCGTTTCCCCGGCCAGGCGCCGTTCGAGCTCGACCCGATCGGTGACGTCGCGGACCACGCCGCTCACGATCGTGGTCTCCGTATTCTGGTGCGTCTTGCGCATGCGCACTTCGAGATGACGCACGCCGCCGTCGGCATGACGCACTCGCGTCATGAGGTGCTGCGGCTTGCCGTCGGCGGCGCGCAGCAGGGCTCGCGCGGTGTCGTTCATCGCCCCGAAATCCTCGGTCACGATGTAGTCCAACACCCGTCGACCGATCATCTGCGAGGCCGGAACGCCCAGCAGGTCGGCGGCGGCCGCGCTGGCGAAGGTGAAGACGCCCTTGTAGATGTCGACTTCGACGATCATGTCCGACAGTGAATCGACCAGCGTCTGATACTCGGCGCGTGCGCGCTCCAGCGCCGTCACCTGCTCGGCGATGCGCCGCTCCATGCGCACGGCCTCCTCGACGTCGCGCATCACGCCGGAAACGATCAGCTGCCCGGCCTCGTCGAGGCTGCGCCGATAGCGAATCTCGACATGGCGCCACTCGTCGCCCGCCGCCCGCACGCGGAAGCGCACCTCGATCAGCCTGCCGGTGTTCCTGAACTCGCGGGCGATGCCGTCGCGCAGCATCTGCTGGTGCTCGGGATCGACACGTTCGACGAAGTCGGAGCCGACGATGTGCTCGATCGGCATGCCGAAGAACTGCGCTGCGGCGGCGTTGACGAAGGTGATGCGGCTCGTCGCGGCGTCGATCTTGTAGACGATATCGCCGAGCGAATCGACGAGCGAACGGTACTCGGCCCGGGCGTGCTGGAGCTCCGCGAGCTGCTGCTCGATCTGCTGCTCCAGCCGGAAGCGGTCGCCGATGTCGCGGATCACGCCGCTGCTGATGATCGCACCGTTCTCGTCGACATGGCGGCGCGACCGCACCTCGACAGGCAGGACCTCGCCGCTTCCGGTCAGCATCGAGAACTGGCCGAGGGTGCCCTTGTCGTTCGGATCGTAGGCGCGCGTCGTCGACCGCTGCACACGCTCGCGCGATTCGGCGGCGACGAACTCGAGGAAGTGGCGCCCCACCATGCTCTCCGGTGCCACCCCGAACATCTCGCGGGCGGACGCGCTCACGAAGGTGAAGCGGCCCGTCTGGATGTCGATCTTGTAGGTCACGTCGGCCAGCGAATCGACCAGCCGCGCGTAGTCCGCGCGCGCTCGTTCGACCTCGGTGACGTCGACCCTGAGGCCGACCGTCAGGCCGCTCGGCGTCCTGCTTTCCGACCAGTCGAACCAGCGTCCGTCCACAGCCTGGCGCGTACGCTGGTGACGTTTGCTGTTGAAGCGCTCGATCCACTCATCGACGGGCTGGGGACCGTGTCCCGCCGCCTCGAGGCGGCGCGCGGTGTCGCGGGCCATCTCCTCGTAGCTGCGGCCGATCGCGCCGGGTTCGCTCAGGGCCGGTGTGATCGAGGCGGCGACGCTGTTGAACATCATGAGCCGATCGGTGGGGTCGTAGACGACGACGCCCGCCGGCAGGGCGTCCATCGTCTCGCGCAAGAGCTCGGCAGCCTGGCGCGCCTTGAGCGATTGCTCATGGTGCTGCACCGACGCCCTGCCGACAAGCAGGACGAGGATGACGGCGGCGCAGACGAATCCCGCCGTGCTCACGACCAGGATGACGAGCGCCTGGCGGTAGCCGTCCGCCATGTGATGGATGTGATCGTCGGCATCGCGCATGGAACGGGTAGCCAGCGCGTTGATCGCTTCGCGCACCGACACCAGCTCCGACAGCAGCGGATCGGAGATAACCGGCCGGCCCTCCCGGGCGAGGCGCTCGAGCGCGGGCACCACGTCCGCAGCCAGCCTGTCGTGCCGTGAGCAGATCTCGTCGAGGCTCCCCGCCGCGGCCGGCGCGGCCTCGGCGAGCGTACAAGCGCGATCGATCGACGCCCGGAAATCCGACCACAGGGCGGCCATCGACGGCGAGCCGACACTCTCGACGGGCGAAGCGACCAGAGCGCGCACGAACGCTCCGGTCGTGCGATCCACTTCGAGTATCTCCGTCGCGATCCGGTGTCTGCGATCGGCTCCGGCGTGGTCGATCGATGTGGCCACGGCGACGATCGACAGGATCGCCGAGGCGAGACCGACGCACAGCGCACCCGCCGCCCACGCCACGCCCCGCATCCCGAGCGCCAACCGAACCCGGTTCGAAATCGATCGGATCCTCGAGCGGATCGACCTGCGCCGCAAAACAGTCGACTGCGGCGCGGGCTTTGCGCCGTCCGAAATCGTCATGGTCAAACCGAAGCGGCCGTGGATTATTTGCATTGATAGTGCCAAACCCGGCGCACTTGGGCAGGGACAATCACGTCCAATCCGGAGAGAACGAGCTTCCAAATTTGCCCACAGGAGGCGGATCGGGAGTGCAACCTTTTTGCCACACCCGGCGTTGGTTCCGCAGGCGCTTGGTGACCAATCCGTGAGGTGCAACCGTGACCGTTTCCGCCAGCACGGCTCTGCTTGTCCGGCAGGAGACGGCGTTGTTGCGCCAATTGGGTGAGGTGCGGCGGACGATTTCGATTCGCCAGGCCGCAGAGAGGCTGGCCCGGTCGGGCCGGCGCCCGATGGCCGCCCAGCCTGTGTCTCCTCCAGCCACGCCCACCTGGCGCAACGGGACGCCCACCGGCCACGCGGACGCCGCCGATTGAGATCGCGCCGGCCTTGATCCATCTCAAGGCGCTCAACGAAATTCCATTCATTTTGAATGGATGTTGAAGGCCCGACGTCCGTTCGTTCACTGACAAGACGTATGCGCGTCTTCCTGTTCTGTTGTCCCACGACAGGTCTGATGGTGCAGGGCGCCACTCACCAGGAGATCGAACCGGGCGAGAATCACTATGTGGCGCAACATTGCCTTGCCTGCGCGCGTGTCCACATCGTCAATCCCATGACGGGCAAGTTGCTTTCCGAGAGCGGCCCGACGGCCGGGAGCGAGCGATAGTTGCCCTGCGCCGTACCGATTGAATGTGCCGACGGAGTGCCTAACATCGAGCGGGGAGACCCGACGATGAAGCGCCTGCATCCGACAATCGCGATCCTGGCCGCCTGCATGGGCGCCGCCTGCAGTGAACCCGAGAGCGACCTGCCCAAGCCGGGCGAGGTGCCGATGTCGCGGCCTCCCTCGGCTCCCAACCCGGGCACTTACACCGGGCTGACGACGCGCGACAACCGCCGCCCGCCGCCGAGCGGACTCAATGCCGATCCCGCGAATCCGAGCGGGGCGCCGGGCACCTACATCGGCCCCAACATCACGCGCTGAAACCGCCGCTGCCGCGCGGCGGCAACCCTTCCCGCCGTCGACGAGTTGACTCCGCATATCGGTGTCCCTCTCGCCGGAAGGAAGCAACGTGATCCCGATCGACCTCGCGCGGTCGCCGGGCCCGGCGACGAGCGCCGGCCTCGCCGCCGCAGTGCAGTGATAGCCCCGCTCACTGACCGCAACTCCCGTCGGGTTTCCCGCATGCGCCACGATCTCGACATCGACATCGATCCCTGGCAGCGGCGCGACGGCGAGGACTCGTGCCGTCCCCGCGTCATGCGCCTGGCTGCCTGCATGCTGGTTGGCCTGACCGCCGTCGCCATGTTCACCGCCCTCTGATCCCGACGCCCGATCCACGGAGACGCCACGATGACCGACATCGCCAACCTCGCCGAACGGCAGATGATTCGCGAACGCCGGCGGTCGTATCACTCGTTCGAGTACCTCGTGCTGTTCGCCACGCTGCACGTCACGCTCACCATCGCGAGCATCGCCCTCGCGTTTGTCGGCGACGCGCGAATCCTCGCGCTTCTATTGTGGGTCGGCGGCTCCGTCGCGATGATCGCCGCGTTCGTCTTCCGCTGGTCCAGATCGACACACGACGGGGAGTGAGCCGTCGGCGAAATGGAAATGTTTCTTCCGAGTCGCTGAACGAAGCTTTGCTTTCACCGCACACTGGGTTGCGCTAAGGATCGAAGCATCGGTTTTCGACGGTGACTGAAGAAGAAGATGCCAGCTCTCACGATGCAACGAACGTTTCACCTGCGGCTGGCGTGAAGAATGTTCACCCTGTGGTTCGAACGTCGGCAACGAGTGCTGCTGGTGCGGATCAGCGGAGTCATGAGCTCGCAGGACTTCGAGACGCACGATCGCAACGTGCTCACCTTCCTGGCGCGCGAAGGCGCGGTGCGTGGGCTCTACGACTTCTCCGCGGTCGATGCCGTCGCCGTGCCTATCAGCAAGGTCATGCAACGCGGCCAGGCGCCGTCGATCATCGCCGACCGCGTCATCGTGGCGCCGCGCGCCGCGGGGGAGGAATTCGCCCGCACCATTCGCGACCAGCAGCGGCTGGCGGGGCATCGCGAGCCGATCATCGTGCCGACGCTCGGCGAGGCCTATGCCCTGCTCGACCTCGACAATCCGCTGTTCGAGCCCATCGACATCCATTGATCGCATGACCCGATCGGCGTGTCTTTCCGTCGTGCTGGCGACGCTCGTCGGCCTGGCCGCCCCATCGGCGGGCGAGGCGCAAGCGCCCCTGCAGCCCGGCCCGATCGGCAACAGCACGGGCATCGGCAGCGGCATCGGTCCCGGTGCCGGCGCGGGCAGCACCGGTCCGATCTATCCCCACCAGACTCGCGATCCGCAGCTGCCGCCGGCCGTGCCGCCGGGTGGCCAGCCGGCCGACCCGCCGCCGCCCTATCCGTCCATTCGCGAAACCTCGCCCTATCTGCAGCCGCGCGCGCCTTACGATTCCTCGACGCCGCGCAAGTGATATAGTCGGCTCTCCGGGGAGGAACGACATGGCCCAGGCTTTCGACGTTCGACCGCTCGACGCCACCTTCGGCGCGATCGTCACCGGCTTTCGCATCGCCGACCTCGACGACGCCCTGTGGCGCGACCTCTATGCCGCCTGGCTCGACCGCGCGCTGCTCGTCTTTCCCGGCCAGCATCTGTCGCGCGACCAACAGATCGCCTTCGCCCGCCGTTTCGGGCCTCTCGAGTTCGAGATGGCCGCCCTCAGCAACGTCAAGTCCGACGGCACGCTGCGCCTGGAAAAGGACAACGACGACATGATGAAGGTGCTGAAGGGCAACATGGGCTGGCATGCCGACAGCACCTACATGCCGGTTCAGGCCAAGGGCGCGGTGTTCAGCGCCGAAGTCGTGCCGAGTGCCGGCGGACAGACCGGTTGGGCCGACATGCGGGCCGCCTACGACGCGCTCGACGACGACCTGAAGGACAAGCTGGGCGGTCTGTCGGCCCATCACTCGCTGCACTACAGCCAGTCGAAGCTCGGCCACGACGCCAGGGCCGGCGACGGCCAGTACAGCGGCTACGGCTTCCATGACGGGCCGGTCCCGTTGCGCCCGCTGGTGAAGACCCATCCCGAGACCGGCCGTAAATCGTTGCTGATCGGCCGTCACGCCCACAACGTTCCCGGCCTCAGTCGCGAGGCGTCCGACCGCCTGCTGGAGGAGCTCGTCGCCTTCGCCTGCCGGCCGCCGCGCATCTACCATCACACCTGGTCGCCGGGCGACGTCGTGGTGTGGGACAATCGCTGCCTGTTGCACCAGGCGACGCCCTGGGACATGACCCAGCCGCGCGTCATGTGGCACAGTCGCATCGCCGGCGACCCGGCGAGCGAGGCGGCCGTGTAACCCACGGCGCAACCCTAGGGCGCAGCGCGCAAACGATTAACACAATCCGACCGATTGCCGCGCCGCGGCGGCGGACGCATATTGGCGGGCGAGTTGATGCCATGCCGATCTACGTCACCGTCTACCATCTCGATCGTATGATCGTCGGCAAGACCGAGGGTGAGGTCAAGCTCGGCGATCTCGACGGCTATTTCGACGCCGTCATCAAGGCGCGCGCCATCGGCTATCGAAAGATCTTCGACGCGACCGGCGGCACCTCGGCGCTGACGGCGGCGGACGTCGACGCCTTCCGCAAGCGCATGCAGTCCTTCGTCGCGCGCGGCAACGGCCGGGTCGGACCATTCGCCGTGGTCGCCGGGCCGCAGCGCCACGAAAGGCTGGCCGACATCTGCCGCACCGTCGCCAGCGCCGATCGGCCGATGCGCATCTTCAGCGACATCTTCGCCGCCCGCCAATGGCTCGCGGCACAGGACGACGCGGCGGCCGCCGACAGCTCGACGGCCGCCTGAAGCGTCAGCCGGGGCGGCGCCCGGCGCGTCCGGCCACCGCGGCGAAAAAGGGATGGTCACAGAAGATGTAGTTCTCGACGACGAGGCCGTCGTCGCGCACGCGCACGCGATCGCATCCCAGCGCCTCGAAGCGGCCGTCGGGGCCGGTGCCGGCGGCCACCCAGCGCACGAAGCTGAGGTTGCCCGAGACGGCATGATCGGGCACCGACAGCGACAGATCGGGCACCGTGCGCAGCAAGGCCTCGATGATTCCGGTGTAGGCGGCGATGCCCTCGACCTTGCCGATCGGGCGCGGCCAGTAACCGACGATGTCGGGGGCGAGGATCGCATCGATTCCCTCGAGGTGGTCGAGCGACGGCCTGGCCCAGAAGCGCTTGAAGGTGTCGACGGTCCAGCCGCGGAGCGGAGCGCGCGGGGACGGGGCAGTGACTGACGACATGGCTTGCTCCTTCGATTGCCTGCAGGCAGAGCTAGCCCCATCGCGCCCGTCGATCGACTACCCGGCGGGTAATGAGGAGGGATGCGCCGGTCATGTCCTATTCGCTGTCGGGTGACGGGCTGTTTGCCGACGTTCTTCGCTACGAGGGTTTCGGCGTCCACCGCTTCGGTTCGCCCGGCGCGGACGCGGCATTGGGCTGGATCGCCGACGAACTCGGCAAAGCCGGGTTCGCCGTCGAGCGACAGGCGTTCAGCGTCGCCCGCCAGTACGAGTGCGTGTCCGCGGCGTTGCGCGTCAGCGGACGCGACCTCGCCGTCGTGCCGCAGTGGTGGCCGCCGCCCGCGCAGGCGAGCTTTCGCCTCACCGCGCCGATCGTGCCGGCCGGGCCCGCCACGGGATGCTTCGTGCGCCTCACCCTGCCCTACGATCGCGGCGCCTATCTCACGGCGGGCCATCGCCTGGCCCTCGAGGAAGCCTTCGCGCGCGATCCCGCCGCCCTGCTGCTCGACATCGACCATCCGAGCGGCGAGATATTCACCTACAACGTCGACCAGTCGATGCCGCCGTGGCCTTGCCCGGTCGTGCTGGCGGCTCCGCGCGACCGGACCACGCTCGATGCCTGCGCCGGCGACGTCACCCTGGCGATCGACGGCCGCTATCGCGAGAGCGTGCCGGGCCACAACGTCGTCGGCCGCCTCGACCGTGGCACGGGGCGATGGTTCGTCGTGTCGACGCCGGTGACGAGCTGGTTCACCAGCACCTGCGAACGCGGACCCGGCATCGCGGGGTTCCTCGCCACGGCGCGACTGGCGGCGGCGCGCTTCGCCGACGTCGACCTCCTGTTCGTCGCCACCGCCGGGCACGAGATCGGGCATGGCGGCATGCAGCATTTCCTGCGCGCCGCGGCACCGGCGCCGGACTCGACCGTGGTGTGGGCGCATTTCGGCGCCACGCTCGCCAGCCACGATATGCTGCTGCGGGTCGTCGCCCGCTCGGCCCCGCTCGAGGCATTGACCGATCGGACCTTTGCCGCAGTCGACGGAACGCGCCTCGGCGGCCGCGAGGCGGCGGTCGGCGAGATCCGCGACGTGCAGGGTGCGGGCTACCCCGCCTTCTTCGGCATGGCCGCCGTGCATCGCCTGTTCCACACGCCGGCCGACAGCGCGTCCGGCACGAGCGCCGAGCTGCTGCTGCCGGTCGTGCGGGCCTATGTCGAGACGCTGGAGGCGCTGCGGCCCGGCCGGGCTCTCAGCGGAACTTGACGTTGCCGTCGGTGTCGACCTGAACGGCGATCTCCTCGTCGCCCTTCATGCCGCGGCCCTCCCAGGTGCCGTCGGGATGGCGCGCGAGATTGTTGACCTTGCGCACGCCGGCGGCGCGCAGCTTCGCCTTGATGATGATCTCCTCGGCGCTCTGGTTGGTCGGCTCGGGGCTCGTACGCGGCACGTCGGACTTCGCGCCCGGCAACGGCTCTTCCGCCCATGCCGCCGGCCCGATCCCCAGCGCCGCCAGCAGGACGACGATAAGCAGTCGATGCATCGGCAACTCCTGACGCTGTCGTTTCCTGCCTTGCAGAACGCCGCGCATCGCGAGTTGTTGCCGGTTCCGTCCGCGGAATCTCCGCGTTGCCCCTGCAACTTGATCCGCGCTGGATCATGCAATCTTCACCATTCAATCCTTGCCACCGCGTTCCCGACGCGCTTCGATACCGGGTGTGGAGGGGAGCATGGAACGCGGACTGGTTGTGCCGCTCAGCATCAACGAGCAGACGGTCTTGCGTCGCGTCGGCAACGGCATCTCGAAGCCCAAGCACCTGCGGACGCCGTCGCTGCAGCGCCTGAAAATGCTTGCGCTCGTCGAGGAACGCGAGGGCCGCATCCGCCTCACCGCGCTGGGCCGGCGTCGTTTCGAGGACATGATACCGCCGCGCACGAGCTAGGCCGCCCGGCGGCGGCCGCCCGACGCCTTGCGGCGCGACGTCGAACGCCGCCCCCTTGACCGCGACGACTTCGCGGCGACGAAGCGCTCGGCCCGCTCGCGCTTGGCCCCGCTGCCCTTCAGGCTCTGGCGCAGGGCGGCCATCAGGTCGACCACCTTGTCCTCCGTTTCGTCAGGCATGGTCGGCCGCACCGGCTTGCCCTTCTTCTTGCGCTCGATGACCTCGCGCAGCGCATCCTCGTAGCGGTCGTTGAAGTGCGAGGGATCGAAGTCGCCCTTCTGCTGCTCGATGATCTTTTCGGCGATCTCGAGCATGCGCCGATCGGCCTTGGGCAGATCGGCGTGCGGGATCGCCTTCTCCCCGCGCACCTCGTCGTGCATGCGCAACGTGGTCAGCAGCAGCGCCTCGCCGCGCGGCTCGAGCGCGCACAATCGTTCGCGCGTGCTCATCACCAGGCGGCCGATCGCCACCATCTGCGAGCGCTCCATGGCGGCGCGGATCACGGCGAAGGCCTCGATGCCGGTCTTTCCAGCCGGCACCAGGAAATACGGCTCGTCCCAGTAGAGTCGGTCGATCGAGGCGACAGGCACGAACTCCTCGATATCGATCACCCGCGTCGATTCGAGCTTCACCGCCTCGAAATCGTCCTTGTCGAGCAGCACGTAGCGGTCCTTGGCGACGGCGAAACCCTTGACCAGTTCGCGCCGCTCGACGTCTTCGCCGGTGCCGGCATCGACCAGTCGCTGGCGCACGCGGTTGTTGGTCCTGGGGTTGATGAGATTGAAGTGCAGGTCGCCCTTCGGGTCGGTTGCCTTGTAGAGCGCCACGGGACAGGTCACGAGCGAAAGCCGGAGATGTCCCTCCCATGTCGGTCGCACGGCCATGTCGAACCTCCTCCTCGAACGTCCTGCCTGTCGGCGGAGTCAACTTCCGGCGCGCCCCGTCGTTGCAGCGTGTCTCAGGGCACGACCGGCAGTGGTCGACGTCACGCGTCGGCCCCAAGCTCTGGCGTGGCGGTCGCCTCCCCCGATCTGCTACGGTTCCGCCCATGCCGGTCCACTGGACGATCTCCCATCCCAACCGCCTGGTGGTGGCCGTCGCCAAGGACGACGTCACCGTGGCGGACATCGAGCAGTATTTCGCCGGGGTGACGGCCGACGGCGGCATGGCCTATCGCAAGATCTTCGAGATCACCCATACCCCGACGGCGCTCAACGAGCAGAACCTGCGGGCGCTGGGACAACGCGTCATGTTCTACGCCCAGCACGGCCAGGTCGGACCGGTCGCCATCGTCGCGGCATCGGACGAGAGCTACGCACAGGCGCAGCTCTTCGCCTCGGCATCGGCCGGCCTCAGGCGCCCTCTCATGATTTTCCGCGAGATGCACGTCGCGCGGCGCTGGCTCGACGAGCAGCCGCTGCCGACCTGACCGGCGGGCAACGAGAAAGGCGGACGCCGCGGCGCCCGCCTTCACGTCATCCCATGCCGTTCGGGGGCCGTCAGCCGCCGCCGGCGGGGCGATTGGTGATCGGTGCGGCCGGCGGAGGTGCCGGCTTGCGACGCTCGGTCTTGTTGTAGTCGGGCATGGCCTGCAGCTCTTCCTTGCCGAGCCTGGTGGTGACGACGAGGGAATCGTCGTCGCGATCGAACTTGAGATCCTCCCACTTCACCGCGACGCCTTTGGCGCCGACGCCGAGGAAGCCGCCTACCGACACGACCGCAGCCTTGATCGTGCCGTCCTTGTCGACATAGACGTCGTCGATCGTGCCGATCGTGTCGCGCGCGTCGTTGCGCACCCGGGCGCCGATGATTGCGTTGCCCGACATCTGGCCGCTGGCATTGAAGTCGCCGGTCGAGACGGTGCGTTCGGCCGGCGCGGTCTGCGTCGCCTGCTGCTGCTGCGGTTGAGCGTACGCGGTCGCGGCGCCGGCCGTCAGCAGAGCGGCGAGGACGAGATGCTTGTACATGGCCTCTCCTTCGCTGGTAGTAGCCCTGCATCAACGGGCGCGCGGGCAGTGGGGTGCCGTGATTTTCCTGTGGCCGCCGCAACGGTGCTCTCGCCGCTGCGTTGTGAGTGCGCAGCCGCAACTTCGACGCAACTTCGAAAGGATATGCAGATGACGGATGCCGGCGTCCGCCTGAGCCGTCAGGAAATCCTTTTGTTGCGCGCGTTGGCCGAAGGCCGCCAGGTAGCCCTCGCCTCGCCCCATCGCCTGCGCTTCGAACTGCTCGGCCTGGTCCATGACGGCACTCGCGGCCTCCGGTTGACGCCACTCGGGTTGCGCTGCTCCCGCCAGGTGACGGCGGAAGACGATCCCGGGCCCGCCCAGCCGCCGCTGCAGCGCGACCGCCTCGGCCGCCGCAAGGCGAATCGGCGCCTCTCGCCCTTCTGAAGTCCGCCCCCTCGAAGTCGGGCGCCTCGAGTCAGGCGTGCGGGCGCGGGCGGCTGCGCGCGCTCCACAGCAGGATGCAGCCCGCGAGGATCGTCGCGGTCAGGATGGTGCTCGACCCCAGGCCGGCCGGCGCGAATGCGACCGTGACGAGATAGCTTGCGGCGACGCCGCCGAACGCGCGCAGCAGCAGGACGATGAGCCAGTAGAGCAGCAACCGGTTGATCGCTGGCCATCGACTGAGCCAGAGCAGCGCCACGAAGCCGACCGCGAACGCCGCCAGCGACGGCACCATGCCGATGCGATGCTCGCCGACTTCCGCACCGAGCACCCCCAGGAAGCTGGCGAAGAACATGGTGATCCAGTAGGCGGTATCCGACATCGGCCGCGCCTCGCCGCGCCGCGACATTATCAGGGTTTCGACCAGCATCGACGCGCTCGAGCGCGCCGTCACGAACGTCGCCACGAGGAGCACGGCGACGCTGGCGATGAGTTCGAGGCGACGCAGGCCGAGACTGTCCGTCGAAAGATCCGCCAGGCGACTCGCGGCAGCCTGGAGGATGACGATGGCCGCCCAGTACCACAGATGCGTGTTCGACCGGTCGTACCGTTCGACCAGGAGCACCGCGAACAACAACCCGGCCAGCAGCACGATGCGCCCCGGCGACGCCAGAGCCAGGTGCATCGTGAGCATGTCGCTCAGATTGGCACCGAAAATCGTGGCAACGGCGAACGTCACCCAATAGCCGAGGCCTATGGAGGGGACGTGGTGGTCCTGCATCCTGCCCGACGATATCCCAGGTCGCGCCCGGTGCGCCATTTGCATGTTGCAACAGTTGCATCAGACCGCGCCCTTCGACGCTTGTCCGGAGGGCTTGTCCGACGGACCGACGTGCATCACCCTCGCCACGCGAATGTCCAGCGTCAGGGGCCCGTGCGTGTCGCCACCCGTTCAGAGAATCCCGAGCAACGAGACGCTTCCTGCCGAGAGCGACGTCGTGGTGATCGGTGCAGGCATGGCCGGCACCGCCGCCGCCTACTTTCTCGCCAGGAAAGGCGTGTCCGTCGCGCTGCTGGACAAGGGTCATGTCGGCGGCGAGCAGAGCAGCCGCAACTGGGGATGGTGCCGCCAGCAGCACCGCGATCTGCGCGAACTGCCGCTCGCCATGCACAGTCTCGAGATCTGGGGCAGACTCAGCACGGAAATCGGGCTGGAAACCGGCTTCCGACGCACCGGCCTCCTCTATGTCACGACGCGGCCGGCCGACTTCGCCATGTGGGAAGAGTGGACGCTGCGCGCGCGCGAATACCAGATGCACAGCCAGGTGCTCGGCGCCGCCGAAGCCAAGGCGATGACGCCCGGCAGCTCGACGCAATGGATCGGCGGCGTGCATTCGCCGGCCGATGGGCGCGCCGAACCCTCGTTGGCCGCGCCCGCCATCGCCGAGGGCGCGAGGCGTCTCGGCGTCACGATTCACCAGGAGTGCGCCGCGCGCGGTCTCGACATCGCAGCCGGCCGCGTGGCCGGAGTCGTCACCGAGCAGGGCCGCATCCGCACACGCTCTGTATTGCTGGCAGGGGGCGCGTGGGCGTCAATGTTCTGCCGCCATCACGGCATCCGCCTGCCGCAGGCCAGTGTGCGCTCGACCTCGTTCTCGACGAAAGCGGCACCGCAGGTGACCGAAGGCGGCCTGTCGATGCCCGACGTGACCATCCGCCGCCGACTCGACGGCGGCTACACGGTCGGGCTGGGCGGCCGCGGCCTGCTCGAACTGACGCCGCAGGGCCTGCTTTATTCTCGCGAATTCTGGCGCACCTTCCGAAAGCGGCACTGGGGACTCACCGTGTCGATCGGCCGCTCGTTCCTCGATGGCCCCGAATCCTTCGCCCGCTGGGCGCTTGACGGCATCTCGCCCTTCGAGCGCCATCGGGTGCTCGATCCGGCGGCCGACCCGGCACTGGTGCGACTCGGGCTCGCCCGGCTCGCCGAACACTACCCGGCACTCGCCGGCCTCGAGGTGGCGGCCAGTTGGGGCGGCCTGATCGATTCGACACCGGACGGCATCCCGGTCATCTCGGCGGTCGACAGCCTGCCCGGTCTCTTCCTGTCGACCGGCTTCACCGGCCATGGCTTCGGCATCGGCCCCGGCGCCGGCCGGCTGGCGGCCGACATCGTCGCCGGCGACCCACCGATCGTCGATCCCCGACCCTTCCGCTACAGCCGCATGATCGACGGCACCGACCTCGGCGAGCCGGGCATGTTTTGAGTCCCCTTCGGCTCGATCGCCGCCGTGGCCATCGTCATTATCATCGGCGACTCGGAGAGTCAGATTCGCGCTCGGCGCCGGAATCGGGGGGTCGAATCGCCCTCCGATGCAGACGCCATCGGCATCGGACCGAATCCATCGACCCGATTAGGTGCTCGCCGGTGCGTCGAGGTAAAATACGCGCATGAGCACCATGACCACACCCGGCCGCGAGGGCCGCGCGGGATTTCCCGTATCGACGTTCTGCTTCGCCAATCGTCCGCCGACCCGTCCTCCCGACCCGTGACCGGAGGTTTCCGCAGTTCCCGCAGTTTGCGCAACGCATTCCGGCAGAGAGCAGGCACACCACCCTGAGGGCATCTCGGGCGGGTGCCCGCGACGTCGATTGTCCGGCGACACCCCGCCGGAGGTTTGCGAGGTTTCCGAGGTTTCCGAGATCGATTTCCGCGATTTGCGCGATTTCCGCGACGGGGTGCCCCCCAAAAGTGAGACAGGGAAACTCCGGCAACTCCGGCCGGCGTTTTTGCTCGTGTGCATGCGGTCTTTCCGATCGGCCGGCAGGCCACGACGTCTGTCGCCCCGATCGCACACATCCACACGCACCGGCTCTGGGTGACGACCGGGCGCGAGGGCGGACCTGTCCCTACATCTGGAGCGAGGACGAATTAATTGCCGTTTTTTAATTCGGCCAGCTCAACATCTGGGCGCTGCGCGACGTTCGAGTGCCGGAAGACGGCGCTCCCTTGCACCCGGGTTCTCCGCGGGTCGGTACCGTTTCCATGAGCCGTTTCCCGTCGAGCGAGAGGACGCCGACGCACGCGTTCCCTGTCGTACCCCCATTCGCGATGTTCAATACATTCGGAACGAGGGCTCGCCACGCGGCATGGAGGCAAAGCGCCTTGCTGCCGGACAACCTTCCGGCCTACGCTCCAGCCAACGAGAGTTTCAGGCGACGGAAAAGGATTACGGTACGAACCATGACGGACACACAATATGTAGCGCCGCGGACGCTCGACGAAGCGGTCAAGGCCTTCGCCGCCGCCGCCGGAAGCGCCCGCATCCTGGCCGGAGGCACCGACCTGCTGGTCCAGATGAGGTCTGGCGTCGTCCGGCCCACGCTCTTCGTCGACATCAAGAAGATCGCCGAGATGACGGCCATCGAAGAGATCGCCGGCGGTGGCTTCCGGATCGGCGCCGCGGTGTCGGGCGCCGCCATGCGCGAGCATCCCAAGCTCAAGAAGGCCTGGCCGGGCGTTGTCGAGGCCACGAACCTGATCGGCTCGACTCAGATCCAGGGCCGCGCCACGCCGGGCGGTAACCTGTGCAACGCCTCCCCGGCCGGCGACAGCGTGCCGGCCATGGTCGCGGCCGGCGCCATCGTCACCATCCAGGGCCCCAAGGGGCGGCGTGAGCTGGCCGTCGAAAAGGTGCCGGCGGGCCCGGGCAAGCTCAACCTGACTCCGGGCGAGATCGTCGTCAGCTTCACCCTGCCGGCGCGGCCCAAGGGCTCGAGCGATGCCTACCTGCGCATGATCCCGCGCACCGAGATGGACATCGCCGTCGTCGGCTGCGGCGTCAGCCTCACCCTCGATAAGGGCACCGTCACCGCCGCCCGCGTCGGGCTGGGCGCCGTGGCGCCCACCGTACTTCTGGTCGAGGAGGCGGCGAAGGCGCTGATCGGCTCCAAGCTCGACGCCGCCGCGCTCGACAAGGCCGCCAAGGCGTGCAGCGCCGCCTGCCGTCCGATCGACGACAAGCGCGGCACCATCGCCTACCGCACCAAGGTCGCGGGCGTGCTGCTCAAGCGCACCGCCACCATCGCCGCCGAGCGCGCCGGGAGAAACTGAGACATGGCCAAACAGCACGTAACCACCACCATCAACGGCGAGCCGATGGAGTTCCTCTGCGACGCCGACCAAAGCATGCTCGACGTGCTGCGCGGGCCGCTCGGCCTGACCGGCAGCAAGGAAGGCTGCGGCTCGGGCGACTGCGGCGCCTGCACGATCACGGTGAACGGCCGCATCGTCTGCTCCTGCCTCATGCTGGCCGCCGAGGCCGAAGGCCAGGAGCTCGGCACCATCGAGGGCATGGCCCAAGGCGGCGAGTTCCATCCGCTGCAGCAGAAGTTCCTCGAGCTGGCGGCCCTGCAGTGCGGCATCTGCACGCCCGGCGTGCTGATGGCCGCCAAGTCCCTGCTCGAGCGCAATCCCGATCCGACCGAGCACGACGTGCGTTTCTGGCTCGCCGGCAACCTGTGCCGCTGCACGGGTTACGACAAGATCGTTCGTGCCGTCATGGAAACCGCCGCCGACATGAAGGAGGCCCGCCGATGAACAACCCGATCACCGCCCCCGACAACAAGTGGATCGGCAAGCGCACGATCCGTCCCGACGGCGCCGACAAGGTGACCGGCCGCGCCGCCTATGCCGCCGACACCAACATGCCCGGCATGATCTGGGGCAAGGTGCTGCGCAGCCCGCATCCGCACGCCCGCATCAAGTCGATCGACACCACCAAGGCCGAGGCGCTGGCCGGCGTGAAGGCGGTGGTGACGTCGAAGGACATCGTCGACTTCCCGATCGAGAAGGGCCCGCTGATGCTGGGCATCCAGGACATGCGCTGGATGTGCCGCAACGTCATGGCGCGCGAGAAGGCGCTGTTCCACGGCCATCCCGTCGCCGCCGTCGCCGCCATCTCCGAGAAGATCGCCGCCGAGGCGTGCAAGCTGATCGAGGTCGAGTACGAAGTGCTGCCCTGGGTCATCGAGATCGAGGACGCCATCAAGCCCGACGCGCCGATTCTGCACGAGTTCAACAAGGTCGACGGCAAGCCGTCGAACATCACCGGCAAGCTCGAGCACAAGCTGGGCGACATCGACGAGGGCTTCAAGCAGGCCGACGTAGTCGTCGAGCGCAGCTTCAAGACCCGGCCGGTCCATCAGGGCTACATCGAGCCGCATGCCTGCCTGGTCAGCGTCGTCGACGGCAAGGCCACGATCTGGAGCTCGAGCCAGGGCCAATTCATGGTCCGCGCCATGTGCACGTACCTGACGGGCATCCCCCAGAGCGACATCCGCGCCATTCCCGCCGAGATCGGCGGCGGCTTCGGCGGCAAGACCATCGTCTATCTCGAACCGGTGGCGCTGCTGCTGGCGAAGAAGTCCGGCCGTCCGGTCAAGATGGTGATGACGCGCGAGGAGGTGTTCCGCGCGTCCGGCCCGACCTCCGGATCGATGAGCACGGTCAAGATCGGCGCCACCAAGGACGGCAAGATCGTCGCGGCCAAGGGCGTCTTCTACCTGCAGGCCGGCGGATTGCCCGGCTCGCCGATCCGCGGCGCCGCGGGTTGCGCCTTTGCGCCCTACAACATCCCGAATGTCCTGTCGCAGGGCTTCGACGTGGTCTCCAACCGGTCCAAGGTCGCGGCCTATCGCGCGCCTGGCGCGCCGATCGGAGCCTACGCCGTGGAGTGCGTGCTCGACGAGGTCGCCGAGAAGCTCAAGATGGATCCGCTCGAGCTGCGCCTGAAGAATGCCGCCAAGCAGGGCACCAAGGCGGCGCACGGCCCGGTCTATCCCGTGATCGGCTATGAGGAGACGATCAAGCAGGCGATGGCGCATCCCCACTACAAGTCCAAGCTCGAGAAGTCGAAGAACGGCTTCCTGCGCGGCCGCGGCGTCGCCTCGGGCTTCTGGTTCAACGCGCCCGGCGAATCGAGCGCGCAGGTCAACATCGCCGAGGACGGGACCGTGGTGGTGGTCACCGGCCATCCCGACATCGGCGGCAGCCGCGCCTCGACGGCCAACATCGTCGCCGAGCTGCTCGGCATCGACTACAAGAAGGTCTCGGTGCTGATCGGCGACACCAGCGTCATCGGCTTCTCCAACCTGACCGGCGGCAGCCGGGTCACCTACGCCTCGGCGATCGTGGCGACGCAATCGACCGAGCAGGTGATCGTGCAGCTCAGGGAACGCGCCGCCAAGATCTGGAAGATCGATCCCGAGGCCGTGACCTGGGAGAACGGCGAGGCGCGACCGGCTGGCGACAACGCCGGAAAGTTCGAGCCGCTGACGCTCGCCCAGCTCGCTGCCCAGGCCAACGCCACTGGCGGCCCGATCGGCGCCGGCCGGCAGCTCAACACGACGGGCGCCGAGGGCGGCTTCGCCACCCACATCTGCGACGTCGAGGTCGACCCCGACCTCGGCATCGTGCGCGTGCTGCGTTACACCTCGTTCCAGGACGTCGGCCGCGCCATCCATCCGGCGTACGTCGAAGGGCAGATGCAGGGCGGCGCCGCCCAGGGCATCGGTTGGGCGCTCAGCGAGGAGTACATCTACGACAAGACCGGGAAACTCGACAACGCGAGCTTCCTCGACTACCGCATGCCGGTGACATCGGACCTGCCGATGCTCGACAACGTCATCATCGAGATCCCCAACCCGAAACATCCGCAAGGCGTGCGCGGCGTCGGCGAGGTCCCGCTGGTGCCGCCGCTCTCGGCGGTGTCGAACGCCGTCTACGACGCACTCGGCAAGCGTTTCTACGCCCTGCCGATGTCGCCGCCGAAGGTGCTCGAGGCGCTCGACGACGGCATGAAGAAAGCGGCCGACTGAGGCCGCCGCGTTCCTGTCGTGAAAAGGGGCCTCGCCCTTCTCACCTTGGCGGGTGTCGCGCTGGCGGCACCCGCGACCGCCCAGCCGTCGAACCGGATGGCCGAGTGCTCGGCCTTCCTCGACGAGCTGCCCGCGACCTGGCAGGGCAAGGGCTTCGCCGTCGATGGCGGCACGCTCGTCGGGCTGGGACTCAAGCCGCAGATCCGGTTGTGGGGCATCCAGGCGCCCGAGCTGACGAACCGTCAGACCGGCGAGGAGACCGTTCCCGGCATGCGCGCCCGCGCCGCGCTCGAGGACATCCTCGCCGCCGCCGATCGCGGGCTCACCTGCAGGTTCGCAGGATGGGACCGGTCATGCCGCGCGGTCGCGCAATGCACCGTCGTGGCGGAAATGCCGGCGGGCAGCCGGCCGCAACCGCACGACGTGGCCCTGCGCCTGCTCGAAGACGGCATGGTCTATGGCGCAGGTCTGGGCGCGGCGATGGCCGGCGATGCGACGGCCAGCGAGCGCTACGCGCACCACGAATCGCTTGCCCGCAAGGCCGGCAAGGGATTGTGGCCGCTCTGGCTGGGCGCCAAGACGCCCTGAGCGGCGTCGCTTGAGATCCGATCGGCGGCGATGGCGTTCTTCCTGGCGTTGCTGATCGACGGCGCGCTGGCCGGTGCGATCTACACGCTGATCGCGCTCGCCTTCGTGCTCGTCTACAAAGCCTCGAGGATGATCAACTTTGCCCTGGGCGAGTGGATCATGGTGGCCGCGGCGCTCGCCGGCACGGGCGTCCATGTGCTCGATCTCGGGCCGATCGGCGCCGTCGTCTTCGCGTCGGCCGTCATGGTCGCGCTGGCAGTTGGTTTCAGCCGGCTCGTCATGGGCCGCCTCGTCGGCCGCCCCGCCATCGCCGCGATCATGGTCACGCTGGGACTCGGCATGGCGATGCGCGGCGTCTACCCGCCGCTGTTCGGCGGCACGCCGGCGATGCTGCCCCCGACGCTCCTGAAGGAACCGCTGATGGTCGGCGACCTTGCGATCGCGACCGACAAGCTCGTCGCCGCGGCGCTCGCCATCCTGTGCACCGGTCTCGTCGGCTTGTTCTACCGCTACAGCCGCACCGGCGTCGCCCTCCAGGCGATGGCCGACGACCCGCAGGCGGCGGCTGCGGTCGGAATAGACGTCGACAGGCACCTCGCGATCGCCTGGGCGATGGCCGGCGTGGTGGCGGTGATCGCCGGCGTGCTGTGGGTGTTCGTGGCCGGCAGCGGCTTCGGCGTGGCGCTGGTCGGGCTGAAAGTGTTTCCCATCGTCATCATCGGCGGCCTCGACAGCATCGGCGGAACGATCGTCGCGGCGATCGCCATCGGCATCCTGGAGAGCCTCGGCGCCGGCTATCTGGACGAACGGCTGGGCAGCGGCTTCGGCAGCATCGTGCCCTATTTCGTGCTGCTGGCCATGTTGGCGTTGCGCCCGCACGGGCTGTTCGGTCGCGCCCGCATCGAGCGCGTGTAGGCGGCGCGCCGACGACCGGTCAATTCTGCACGATCGACCGGAGTGCCGCGAC
Source organism: Enhydrobacter sp. (assembly GCA_025808875.1). Taxonomy (NCBI): domain Bacteria; kingdom Pseudomonadati; phylum Pseudomonadota; class Alphaproteobacteria; order Hyphomicrobiales; genus Enhydrobacter; species Enhydrobacter sp. The sequence continues at coordinate 802,380 of CP075528.1, read as the reverse complement.
ATCGAGCCGACCGCGCAGACCGATGGCGACCAGCCTTCCGGTGCGGGCGCCGGCGGGCGCGGGATCGATCCCGTAGCGTCCGCCGACGACGTGGAGCGCGGTCTTGCGGCCGTCCGCTCCCTCCACGATCGCCTTGGCGCGCAACAACCCAAGCCCGGGCGCGGTTAGCCGTCGCGCCAGCGCCTCCGCGTCGACTGCGACCGGCACCGCGACCTCCACCGATTCGTAGAGTGCCGCCGCATCGGGCGCGCCCGGCGTCCGCAGGATCGACGACGGCCGGTCAGCCGGCGCATCGCGCAGGCCGAGCACGAGATCGGGCGTGATGTCGGCGCGTACGGCCGTCACCGCCCGGGCGTGGGGGACCTCCTGCGACAGCCATATCGCCAGGGCTTCTCGCGTCGTCTCTTCGACCAGATCGCACCGATTGAGCACGACGAGGTCGGCGGCTTCGAGTTGGCGGCGGATCGTGTCGCCGAGATAAGCGTCGTCCGCCCGCTCGCGGACCGTGCCGGCATCGGCCAGAACGACGACGCCGTCGATGCGGTAGACCGGCAGCAGGGTGACGGCGCTGGCCACCATGCCGGGCAGCGCCACGCCGCTGGCTTCCAGCACGACGCCCTCGATGCCCGGCAACCGCGCCGGCAGGTTTGCCAGCGCCTCCATGAGGTCGGAGCCGTAGTTGCAGCAGACGCAGCCACCCGCGAGTTCCACCGTGTCGCCGTCGGACGCGACGATCAGGTCGCGGTCGATCGGCACGGCGCCGAAATCGTTGACCAGCACGGCAAGCCGCCGTCCGTCGGCGCCGCGCAGCAGATTGTTGACCAGTGTCGTCTTGCCGGCGCCGAGATAGCCGCCGATCACCGTGACCGGCAGTCGCGGAGCCGTCATGCCTCGCCGGCGGGGAAGACGCGGCCGTCCTGCACCGTGCCCCAGATGCCGATATCCTTGAGCTGCTCGGGCGCGACTTGCGTCGGATCGTCCTCGAGCACGGCGAAGTCGGCGCGCTTGCCGCATTCGATCGACCCCACCTCGGCATCTAGCCCGAGGGTCCAGGCGGCACCGAGGGTGATGGTGCGCAGCGCGTCGGCGACGGAAATGCGCTCCGTGGTGCCGAGCACGCGTCCGCTCGCGGTCAGCCGGTTGACCGCGCACCACGCCGTGAAGATCGGCCCGAGCGGCGTCACCGGCGCATCGGAGTGAATGGCGAGCGGCACGCCCGATGCGAGCGCCGTGGCGCAGGCGTTCATGCGCATGGCGCGCTCGGGCCCGACCGTCGTCTCGTAGTGCTGGTCGCCCCAATAGAAGTGATGATTGGGAAAGAGGTTCGCGCACATGCCGAGCCGCGCCATACGCCGGAACTGCGCGGCATCGGCGAGCTGGCAATGCTGCAGGGTGAAGCGGTGGTCGCGCGCGGGTTGGTCAAGAAGCGCCTCCTCGAGGCAGTCGAGCGCCATCTCCGTCGCCTGATCGCCGTTGGTATGGCTGTGCACCAGAACGCCGTTACGCAGCGCCAGCCGGTAGAGCTCGCGGATCGACTCGGGCGGCGTGTACCAAAGACCATTTGGTGCACCGTTGTAGTAGCCCGGCCAGCGCAGGCGGGCAGAGAAACCCTGGATCGAACCGTCGACGAAGAGCTTGACCGCCCCCAGCCGCAGGCGATCGGTCGACTGCTTGCGCAACGCCATTGCATGGTCGACCGCCTGCTGCGGTGTCAGGGCCTGGAAGCGGCGGAACGACGCGATGCGCACGGGAAAACGCGCCTCGCCGGTGACGCGCCGCATCATGGCGACGGCGTCGTCGGGCAGCAGGTTGGCCAGATCGGTCGCCGTCGTCACGCCACGCCGCACACACAGGCGCGCGAAGCGCCGCAAGCCGGGCTCGTCGTTGGCGAGACGTTCGCGATCGAAGCCGATATGGCCACCGACAAGCGCCATCGCTTCCGGTCCCTTCAACTCACCCGTCGGCAGGCCGTCGGCGCCGAGCGGCACGCCGGGATGATTGATGCCCGGTCGCAGCAGGCCGGCGATCTCGAGGGCCCGGCTGTTGACGTTGAAGATGTGGCCGCTGGCATGCATCACGCCGACCGGGCGCCCGGCGGACACACGATCGAAGTCGGCGCGCACGACGCGACGGTCGCCATAATAAATCGGATCGAGTCCCCAGCCCGACAGCGGCTCGGTGGACGTCGCCTGGGAATTCTCGGCTTGCCGCAGGCGCGACACCACCTCCTCGATCGACGCGGCGCCCGGCCAGACCTTGCCATCCGGATCCATGCGATCGAAACGGCCGACGTAGGTGTAGTTCCAGAAAGTGCCCTCGCTGGCGTGGCTGTGGCCCTCGACCAGCCCCGGCAGGAGCACCTTGTCGGCGAACCTGTCGTCGAGGGTGTGGGCACCCCACCCGACGAGTTCCTCGAGCGGCCCGACGCCCAGGATGCGGCCCTCGCGCACCGCGACATGGGTCGCCTCGGGACGGGCGGGGTTCATGGTGAGGATTCGGCGGGCGCGGAAGATGGTGACGGAACTCTGACTCATGCGCGCACCCGACTCCTTCGATTTCAACCAAGCCTGAGCAAACTACCATAGCCCTCGACCGCTTCGCGCACCCCGCTCAAGCGCAGGCAGCGCCACAGGCCGGCCTGGTTCGCCGAGACCGCCGGTCGTCCGAGGTCGCGCTCGAGCGCCTCCAGGATGCCGACGCAGCGAAAGCCCGTGCCGGCGATCAGAACGCCGTCGGCGCGCGGCGGGCATGCCGCGCGGATCTGCCGGTAGAGCGGCTCGATCTCCTGGGCGAACCCCAGCCCCTGCCCGTAGAGATCGCCGGGCGCGAGGTCGCGCCACTTGCGCCCGGGATCCATGCGCAGATGCGCCGCCGGTTCGATCCCCTGCTCCCGGTAGTAGCGCAGCGCGGCGGCGATCGTGTCGTCGGGGAACCACGGCGGCAACACCAGGAGGGGATGCGTGATGCCCGCGGCGCGCAGGGCCATCAGCGTGTCGAGCCCGTTGGTCGTGACGTTCACGCCGTTGCCGAGCTCGGCCGCGAGGCGGGCGATCACCGCCTCGTCCCATCCCTTGCCGCCCACGACGCTGCTCGAAGTGTGCGCGACCGTCACCGCCGACAGCTGCATTGCGGCGAACTGCCGGCAGCCGCGGTCCAGGTCGGCCGCGAGCTCGACGCCGGCCCGGTCGGCCGACCAGGATGCCCACGGCGCCTTCGCCGTCACTCGGGCGGCGTGAACGGAAACGCCGGCGGGCGCCATCGCCCACCATTCCGCTTCCGGCACCGCCTCGCTGGCGACGATGAACAGGCCGATACGGGCGCGCCAGCCCCAATTGTCCTTGCCGAGCGACATGCCGAAGGGCCGCCGGGACGGCGTCAGCCCATCTTCCGGATGATGCCCTTCAGGGCGTCGCCCCTCTCCTTCATCATCGTGCTCTGCATCTGGATAATGGTCCCGAAGTCTTGACCGATGGTGTCCAATGTCACGGGCATTCTGGTCTCCTGTTCGCTCGACCGGCCCCGGTCAGGCCCGATCAACCTAGCACCGTTCGCCGCTCCCGGGCATGCCGCCTCGGCGAGCCTGCCGGCATCCTCGACGAATCGCGGTCGCCCCGGCATTCGTGTAGCGTATCGTCCAATGGAGCTCCTTGCCGAAGCAGAATGGGTCGCCGGTTCCGGTTTCGTCGCCGCGCTGCGCCACCAGATGAAGATCGCAGCCCTGACCGCCATCGGCCGCTACCGCGCCCTCGCCCCGGACACCCTGCGCTTTCGCGGCGCCTTCGCCTCGCACGAGGAGGCCCTGAAGAACGTGCGGCCGGGCAAGCTGCGGGGCTACGACAACGACGACGTCACCGAGGTCTCGAAGGAGCTGATGCAGCAGGTCCCGCTGTGGGACTATCCGATCCTCTACTGGCTGAAGCGACTGTCCGCCGAGCCGATCCACGTGGTCGACGCCGGCGGCCACATCGGGGTGAAGTATCGCGCCTTCGAGCCCTATCTCGATCTCGCGCGGATCGAGTGGACCGTCTACGACCTGCCGGCGCTGGTCCGGGCCGGACGCAAGCAGGCGCGACCCACCGACCGGACCCTGTCCTTCGTCGAGCGCCTCGAGGACGCCGCCCCCGCCGACGTCCTGCTGGCGTCGGGGCTGATGCCCTATCTCGACCGGCCCCTGCCGGAACTGGTCCGGCGCCTGCGCCGGTTGCCGCGCCACATCCTTCTCAACAAGGTCGTGACGCGCGATGGCCCCACCGTGGTGACGCTGGAAAATTTCCGGGTCGCCGAAGTGCCCTATCACGTTCGCGACGAGCGCGAGGTGCCGCAGGCGCTCGACGGGCTCGGCTACGACATCGTCGACCGCTGGACGATCGATTCCCAGACGCACCGGATCGAGACCCATCCCGAATTGGGACCGGCCTTCTACCGCGGCTACGCCGCCCGGCGACGCCGGGACGACTGACCCTACCGGTTGCATTCGCGCCGACCCGAACCGCTACGACCCCCGTCGCGGAAATCGCGGAAATCGCGGAAATCGATCTCGGAAACCTCGGAAACCTCGCAAACCTCCGGCGGGGTGTCGCCGGACAATCAACGTCGCGAGCACCCGCCCGAGACGCCCTCAGGGTGGTGTGCCTGCTCTCTGCCGGAATGCGTTGCGCAAACTGCGGGAACTGCGGAAACCTCCGGTCACATGTCGGGAGGACGGGTCGGCGGGCGATTGGCAAAGGAGAACGTCGATACGGGAAATCCCGCGCGGCCCTCGCGGCCGGGTGTGGTCAGGGTGCTCATGGGCGCATTTTACCTCGACTCACTGACAAGGACCTAATTCGGTCGATGGATTCCGTCCGATGCCGATGGCGTCTGCATCGGAGGGCGATTCGACCCCCCGATTCCGGCGTCACGGGCGAATCTGACTCTCCCGGCGACGCGATGGGCCTTCGTCGCCTACCCGTCGAGATCGGCCGGACTCAGCCGATGCTCCTGCACGGCGAGCGGCTCATCGGCTCCGTGTCGAACGGCGAGCGACAGCACATGCGCGGTGCCGGCCGAAAGAGAATGAAACTGCCAGTCGCCCGCCCTGTCGCCGAAGCCCGGCTCGAAGGTGACGCGCGGCGGCGACAGCGAGAAGGCGAAGCGATCGAGCGGCAGCGACAGCCCGTCGCCGCGCGCCTTCAGGTACGCCTCCTTGAGCGTCCACAGCCGCAGGAACGTCGCGCGCCGGTCCGCCGGTGCCGTCGCGCGCAGCGTGGCGAGTTCGGCCGGCGCGAAGTAGGACCGGGCGATCTCCATCAGGTCGCCCGGACGCTCCAGCGCTTCGACGTCCACCCCGACCGGGTGATCGAGGGTCGTCGCGCAGGCGACCGCGCCCCGCGTGTGCGAGATGTTGAAGGAGAGGCTTGCCGCATCCTGGCCATGGTCGGGATGCAGCACGGGCTTGCCGTGGCGCCCTGCGGCCAGCCGCCACGCGGCGGCGGGCCGACCGCCGAACGCCTGCAACAGCACGCGCAACAGGGCGTGCGCGGCGACGAACGGACGGCGATCCCGATCGTGGACGAAGCGCACGGCGCGCGCGCGCTCGTCGTCGTCGAGCAGCGCGGCCCAGCGCCTCGACGAATCGTCCGACACGCCTTCCAGCGAAAGCCACCACAGGTCGACGCGACGGTTCGACGGTTTTCGCCACTGGTCCATTGCCACCGCGTACTTCCCGGACGATCTCTTGGCGGGTGCCCGATAGTACTACGCACATCCGCCCGCACCGAAGCGTCTGCGGCAAGATGGGAGACGGGAGTCGTCCGGTCTACGGCGACGGCCTGGGTGCGGCGAAGCCGGCCATCTGGGCATAGCCGCCGACGATGGCTTTCAGCTCCTCGGGCGTGGCGATCCCGGCGAGATCCGTGAAGCCCTGCGGCGCGCGCCGGGCGACGAAATCCACCACCCGCTCCGGCCCACCCTGGCGGTTGCTGGCGACGAGGGCCGCGGTCTTGGGCCGACGGTCCGCGTCATAGGCGGCGAGCGCCTCGCCCGGCGGATGCGCCGCCAGCAGGTCGGCGAGGCAGCGCGCATCGAGGATGGCCTGGGAGGCGCCGTTGCTGCCGACCGGATACATCGGGTGCGCCGCATCGCCGAGCAAGGTGACCCGCCCCTGCGTCCACCACGGCAAGGGATCGCGGTCGCACATCGGATATTCATAGAACTCGCCGGTGGCGCGGATCATGCCCTCGACATCGAGCTGGGGCAGCTTCAGCCGGTGCGAGAACCTCGACACCTCCTCCAGCTTGCCGACGCGCGACCATTTCTGCCGGCGCGGCGGCGGCTGTTCGGGGTCGCCGGCATGCGCGTAGATCACCCAGTTGGTCAGCCGCGTGTCCGGGCTCTTGCCGGGAGCGATGGGATAGAAGACCAGCTTGGCGACCTCGTCGCCGGCAATGAGCATGACATCGCCCGTCTCCAACACCGGATAGTCGAGTGCACCGCGCCACATCTGGATGCCGTTCCAGCGGATGCCGCCGTCCTCGGGATGCAGTTGGGCGCGCAGCACCGAATGGATACCGTCGGCGCCGACCAGAACATCGCCCCGTTCGGTGACGGTGCCCGTCGTCGTGGTGAATTCGGCGGTGACGCCTTCCGCGTCCTGGCTGAAGCCCGCCAGCCGATGCCCCGTGCGGACGCTGTCCTCGGGCAGCCTTCCAAGCGCCGCGCGCCACAGCATTCCGTGCAGGCGGCCGCGATGAACCGAGAATTGCGGCGTGGCGTGACCGGCCCAGGTCCCGCGCAGATCCGACCAGATGGTCTGGCCGAGGTGATTCAGGTAGCGCAGTTCGCGCGTGCGAATGGCGATGCGATCCATCTCCGCCAGCAACCCGAGCTGCTCGAGCTCGGCAATGCCGTGCGGCAAGGTGTTGATGCCGACGCCCAGCTCCTTGACCTCGACCGCCGCCTCGAACACGACGCAGTCGATGCCGCGCCGGTGCAGCATCATCGCCAACACCAGCCCGCCGACGCCACCCCCGGCGATCAGCACGCGGCTCATGCGACACCGCCGCAGCGCAGCGGAACATCCCGTTCACGTGTCATCGGCTTCCCCCACCCCATGCGGCCGTGCAGCGTCCGCAAGCGTCCGCAGTCTAGGAGATTCTCGGGTCGTCGACGAGGAATGGTGCCAGGGGCGTCGTCACATTGAGCCGATAACCCTTTGTCACAACAGATCTTTTTCAGCCCGGGAAATTCGCGTACCCGCAAAAATACCCGCAGTAAGGTTCAGAGCAGCGGTTCGGTGCCGCCTTTCACCGCTCTCGCCGCTTGATCATTGTTGGCCGCCCATTACCTGACCCCAAAATCCGCTGCTCGGTGTAGTTTTTGCCGACCAGCTGGATCACCTTGCCACGCAAGTTAGGCTCTGGTCGCGGATTTAGCCAGTATAGGACGTCATTACTTATGACGGCCCATGTTTGCGCGAATTCTTTTTCCGGCGCGGAGCCTTGCAGCTGCCACTTTCTCACCAGAATCTCTACAATTGACTGGCCCTCCTTTGTCTTTTGTCTCCAAACCTTGCAGCCCCCGTAGGTCACTTCGATCGAGACAAACCGATAGCCGAGATCGAGATCGCCAGAGTAGACCATGCCATCTTTGAAGTGTTCGCAGATTTCAGCGAGCCTACTTGGGCTCACCGCGGGCGCAGCACCCATGTCGATGGGTGGAGTGGCCGTGGACTGCGTGGTGACGCAGCCGCCGAGCACGAGTGCAAGCAGAACGATGGCAGACTTGATGGTGGCGCGCATGGCGACCAACTTTACATAACCTGCGTACTGCGGTCACCGCTCAACAAAACAAGCCCCGGTGCTAGATCGCACCGGGGTCATAGATCGGGTCGCGCAACTATCGCCGCGGACGAAAGACCGCACTCTCAGAACTACCGTCCGTAAAGTGCCATTGCTGTTCGAACGTGCCATCCGACTTCAGAGTGAGGACGGCCTTCTTCGTCTTTCCATCTCCTGGATTAATCCAGATGAGCTGACCTACCGCTACCTCGAAATAGAGTTCGAGACGCTCGCGGCCGCTGAAACTACCGGTGCGATTCCAGTCTACCGTGAGCTTCACCTGCGGGTTACTCCTAACGAAACCGGCAGACTCACACTTCCGGTACACGGCCTCGATGAACAACGTGCCGGTGCCCTTGTCGAGCCTGGCGTCGTACGTCTTGTTCTCGAAGTACTTCGCGCAGAGCGCGCCGATGGGATCGGTCGGCGCGACGGCAGAGGTCGCAACCGCCTGTGGGCCGGTCACGCTCGAACTCGGCGACGTGACACAGCCGCCGAGCACGAGCGCAGCGGACGCAACGATAGACAACGCGTAATTGCGGATGGTGCGCATGGCGACCTCCTTAGCTAGAGTGATCTTTACATAACCTGCGTACTGCGCGGTCACCGCTCAACCAGAACGCGTCGTCGCCGGTGACGGTTTGACTGATCGCCGGAAGAGCGACCTGTAGCGCAATCGCGGCGCTGACAATGACGATGATTCAGGTTGTCGCTGCATCGCGTGCTTGAACCGATAGATCAGTACCGCAATACCGGCACTTCACAGCCTCGGCCTTGATCATCTCGGCGCAGGCCGGGCACTTCTTTTCGGTGGGCAACTTCTCTTCGCGCGCTGCCCCGCAGTGCGGGCAGCTCGACCATTTGTCGGACTTAAAGGGGCGACGGCACGCGCCGCAAACGATGAAGCCGCTGTCGCTCGACCGCTCCCGCGCCGGCACGGCGATCAGCACCAGGAAACCGATGAGCGGGCTGAGCAGCAAGGCCAGCAGGAAGAACCCGCCGCCGCTGCGGCCCTTCTGTCCGGCCGCCCACCCGACGACGCCGGCGAGGACGAGCCACAGGATGATGATCGCGACGTCCATGCTTTACGTGACCGGCGCGCCGACCGGCCAGGCGAGCATATACCATGATGCCCCCTCCCCACGGTTGCATGGTATTGGCCGATGCCACGCCGGGCAAGGAGGAAAGACCATGGTCCCACTGGCTGAAAACCCGCTGACCGTTATCGGTGCAGCCAGACCGTCCGCCCTCCGCTCCGCCATCCGCATCCAATCGGATCGACCTTCTGGAGGGCGCCGAGCGCAGCGAAGAGGAACAGCGAGCCGCCGACGCCGCTCAGCGCCGAATCGGACCTCGCGACTTCCGTCATGGCTTCCAGGCGGCCTTCGTCCGGGACAACGAAGAGCACGCGGAACGTCTTCCAGCCGAAGCGCTTCTCGTGCTGCCGCTCCGCATAGGCCGCCAGATACGACCTGAGTTTTCTGTCGATGCTGGTCTGTCGAATGTCAGTTCGGCTGACCGGCATCGTGCCCCGATCGATTTCCACCATGAAGCAGCGGCGTGAGCCGTCGCGGAAGCGGAGGCCGAAGGCCAGATCGGGTATGACCGCGACGGCATGCAACAACCCGCTCTGGGGCAACCTTGCGTGCAGCGCGAACGGATTGCGTTTGGCGGACGGCGTGCTCGGAAACGAGGCGATCAGCTCCTCGGCGCTGATGAGCTCGAGGTCCGGCTGCCGTTGGACGCCGAGCTGCAAGGCCACCTGGAAATCCATCACCCCGAGCTGGTGCTCGATGAACGGCCGCCCAGCCTCGCGATTCCTGCGGCTCCATTCCGTGCCGCCCTTCGCCGGGTCGTCCTGCGCCAGGAGGCGCGCGCCCTTGTCCGCGAGCGCGTAGACCATCGGCGCCGAGCCCGTGCTCGGGTAGTAGTCGAGCTGCGCCCGCGGCCGGTCGAGGTAGCCGGCATGGAAGAGGAGCCGGAGACGGTCGTTCGTCCGGTCGAGCGAGCGTCCGACCAGCGACGCGATGTGCGTCGACTGCACGAAGCGATAGCGCGCCACCAGGCGCACGATCCGGACGTCGTCCTCCGTCAGCCGGAACGCCGGCGGCACGGCGGCCCGACGGAACCGCGGCAACCTCTGCGGCTTAGGCTGGGCTTCGACTTCCATGGAGCGACTATAGCGGCGCTCGTTCGCTGCCCGCCTTCCGCACCGAAAATGTGATCGTCGCGCGCCGCGCCTCGCCGGCGCACATGGCGCCACCTGCACTAAGACCGCCAGTCGTCCGCGTGCTCTTCGGTAGGAGGCGCATCCGGCACCGGTGGCGATGACGGCGTCTCGACCGGGACCGCCGCGGACGACGTCTCCATGGGCCACGTGCCGTACCGTCCGCGATTGCGCTCCACCAGCACCCGCTCCTCCTCGGCGCTCATGCGCGGCAGACCTTCGAGCGTCCCGAACGGCACGGCGAGCCGCAGCGCGCTCTCGGTGCTGTTGCGGACGTAGCAGGCGAACTCGGTCGACGCGCGGCGCTTCCTGATGGACGAGATGAACTCGCCCGTCGTGCGCATGCCGGGCGCGAGCGCCCGCGCATCGCGGTCGTTGACGCCGCCCGCCAGCTTGATCGCCGTGTTGGCGCTGATGGCGCTGCGCAGCGAGACGGAGAGCTGGTCGAGGTGTTGGTGCGCGAGCACCAGCCCGACGTTGAACTTCCGCGCCTGCTCGAGGAGGAGCTGGATGTTGTCGTCGAAATACTCCGACGCCTCGTCGACGACGAGGTAGGTGGGGTGGCGGTCCTTGGCCGCGACGCGCTCGTAGACGGCGCGGATCACGAGGGCGATCATGTAGCGGCCGAACAGCGCCGAGGCGTCGGCTTTCAGGAGCGCCTTGCTGGTATTGACCAGCACCACCTTGCCGGACTGCATGGCGTCGAACATGTCGAGGCGGTTCTCCTGGGCCGAGAACATGCGGTCGAACGCCGGGACCGACAGGACGCCGTAGAGCCGCCGGGCGATCTGCTGGCGCAGGTCGGCATAGCGCTTGGTGAAGAACTGGTTCTGGAAATACGCCTGCGCGGTCGGCTCCAGCGCCGGGACGTAGTCCTTGAAGCGGCTCTGCTCGATGGTGGAGGCGGGGTCTTCCATCAGTTCGCGCAGGGTGTGGATGGTGGCGCCGGGGATCGCCAGCATCAGCCGCGATACGAACGCGAACGCCGTGCTCTGCCGGCTCGTCATCTCGGCGGCGATCGAGGCGAAGATGTAGTTGTAGAGCTCGACGATGCCTGCCTGGAGCTGCTCGCGGTGCAGGGCCGAGTAGCGCGCAGCCCGCGCGTTCGCCGTGTCGAACATGTTGAGCGCCGGGGAATACTGCTCCGGGTCGACGATCACCAGCCGGTCGGGGTTGTCGGCGAAGACGGCGAGCCGCTGGATCTTGCGCAGCATCTCGCCCTGGCTGTCGATGACGATCAGCGACGGGGGAGCGGGTCGCTGGAGATCGTGGGCGATGAGATGCTGCAGGAGCTGCGTCTTGCCGTGGCCGGAGCCGGCCACGACGTGCATGTGCTCGACGCGGACCTCGTCGGGCAGGGCGAACGGCACGGGCATGAGGAAGAGGTCGAGAAACGGCGTTCCACGCAGATACGTCTCGACCAGCTCCTGCGGCGGCAGGTCCGAGTCGACGGCCATGATCAGCGGCTTGCGCGACTTGTCGTCGTCCGGGGCGACGCCCGAGGCGCGGCAAACGTTGTCGTAGAGTCGGGCCCGCAGCTCGACACAAAGGCCCAGCTCGGCAAGCTCCCGGTCGTGCGCCGTGCCGACGATCCTGTCCACGGCTTTGCCGACATCCTCCAGGACCGACAGCAGCGGCACGGTGAACAGGGCAGTCGCCCCCTCCTTCCCGGTTCGGGGCAGCGCCCGGATCAGCCCGCCGAACAGATCGGCCAGGCTGTCGACGAGTACCTCCACCACCCGTTCGTGGTTGGCCAGGAAGTGCTGCTTGGCACGCAGGAAGCGACTGAGGTCGACCTGCTCGCGCAGCGACAACACCTCCGTGCTCCAGTCGATCTCCGGGAAGGTGAAGAGCGTCGTCTCCAGGCCAAGTACCTCTTGCTGGCACCGGTCGAGCGCCTCGGCGAGCGGCACCGAGTCCGGCAGCTCGACGGCTTCGCCGACCCGCTCGGCGACGACCGCGCTCACGACCGAGACGATGTTCTCATGGCTGTAGTTGGACGCCTCGTGTGCCGCCCGCACCTCCCGGTACAGCGCGACGGTCTCGTCCAGGTCGCGGGCGCGCTCGTCGGTGAACCGCCGGAGGAACGGGGTGAAGACCGAGGCCGGCCGCGGCGGCGGTATCTTAGAACTCAACGACCTCTTCCCGGCCGTCGAACGTGACCGCCGTCTCGAGATACGCCTTCAGGTTCTCGCAGGCATCGACGATGGCCCGCTCGGCTGCCATGAGCTCGACCAGCTCCTTGCACTCGATGTGCTGGCCTTGCATCAAGCCGTCGATGGTGACGCGCAGCGTCAGCGCCGCCATCGCCATGCTCGCGATGCCCCGGGCGTTCTTCCACAGGCCCGAACCGACGGCCGCCGCGTCATATCCCCGCGTCGACGCCGCATCGCCGAAGTGGCCGAACGCGCTTTCACTGTGTTTCTTGCGCGCGTCGCTGTCGTAGACGACGAGTTTTCCGAGATCGTATTTCTTAACGAGCGCGCGTTCCTCGTCGGAGAGATCGGCGCGCGCGTCGAGCGCGAAGAACACCTTGCCGCCGAGCATGCCGCCCGTCCGCTGCGAACGCTTGAGCTTCAGTTGCATGACCGCCCCCCGACGGACGAGAGAAGTGCAGGCAGTATGCACGTATGGGATGTGGACATCCAGAGGAAATCCACCGCTCTCATCCAGAGATGGTCGAGGCCTCCGCCAGGAGGCCGCAGACCGACTCTCACGCGCGCGGTGCACGCGTGCGCGTGGAGTCGAAGGCAGCGTGAGCTGGGCATGCGGCGGTATCGATTTCGATTGAAGTCGCGCGGGCGGGCGGCCGCCTTCGAGGGGAGATGGCGGAACATCGCGGCGCGCACCGTCACCCTCACCCCGCCTTACCCTAGGGGCGGAGCGTAAGGAGGGGTGTAGGGAGGGTCCGGGCTTCCGATGTTGCCCCCTCGCGACCATCGCGTAGACATCTAAAGGCGAGACGGCCACAATCGGCCTGCCTGACGATGGGACGCGATCGGTGTTGGGCGGGGGAGATTCTTCATGGTGGTGAAACGGATTCTTTGCCTGGCAATGATCGTCGCCAGCGTCGCGAGCTGCGCTCAGGCGCCTGCCTCCAGCACTGCTAATCCGGGCATGGGCCCTGCCGCCGCGGGGGGGGGGGGTTGACCCGACCGCCAGCGGCGTCGGAGCCAGGGTTGAGCAAGGCGCCCCGCAGCGTCTTCGGTGATCCTGCAGCCAAGCGCTGATGGACAAGTCGAAAGGCAGGATGGCTTTTGTGGAGCGGCGACCGCGGTACGCCGGTTGTCCAAAGTCACGTGAGCATGGGCTCACGGGCTAACTTACAGGAGGGTCGCCATGCGGCTTCCCATCATTGTCAGCGTGCTCTGTATGCTCGTCGTCGGCGCCTCAAGCGCCCAGGGGATTGCGGCTGAGTCGCAGCGCCGATCGGTCGTCGCTGCAGATGCCTCGGCTGAGGTGCGCGCCAAAGCTGTGAACGCCGAGGCAAGTGCTGAGGCTGGCGCGACACTCAAGTTCAGCAAAATTCCCGCCGGCGTCTCCGGCGAGGCTGGAGTTCGGCAGTGAACCGGACTCGCATAGGGGTCAACGTCGCGACGTTGGCCTTCTTTCCTACCGGTGGTTTGTTTTCGTAGCGACGCGACAGGTAGGGTTCCATGAGGACCATCGTCTACGTCTCTACGATGCTGATTGCGTGTTTCGCCGGCGTCTCGACCGCTCACGCGCAGAGCCAGATCGCGCTCTCGTTCGACGAGCAGGTGGCAAAGGTCTGCGCCGAGAATTTCCCCAAGGGCGTCAGCTACACGGGGAAGATGCAGACCAAGCGCGGCGGAGTCGGTCCGCTCTTTCCGACAGATGTTCGTTGGGACATCGCGGAGTGCCGCCCAGGCAAGTTCAACTCCGGTGAGCGCGCCATCGTGATCAGCGGCGACTGGTGGGTCGACGGCATCGTCACACAGGCCGGCAAGTCCTTCTACTACGGCTTAAGCGGTTCGACGCTCACTGTCGTTGCCTCGACGAATAGCGTCAGCAAGGTCAAGAAGGCGGTTATCACACTTCAGGACGAAAAGAATTTCGTCGTTGAGATGTGGTACGCGACGTACCAGAATAAGACGCTGATGAGTCGCAAGTAGGCGACGACAATCGCCTCGCTCTCATTGGATCCGCCCAAACTCGAGCGCCCCAGTCCTGTCGGCGGCTTGTTTTCATAGCGGCTCTACCACTAGGCTTGGTGGGCGGTTCGTCGCCTGCACATAGGGCGTCCTTAGTCACACGCTCTGCATGGTCGTCATTACGACATCTGGTTGAAGAGGAGTGAGTCCTGCCGGGTTCACGACGCGGCGCTTGCCTGTGAAGCTTCCCGGCGCCGTGCGCGTGGTACACTGGCGCGACGAAGCGTATGTCCGAGCAGGAAGTAAGCGTCACACGACATCGCCGTGGCATGGCGCTTCCCTCGACGGTGACGCTCCGGGAGGCGACGGATTCGCTGGCGGGCCCGGCCTCGCGGTTCAGGAAGCCCTGGCGCTGGCGCGAGCGCGCCCGGCTCATGCTCTCGCAAGCCGGCGTGCGGTGGGGCGTGCTGGAGAACGTCGAGCTGCCCGTCGCGTCACCCGTGCCGCTGCATTGGCAGCCGATCTTCAGCTTCCTGTACCGCGAGGGCGTGATCGAGCGGCCCGGCTTCGACAGCCCGGCCTTCCGCAACGACATGCCGAAGACCCTGTCGGTCGCCGTCAGAGGCGTGGCCGGCGGCACGGGCGAGCGCGTCACCGGCCATGCCTCGGGCCGCGATGCCGACGAAACCATCTCGAAGGCCCTGGGCGAGTTCCTGGAGCGGTACTCGGCGGCCATCGTCGACCGGGGCGCCTGCACGCGCGCCTCGATCGCCGAGCTCGAACGGCGCGGGACCCGCTTCCTCGATCCGCGGACGCTGTGCCGGTTCTCGGCAGACCAGGTCGCGCGCTTCGAGGGATTTCGCTACAGCGCCGCCACTCCATTCCATTGGGTCACGGGCACGGAGCTGCTCTCGGGCCAGCCGCACTTCATCCCGGCTCAATTGGCGCAGTACCCCTTTCGGGCGGCCGCGCCGGACGAGCCCATCCTCAACCCGCACACCTCGAACGGCATGGCGGGGCACTTCTCCCGCGAGGAGGCGATTCTCGCGGGCCTCAAGGAGCTCGTCCAGCGCGACGCGTTCCTGATCTACTGGCTCAACGCCCTCACACCTCGTCGCATCGATGTCGCGGATGTTCCGGAAGCCGAGTTCCAGCGGCTCGTGGCGTATGCCAGGGCGCATCGGACCGAGCTGCACTTCCTCGACCTGCGCACCGACCTGCCCGTGCCGACGGCCGTCTGCATCGCGGTCGCGCGGCGGAAGGACGGCCCGATCGTCACCGTGGGGGCGGGCAACGGCGCGACGGCGCTCCAGGCGCTCGAGCGCGCCTACTTCGAAGCCATCCCCGCGCTCTCGCTCTCCGCGGTGCCGCAGCCCGTCGATCCGGCCGCCGAAACCTACATGCCCTTCGCCGATCCGAAGATCGGCAAGCTCGAGCGCATCACGCTGTGGCGGGGAGAGGAATGGCTCGCGCGCCTCGGCTTCTGGCTCGACGGCCCGCTGGAGCCGTTCGCAGCCTTCGCCGAGCAGTTCGCGCGCCACCGATCTCCCAGCGCGGAACTGCACGCGCTGACGGAGGCATTCCGCCGCCTCGGTCCGGGCTACGGCATCTACGTCCACACCATGGAGAACCCCATCATCGAGGCGCTGGGCTACCACGCGGTCCAGGTTCGCGTGCCCAAGCTCGTGCCGATGTACCTCAACGAACACCAGGCGCCGCTCGAGGCGGAGCGGCTCTCGTCGGTGCCCGCGGCGCTCGGCCTGACGCCGGGCGGGCGCACCGTCTTCCCGCATCCCTTTCCCTGACATGGACTACTCCCGGCTGTTCCATCATCGGTCGAAGGAGCACGGCGCCGGGCGGCGCGCCCATGCGTCCCCGGAGGCGGCAGCGCAGGCCGCGTCGACGATCCACTACAAGGTCTATCTGAGATGCGAGGTCGTCGAGCTGCCGCGTCCCGACATCGCCTGCAGCCTGTCCGACGCCATCCGCCAGCGCGCGAGCCGTCATGCCGACGGCGCGGCGCTCTCCCTCGACGACATCGGCGGCCTTCTCCTGTGGAGCGGCGGGATCGTGGGCGGGAAGGCGCCGCGCGAGGGCGAGGCACGGCCCTCCCGTCGCGCGCACCCGTCGGGTGGCGCCCGCTATCCCATCGAGCTGTACCTGCTCAACCTCGCCGGCGGCGAGCTTGCGCGCGGCGTCTATCACTATCGCGTGCGCGAGCACGTCCTCGAGGCCGTCTTCGGCGGCGAGGTGCTCGACGACGCGAAAGACCTGTTCCGGTACGACTGGATCGCGCGCAGCTCGGCGGTGGTCGTCATGACCGCAATCTTCGACCGCACGCAGGACAAGTACGGCGAGCGCGGCTACCGCTACGTGCTGGTCGAGGCGGGGCACATCGGGCAGAACCTGTCGCTCGTCGGCGCGGCGCGGGGGATCGGCGTCACCATGCTCGGCGGCACGAACGACCCCGCCATGGAAGCCCTGCTCGATCTCGACGGCACCACCGAATCCGTCATCTACAGCGCTGCGCTCAGCAAGGCCTCGACACGCTGACCGCATGGTATCGTCGAGCGTTTATGGGAGGGGTACGCCCAAGGGTCAGGTTCCCGCGCGTACATTGGCGCACAGGCAGTCGAGACGGCGTACGTGCAAGGATATCCAAGGACAACGGGTGCTCTACGCGTCGACCAGCGCAAGCTCACATTAGTCACGACTACGTACTGAACTCTATTGATTTGTCATTCCTCCATTGTTCGACGACGTGGCAAAAATGCTCGTAGGCGCGCTGCTCCTCTTCTTGGTTAAGCTTTATGAAAGCGTTCGCCCGTGAGTGGAAGTTGACCATTACGCCGCGGAGGGACTTCTTCAGCAGAGATTCGTCAAGGTCATTGGCGCGCAGAGCGACTGCGAGAAACTCGAAATAGTTGGCCAGGTACCGGAGCGCGTCATACGGATGAGGATCATCAAACGAATTCTGCCCGTTGTTCTCTGCTTCCTGCTTTAAATGGTAAAGATGATCCGGCGCGATTGAGGAGTTTCTCGGGAAGGCTTTCGCATATGCATACCGATGTTTGTTGAACTCCGCACTTTCTCGCATTTGCAACAAGACGTTGAGTGTGTGCTGCTTGCGGCTCAAGTCCCGGAGGATTCTATTCTGCTCAATCTGGTTTCGCACGCTGAGGAACGCGGAGGTTAGCCAGCCGATGGTCGCCATCATCGCCGCATAAATGGTGGCTTGTCCGATTGGACCGGCTTCTTTGGTGTAGTCAAGTAAGAGAATGCCAACGAGGATTGTGAATAAGACCGCGGTGACGTAATTCTCTACGTGGGTATTTGCAGCTTTGGTACTGTGTATGCGAAGAAACACCAACCCCACTAGCACCGCGCCAATTGCACCCACCCACACTCCAATGACCGCGACGTGCACCCAGTGCTTAGACAGTGCTGGGGCGAGAGCTGCGGAGTTGGAGAGTGTTACCCATTGTTCCAATGCCCAAACGAGCAGCACAACCAAGATAAAGCCCGTTAGTATTCTGAGCGAGTTCATAGGCTTGGCCGAATTAGAAGGGCCGCCAACAAAGGCGGCCCGTCGATTCTACTAATGATAGCATCCGAGATGCAAGTTACGCCTCCCCGGTGGCTTCAATCATTTTCGACCTCCTTCATGTGCGGGACAAAATATCCACGGCCTCTACTGAAACTAGTATCAGAATCCTGAATTATATCAATAGATTGCCGGGGATAAGGGTGAAACGAGCGGCCTAGACACCCCGCTCGCCTCCCTAACGGGAAATGTCGGTGGGCACCCCTCTGGCATCGATCCGCTGTTTGAGCCAGCCCAGCACCACCACCTCGACCGCGTCACCGAATCCGTCATCTGCAGCACCGCCCCTTGTCAGCTCTTCACGTCCGCAGCCTTTGTCGGAGGCTGCACGGCGAACTCGAAGATGACGTCGCGCAACGGCCGGTCGCCAGCCAACTTCTTCATGGTTTGGGGGCCCAGTACACCGTCAACGAGGATGCCTTGCTCTTTCTGAAACTTCTTGATCGCATCAACAAGCTCGGTCGAAGCCACATTGCGCTTCTGCAGCTCATCGCGAATCAGGGCCTTCTTGGGATCGATCCCCAGCGCCTTCGCCGCAGACTTCAGTGTCTCCTCGAACGTATCCTGGGACTGGTTTCGCTGGTAGGCCTCCGCAAGGAGCACGGTCGCCTCGTTAGGCTTCCCCTCCTTGTTCAGGCCGTTGGCCGCTAGAGTCAGCCAGTCCGTCGCATCATATCGAGCTACAAACAACTCGATCGGCCCGTCGTCCGAGAAACAGTTCCCGGCGCTCGACTGACGATAGTACCCGGGCGTCGAGATCCGGGCGTAGATTTCCGCTCCTTGGGGGCAGCTTACTTTTGAAGGCGACCGCTGCACCCTGTGCACTCCCGCCGCGTAGCACTTGCTGGGGTCGTACATGGGACAATTGCTGCGGGAGTAGATGGCTGCATTCACGAGCGTGTTCGAGGAGCGGTCCTTAACAACGACGCGAACTTCGACAACGTTCGTCGTCTGCGCCGATCCATCCGATGGCCATCCCACTAGACATGCGACGAAAGCGGCGCACGCGCCGGCCAGTTTGCGCGTCATCATAGTGCCTCCGAGTAACGAGCCATAACCTGCACCATCATGCGGTTCACTTCGCCGGCGCCGTCGGCCGCGACAGTTGATAGGCCTTCGCGAGAGCGAGCCCAAATACGACTGCGGCGCCAAGCACCAAGGCGACGATCAACGTCAGCCAGTTGAACAGCAAGAAACTCTCGATGCCCCCTCCGATGACACGTACTGGCGTGTTTTCTTTGAAGCCGATGCCGAACCTGACCTTGCACGAGCCGGCGTGCGTAACGTTCACAAAGAACACGCTCCCCGGCATGAGCGAGCCGACGGTTACGCCGGTGAGTTCGCTCGGGGCCTCAAGGGTCCATTCGGTGCCGCCGGGCCGAGCTTGGGTCACGCAGCCGGTCGGTGCGAGAAAGTTGATCGTCAATTCCCCAATTCGTTTCGAACGAGACAGGTTGCGCATCTCGAATTTCGTGCCCGGCGGAGCGGAGACGGCCTCCGTCGCCGTATAGACGACCGGCACCGCCGTCAGGTCGGCGACGAGCTGTCCGATCGCCCAACTGATGACGGCCACTGCGATTCCGCAGAGGTAGGTCAACCGCTCGATCATCGTTTGTCCCCAAAGGGACGTGCGATCGTGCGAGCGCTGCGTAGAAACCTCTTCGCGTTTTCCTGGATCACCATTCGGTCCTTCCGCGGGGGTCCATCACCGATGCTTGGCGATGGCGCAGCCCCATCAAACGGCCGCCAGCAAGACCTTGCCCGCAAGCGTGGTTGCCTTCTCGAGCTTCTTCAGTAGCTCGCTGATTTGCATGACTGCGGCAAGGGCTGCCTTCGCCTCTGTGTTTGCGGTTGCCAGCTTGCCGACGGCGTCGTCGAGTTCGGCGGACGTCTTCGTGAGACCGTTTGTCTGAGCGGCAACGAGATTCTGCTCGGCTGTCTCCCAGTTGACCCGCAGCCGATCCTTCTCGGCTGGAGCGGCGCCATCGGCCCGGTCCATGAACGCCTTCTGCGCGTTCCGCTTGTTCTCAAGCATCTCGTCCAACCGCTCTTGTGGCGTCATTGCCCGAGTCTCCCCCTTAGAATCTTCGTAGACTCACGAACCGCTCTTGGCGCTCGCCCCGTGGACACGCTGGTAGTAGCCCTCGAGTTCGCTGGCCAAGGCAATGATGCTCGCAAGAGAGATGCGTCGCCCGGCTTCGAGTTGCTTGTGCTGCTCGACCATTGAATCGAGGAGCTTCAGGAGCGCATCGTAGGTCGGCCCGATGGTGGCGCGCTCGGCGTCGTACCGATCGTTGAGAATGCGCTCCACCGCGGCCTTGGCCTGCGGGGAGCGCAGGACGGCCGGATCGAGATCCTTGACGGCGACGATGTCGAATTCTGAGAGGAGTTCCTTCGTCGGCTGCTCGTAGCTCCCGATCCCGCGCCGCCGCGCCATGGTGCGCAGCGCGTGGCGGTCGTCGGCAATGGATTGGCGGATGGAGACTGCATAGATGCGCTCAGCCTTCAAGACCTCGGCAAGCTTCTCGACGCCCGTCCGCAGCGCCACGCTGGCCTTGGCGAGCTTGGCCCGCTGCACCTCTCGGGCGATCACGCCGAAGGCGAGGGAGAGCCCCTCGGTGACCTGCGGATCAAGCGGGCTGATGCCCTTCGCCAAGGACCCCGCGTCTCCGGGGAGTTCCTGCGCGGTCTTGAGAAATTCGTTGGTCTGGGCGAAGAACGCCGCCGCCGCGGCCTGGGTGTTCCCGGCAGCGTCGTACACGGCCAGCTCCTGGAACGACTTGTAGGCCGAGGAGAGCGCCCCGATCGCGTCGGCTCGCTTCTTGAGCAACTTCGCCAACTGAGCGATGTCCGACCCGTCCGACTTCATGACGAGGTCGCGGTTGCCGTCGACGAGGACGGCGAAGAACACCCGCCCTTCCCGCCAGGACGCCATGCGTGTCGCTGTCTGCCTAGCTTCGATATGCATGCGGTCGGACGCGGCGACGCCGGCATTGGCAAGCTGCTTGGCCTGCTCGATGTCAACCCCGCCACACGCCTGCAGCGTCGCGGCAAGCATACCGGCCACAACAACGCACGCCGCGCGCCAGGTAAGACGGCTCATTAACCCCCCTCGGCTACCGCGGCCTCTGCCCCGACCGCTACGGTAGCAAGATGAGTTATCCTACATGCGCTTGTAAGTAGATTACAGCGGAATCCTGCAACCGCCGCGCAATGGACATTGAGTTGCGGGCCGCGACGGCGGAAGGGATTGACGACGCTCGATGGGGAAGCGGCGATACGACAGGGCATTCGAGCGTACGGGTACGTTGAAGTTGGCAAATGCCGAGATTTCCCATAGGTCGCCCGATGGGCTGGAGAACGCCCGAACCTCCATGCTTCGGCCGCCTCCCCCTGCAGGACGCCCGGTTATCGGCGCCTCTTCATGCTGGCCGAGGGTCTGCGGATGTTCCTCGTAGGCGCGTTTCCGGAGTGATTTCAGAGTAATGGGCACGCCCGGCAAAAAGGTAACCCGACACACCCTGCGTCGGCACAGGACCCCGCACCGCTGAAAGACTGCGTTCCACGCCTCCCGCCTACTTCTCAATGCGCCGTCGCGTGTGCCTTTTCGCGGCCTGCAACACCTCGGCATGGCTCGCCGCGCCAACCGCCTTGACCATCTCGAAGATGCGCTTGCGCACCCGCGACTCGCGGATCTTGTAGTAGGCGCGCACCAGCTCGAGAGTCTCTCGCTTGATCAGCGGATCCTTCTCCTGCTCGAACGGCGTGCCCGCCTCGCCGAAGTCGCCCTTGCGCCCCCGGCCCGACATCGGCCTGCCAGCCAGTGCATTCGACGGCATCTCGTCGAAGAAATAGGAGACCGGCACGTCGAGCACCTTGGCAAACTCGAACAGGCGGCTCGAGCCGATGCGGTTCGAACCGCGCTCGTACTTCTGGATCTGCTGGAAGGTAAGTCCGACGCTGTTGCCAAGCCCGGATTGAGACATGCCCAGGAGCGTGCGCCGCTGGCGTACACGCACGCCCACATGAACGTCTACCGGATGCGCCTTCGCCATGAGCAGAACACCCCCCAGTTGCGGTTGGCTTCGGGTCTAGTACGTGGGATGCCGCCTTGCAACTTGACTGCTGGTTAGACAGCGGTGCAGCTATTCAGATGCTCTGAAACTTTGTCGATCGAACCCGCGATCCCACGCCTAGTCGGGGACGCAATTATATTCGTACGATAGTGCGTCAATGAGTGCGCCACCTCGTGACGACACTTGCCAACGGGAAGTGTCAGTGGGCACGCCTCTGGCGTCGATCCGCTGTTTGAGCCAGCCAGAACTGCCGTCTCGACGACATCACCGGATCCGTTATCTACAGCACCGCGCTCTGCAAGGCCTCGACCCGCTGACCGCATGGTATCGTTGAGCATACATGGTGGGCGCACGCGCAAGAGCCTCGCTTATCGTATTCGCGATCGTCGCGATCGCCGCCTGCGCGGGCTTCGGCTACTGGGCCTGGGATGCTTGGCAGGATGCCAAGCTCAAGAGTGACGCCGACGCCGGATTGAACGCCCTGTATCGCGGAGACTACGCCGCGGCACAACGCGACTTCACGGCGGCCGTCGACGGGGCCCGTGCGCCCGAGGACCGGGCGGGGTACCAGCTGCTGCTGGCGGGAAGCCTCGAGGCGAACGATCCGCAGCAGGCCGCCGACCGCTACCTCGACCTCATCGGCCGGCCCGGCCTCTCGGAGCAGACGCGCGCCTCCGCCTCGGTCCACCTCCTCATGTTCCTGAGCGCCCGCGGCGACGCGTCATTCACCAGGCAGGTCTTCGCGCGCTCGCCATGGGCTGGGTCGTACCAGCAGCTTCAGCAAGACGAGAGCATCAACGCGGACATCGCGATCGCCAAGGCCCACGAGGCCATCGCCACCTCGCACCCGAACTTCCTTTCGTACCTGCTGGCGGGTGAGTTCTACGCCCGCAAGTACCCGTACATGACGGGTGCCCTTGCCCGCTTCCGTTCCGAGTATGGGCAGAAGGCGGCCGAGTACTTCGACAAGGGCGTCGCGATGCTGCGCGCGGCGCGGGACGGAAGCGAGTGGGACAGGACGCGGCTGGCGTTGGGATACATGTTCGCCGCGACCTATGCCGTCGAGCTGTTCGACAACGGACTGGGCTCCCTCGACGAGCGAGCGCTGCGCGCCTTCTATTTGGAGGCGGCCGGCTATGCCGACGCCGCGAGCGCGGGCGAAGCGATTCTGGAGCAGGTCCGCTTCTCGATACGGCTCGCCTATGCCCGGCACCTGGCCGCGCATGCCCAGCCGGAGGATGCGAGCATCACCGCGACGATCGCCGCCGAGCTGGCAGGCCTCGCCACGAAAGCCCCCAACCGGCCGGCGATCGCGCAGATCATGGGGGCCACGGACGCCACGAGCAGGAGCGGCCGCCTTCGGCCGGCGCTGTTCTTCATGGCATCCTCCTCTCCCGCGCTCGCGCGGGAGATCTCCGCCGCGGTGGTACAATACCGACAAATATGAAAAGGCGCGGTCGCGGTACCAAGATCCTGTTCTCGATCCTCGGCTCGATCGGGATCGCTGCGTTGCCTGTCGCCGCGGACCATCCCGCGCATCGCGAGCACGCCATGTTTTCAATCGCGCAGGCCGAAGTGCCTCCCGTGGGCGGATTTCCTATTGATCCTCCCCTCACGGGCTCCTGTTGCGGCCCCGGCCCTGGCGGCGCCGGCTGCGATGGCTGCTGTTGCAGCGCTAGCTGCGGAGGAGACAGCGACGGATGTGACTACTGAGCAAACAAAAAGGGCGCGGCTGCAGTATGCCGCGCCCTCCCTCATTCGCCCCGATACTTGTCAGGGCTTGGGGCAGAAGAGCTCCTTCGTCTCATTGGCGTCGTAGACCAGGAGTCCCTTCGTGGGTGTTCCGTAGGCCGCCTCGCCGAGGATGATCTCGCCCTCGTACCGGAGACACGTCCCTTCGGGCGTGAACGTGCGCCAGTTGCGGTTGTCCGTTGCCCAGACCCATTTGGCGCTCGCTCCGTCGAAGAGGAACTCGCGAATGATCGGCCTGTCGCGAGCATCGTTTTGCGCTCTGACTGTGACGACGCAACGTGCCCCGGCGTCGGTCTGCCTCAGCATGCCCTGCGTCGTCGTCGAGAAGGTTATCTCGCGTCCGTGCTTGTTGGAGGGACTGGCGTTGACGAGCTTGCCGACGTAGGTCTTGTCGGCGAACCAGCCCAGGCACGCTTCGCGGAGCTGCGCATCGCTCACCGGCGTTGCCGCCGTCTGCTGGGCGTGCGCCGCGGACGCGACGGCAAGCCCCAAGGCAGCGACGATCGCCGCCAGGATTCTGGCGAACATTCGATTTCTCCTGATTGTGGGATGAGAAGGAACGCCGTCACCGCGGGGTGACAAGCTTCCGCAGTTAATTATACCATACACCCGTATAAGTTGCAATCCATCGCGCGGTGCTCGTAGCACTGTTGGAGAGCCGTTCCTCTCGCTGTTCTTGGCGCTTCTTCGCATGGCGCACCTGTCCCATGCTTACCAACAGCCCCCCCCCCCCCCCCCGCAACGTGTCAAGCACAATCCACGCGGGAATCTGTGGATAGAGAAGAAATCAATCGCTAGTGGTGAGTGGCGTCAGGGATCCGGCGCCGCCGATCTCGACGCCGCGCCGCACAACGCTAGGCGCATGGGCAAGGCGACGCACAAGCTACGCCGTCGGACCCCACGTTAACGGTGAGAGCAAAACGCCGGCACGCAAGTGCCGGTGTCCTTCGCCATTGCCGATCGCGCCTACGTTGAGGAGCGGTTAGGTGTTTTGAGCTGGCCCAAGCGGTGAACCTAGCGCGGCGACCCTGGCTCACTCTGGCGCAGGCGGATCTCGATCCTCCTGCGTTCCTTGACGTCGCCGGAGTTTGAACCATCAGCTAGCTTGCCGTCGGTATCCACGACCTGGGCCGCTGACAGCGGCAAGATGATCATGCGTCTTTTCTTCAGCTCGTCGGATTGTCCGAGGATCTGGACAATAGCCGCCGCTCGAGCAAACCCGAGGCCGGCGTTGTCAGCGGCGGCCATGTTTGCTGCCGGTCCACCCTTCAGCAGTATGTCAAAAGCGGTTACGTCGAGATTTGAGCTCAAGCCCCTGATCTCCTGCTGGTCCGTGTGACCCACCACCTCGATGACATCGGTCTGAAACTGGGTCGCGTATTCGATGATCTGCCGCACGACAGATTCGCGAACCTTTCTCGTGAACTCTGGCGACGGCTGGGCACTGCCCGTGACGAAGTAGTACCCATCTGCCTCCTTAAGCCGAATTATCGGTGGCCAGTTGTGCTGACCGGCATTGCGCAACTGGACGTCGGCGTTAGCCACGGTGCATTTGTTGGGCGGAATGCCCAGCTTCTTGCAGACGGCGTCGACCGTCAGCCCGGGAACCGGCCTCGAGGTCGGCGGTCGCAGTTGCGATTCCTGCGCACCATTTGGCCCCGCCTCGCGCTCGCTACCAGCCCCATCCGGCACCAACTCTTTCCAGTCTTCCGGCAACGGCTCCTTCGCCGGCGTCGGTGGCGCCTGCTGTCTACGACTGGCCGGCGACTGAGCGGAGCCAGGGTTCTCGGGGCGTGCCTTCAGAGCACCGCCGACCGCTGCTGGCCCCTGCTTTGAGCCGTGTGCCAACAACATGGGCATGAACAGGAGCAAAAGACAGAACACGAGCAGCAGAATGATCTCCGCGACCGTGAACCCGAAGACCACACCTCTTCTATAAGCTTGGCCATCGTTTCGGATAGACATCAGTGCACCCGCGGCTCACTGCGCCGGGGCAGTTGTTTGAGTTGACGCCGCAGCTCCAAGCCTTGATTGAGCTGCAATCATGCTCTCGATCTGCTGACCGAGGTGCTTTGCTGCCTTCTCCGTCACTTCAAGCTGGGCTGCCAGCGTAGCCTCCGCTGCCTCAAGGCGCGAACTCGAGCTCGCAATACTGCGGGTAGCTGTTCGCAGCGCATCTGTAACGCCTCGGACCTCGTCAGCCATCGCCGTGTAGGCCCGGGCGCCGGATGAAGCCATCTGCAAAGCGCCATTAAGAAGTCGGGTTGCCTCCGAAAGTTGCCGAATGGCCACTTCGCCGGCCGCCATGCTTTCCGCAACCTTTGCCTGATGAGCCGCGACATCAAGGCCGGCGGTAGAGTTTTTGTCGTAACTCGCGGTCACCTTCGACGCCGCGCCCTCGATCTGGCCCAATGCTGAATTGGCCCGATTGAGCGTTTCGGTCAGCAAAGCGATGGCAGCCAGGGTGCCCGAAGTTGCGTCACGAAGCTTACCGGTGGGGATTTCGGTGGACGTCAAGTCTGCTGCCAGTGTCTTGACACTATCAGACAGCTTCTGTGTTGCGCCCTTCAGTTCTACCGCTCTGCTCTCATGCTCTTTCACAACCTGCGACATCTCGAACACGTAGTTCTTGAGACGGTCTTCTGTCTCTTGTCGCACTTCCGCCATCATGCTCACCGAAGCGCGCACCTGGCCGCTCAACGCACGCGAATACTCGATGAGCTCGCGGCGGGTCGCCTCCTCGATATCGTGAGGGTCCTCACGAAGCTGCGTTAGGGCGACACGACAGATGATCCCAACGATCGTAGTACTGAGCGCAAGCCCAAAGTCCTTGACCACTGCGATGCCATAGGCTTCGGCACCGACGTCCGGCTGTATCTGATAGAGCGCAACGCCTAACGAGACCAGCGTGAAGATGAAACCCATGTAGTAGCAGTTGTCGCCGGTCTGATCGTAACGAAGGCGGAATCGGGTACGCGACAAGGTGAGCGCTGCGTAGACAAGGATGATCGACACTGGAATGCCGATGCGTATCAGCAAGTGCAGAGACGACAGCTTCAGGGCAATGATGCATAGGCTGCCGACGACCAGAAAGATCGCTAGAATTCCTCGATCGAGAAAGAGCCGCCACCGCTCACGTAGCGCGACCCCTCGATCGAAAGTCGTTTCGCTCATCGCAGACCCTACAGCTTCTTGAGAGCCATAATCTTGGCCCCCGTCGCATCTAGAAAATCTGTCCAGAAACCAATCAAGCTATTGTTCTGAAGATCCGGACGGGAACCTGGGATCACGATTGCAGTGACCCCTACTTTGGCGAGATCGGGCAGGGTCTGCCTGCCGGCGATGGTGCTGCGCCACGACTTGAAATCTGGCTTGTAGCCCGGCCGAAAGAAATCGGCGGTCTGTGTGCCTTGCACCAGGTCAGAGATCAGAATGAGTCGTTTGCTGCTATCGCCCCACTCCGGCGCCGAGAACACCTTCGCCCCAATACCATACAACGCTTCGATGATTGGCGATCGCGGTGCTTCCTTGAATGTCAGGCTTTGGTCGATGATCTGCCTCAGTGATTGATAAAAGCGATCATGCTGCCGTCGCACTACATCGACGTTTCGGTACAGATGATCCCACTTCGCCGGGGCGCCCGGGTTACACATGCTGAGTGCTTGTGAAAGCGACAGCGGCACGTTGGCGACCCGATAGGTGTCCGGGCTAACCGCATTGCCCGCCGTAAAGGTCCAAACTTCAACTCTGGCATGACGGTTGCTCGGGGTGTCGCTGGCCTCTTCGAGCTCCGCTCGCAGGCGCGAAAGAACTTCATTTGCGACCGCAGTCCGGGCGAGCTGCTCGAGCGGGTCCGTTTGGTCGACGAGCACGACATACACCGCTGGCGGGCTCCTTCTTGAATCCTTCGGGCATAGATCGGCGACGTTTAGCTCAATTCTGTCGGCCTTCTCACTTGAAGACAGCCAGAAGAGGGCGGCAACAACCGCAATGGCGACGCCGATGAGCGCCACGCCAACAGGTGTCGTCCATCCTCCATAGAGGCTAAGCGGTGCCGCGGCGCGTCGCGCGGCGCCGCGGTTAGTTCGCCGCGCTGGCACTTGGTCTTGCCCCCGCACCAAAGTCTCTGAGCTTTTCGTATTCCTTCAAAGCACCATTGAAGGCTTCAAGCAGCTTGGTCTGCGACACGGCAATCGCCGACAACAGTTCCTCCACAGCTGTCCGACGCTCCTCCTTGCTCGTATCCCCAAGCACTACCTCGCGAGACCAGCCGGCCCTCCACGGCTGGCCAAAGGTTTGAGGTTGCGGCTCGGTCCGGGCCTTGCGATTGGCTCCGCGATACCCCGCAAGCAGGGCCTCCGCGCCTCTCTCCAAGCTGTCTTGGTAGGAATTGAAGCGATGCGTGAGCCGGCTCCGCTCTGAAATGACCACACCGTACTCTTCGTCACGCCGACGAATGTCGGCAATCGACTCGCGGAGCTCCGCTATTGCCTGGTCCTTCCGGTCCTGCAGATTTCGGACCAGCTCATCGATCAAGCGAAGGTATTCGTTGCGCCGGAAAAGATGCCTGCGATATACGGCCCCATATCCAGGGTACGGATCCAGCCACGCAAGCCCTTTGTATGAAGCGTAGGTCACAACCAGCAGGCCGACCAACACCATCAAGTAAGACTGAAAGCCAACGAGCGCGTACTTCGCCGAGATGAGCTTCGAAAGTGCCAGTCGCGATGCCTCAAGCATGAAGTTATCCGCTTCAGGGGGCACCAAGGCGAACGCGTCGCGATAATGAGCGGCGAAAACATTGAAGATGATCGCGAAGCCGACGAGAAAGACCGTCAGAATGCCCATTGGTAGCCGCCATAGAAACGACGGCAACCGAATGTAACGCAACGCGAAGATTCCCAAGATGAAGCCGATAGCGAGGTTGATGACTGAGATGGCAGCTGCTTCGAAAACGGCCCCCAACCAGCCCCCGGGGTGAGTTGCACTGAAGAATCCTGAGTTGGCGACCGTTTCCGCCAAGAAGATCACAAGCAAGATACCGAAGGCCAGGATTGGGTTCTTTTCGAGTTCGGGAAGGCGATCCAACCTGTGCCGGCCGCGAAACGAGTCGTATGCGGCCTGGGCCTCGGTAACCTCGTCCTTCTTCGCGAAGACGTAGTTCGTGTCTGTCGTAACTGCGGCACCGAAGTCGGCCTCGGCATCGTGCAGCATAGTTTTTATCTGAGGCACTATGGTTCTGAGGTCGAGCCGTGCTAGGCGCCCATCGTATGCCGACGTTTGCTTGTGATAGTTCTCAAATCCTTCATTTCGAAGCGATGAGACCGCGTTCACGATCTCAAGTTCTACCTCATCGAGGCCACTTGCGTTGCTGGGCGGCTCGTTCTGCGCTCCACGTTCGGCACCACGCCTAACGATCGCAAGATCGGTGCGAATCTTCTCGAGGTCGACGGTCGAGAAGTCCATAAGCGGCTTGATGTCTGCCGCATACGTGCGATCCACTTCAGGACGAAGAAGCGCGCGAACGCGATCGAACACGCTCACGGTTTCACACTACCCGACATCTAAACAAGCCCCCAGATCAGCGCATCCGCTGTCGCGCGCCCCCGCTCGTAATGTTGCCCAGAATGGCGCCAAACGCAACGCTTGCTCTAGCACGTTACGGTTGCAGTCCTCCCGCGCAGCAGTCAGTCTTCCTCAGCTACGGTGACTTCAACTGGCGAGGGCCAGTAGCGACAATCTCGGACTTGCCGCGATGGTCGCGGATGGTGCCGGCAGTACATACGCGCTTGCAAGGAAGCGTTTGCTCCGGTGTTCCGAATTTCTGGCGGTTGCTGCCCCAGATCATCACGGGAAAAATATGCCGTGGGTACGGGTGGTCGAAATGCAGAAAGGTCGACTATCCTTCACGGCACTTTGCCTCTCGGGAGATCGGCCGGTGGTTTTGCGGTCGTTACCTAGCAGTCACGCGGGTGGCACTCCTACTGGCGCTTCACACCGGCTCGCCAATCCCACGGCATGTCGAACGTAGACGACCAAATGCCGTTCCGAGCAGCACGCGCTCGATCTTCGTCGGGAGCATAGGCTAGAGAATACCGTCGGTAGGCTACTGCCCAGCCATTGGCCACCATCCAGCGATTAAGATCCTCCTTGTTCTTGTAGCAAACCGCGATCAGCCGACCATATCGGTCCCGCGAGTTACCTTCACAGCGGACGGTGGCCGTTCCAATCCTATCGGCCAGAGCCAGCGCAGCTTGCTGACCACAGCGCCACCGCGTCCCATCCTGACGAGTACACAATTGCCGGCTTTCGGGCGCATCGATGCCATGCAATCTGACCCTTTGCGATCGAATCTCCAGCGTGTCTCCGTCGACTACTGATGCAGTGCCCAGGAGTGGTGACTCGGCACCCGCCGGACCCGTGATCGCCAGGAGGGCAAGTGGTAACAGGCACCTGAAGATTCGCACCCGGCCCCCACTCTTGTCTGCTGCATCGACAGCAGAGATCGTCAATGTCCGCGATAGTGGAGCATCAGCGACAGGACGGCAAATTGCCGGCCTCAAGTCTCTTTGGGCTTCCGGGACGGCTCTCTCACGGCCGGTCCGTTCGAGTTTCGAATGCGCGGCAGCAACTCGCTATCTGCAACGTTGACCCTTCGAGGCGATCTCTACTCTGGCACGCTCGATCACAGATGAGTTCGTTCAGTTGCTCTACGCTCCGACGGGCAGGCGCCCGTCGAGCTTTTCTAGTGGATCGCGGTACTCGCGGGCGCCAGGAGGGCGCGATGTCTCTCAAGCCTGCTCTGTAACAAGTGCGAGAACTTATCTGCTGACGGCGCCGCACCGGTGAACTCGGCCGAAATCAAGAGATCAACGAAGACCTGGGCAGCGATGCCCGCTTCCGCGCCGCCCGTTGCCCGCGCGGCATCGACAATTTGCCGAAGGTCTTCGATCCTCAACTTCATGGCCCGAATGCTACTCCCAACGGGATGGGTGGCACAGCCCCCTATCCAGCGCCTTCGACCAGCCGGTGTTGAGCACTCCCAAGTACCCCCGGTCACAACGCATTGTGGCGCGCGGCCGTTCTACAACCCGTGTTGCCTTCAACGGCCTAAACGCGCAATGTTGGCGCAGTCTAGGGAAGACTGCATATGGGGATCGAAAAGCTGCCGAGCGGGCGCGAAGGCAAGGTTGAGCTTGAAATGTGTCCGCGCTGCCGAGGTACCGGAAAATCGGATGGCGGGACATGTGGTCGCTGCAAAGGTATGGGGCGAATCCCAAGCGCGCGGCGCTGGCAAGGGTTGCGCTGCACGCCTGTGTAGCTTTCACCAAGAAGACTCCCCGCCGCGTGGTCCGGCCCGGCTCGACGTCACGGCACTGAAGGGTTTGCACGGCTCTCCATTGACGAGCAACCGGACGAACATGTGGCGATTCTCCAAACTTTGGAGATCCCGCTCGTCGACGGCACCGAGCAACTCGCGGCCGACATAGGACGCATCCTCTGCCCCTACTCGGAATACGATGAGCGTAGCGGCGTTGCCCAGGACGGCATGCCGGATGTCGGGGTCGAGCTGATGCAGGTACTGGTGCGCGAGCGTGAGCCCCACCCGGTACTTGCGCAGCTCTGAGAGCATGTTGGCGACGGCCAGGGTGGTCCAGGTCTGAAACTCGTCGAGATAGACGAAGAAGTCGCGACGATCTGCGGGCTCGGAATCGGCACGGCTAAACGCAGCGAGGCCGATGGTGGTGACCAGTAGCCCACCCAGGAGCGCCGCGCTGTCTTCGCCGATCCGCCCCTTGCTTAAATTGACAAGCAGCACCTTGCCCTCGTCCATGATGCGACGCAGGGAAATGGGCTCTTTCGGCTCCGTCAGGATGCGGCGGATCAGCGGGTCGGCGAGGAACGCCCCGACCTTGTTCTGGATCGCGGCGGCGCCGTCCGCCCGATAGCCGAACGAATATCGGTCGAACTCGCTGGTCCAGAAACGACGCACCGCCTCGTTCGCGAGCGAGCTCGCGATCTGCTTTCGATAGGACCGGTCGTTGAGGAGCCGGCCGATATCGGACAGGGTGGCGTCCGGCTGCTCGAGCAGCGCGTAAAGGCAGTTGCGCAGGATGTGCTCCATGCGCACGCCCCAGGCGTCCGCCCACATCTTCTTGAGGACCTCCAGGAGGCCGGAAGCGGCCAGGGGGATGAACTCCGGCCGCACCTGCCGCAGCGGATTGTATCCGTAGGGTTGTTCGGGATCGGCCGCGTCCAGGTAGATGGCTTCGTGAAGGCCGAGCCTTCGCCCTTCCTGATGCAGCTCCTCCACGAGATCGCCGTGCGGGTCGATGAGGGCGAATCCCTCGCCGCCGGCGTAGTCCTGCAAGGCCATATGGCGAAGGAGCGTGCTCTTGCCGACCCCCGTCTTGCCGATGATGTGAATGTGCATGAGCCGGTCGTCCCGGCGGATGCCGAACCGGCGACGGTCACGGTGGTAGTTCACCTGGCCGATGTACGTGATGTCGTTCGCCATGCCGTGAGCGTACGTGCGCCGGCGCCCGCGGCGAGACGGGCGGATTTGCGATGGTGCCAAACGGCGTTCGCCATTTGCCGCCAGTGAAAATCGTGCCGCCTTGGGCGCCCGCGCCTCGCCGATACGCTGGATGGCGGTTCTCAGTTCTTTGAGGCCCCCGCAATGCGGGTTCTTCCACACAAGATGCATGCGATTCGCGACGCTTCTCGGAGCGCCGCGCCGTCGCCTGCGTCCTCTCTCAAGGAGATCGACGTGATCACCAGCGTACCGTTTTCGGCGCTCCTCGCGCCCAAGGACAATCCCCGCCGTGCCTTCGACAAGAAGGCGATCGAGGGCCTCGCCCAGAGCATCAAGAAGGACGGAGTCATCCACAACCTGACGGTCCAACCCGAGGGCAGGAACAAGTACCGCGTGGTGGCCGGCAAGCGTCGGTACCTCGCGCTCGCGTACCTCAACAAGAAGGGGGAGATCGCGGCCTCCTACAAGGTGCCGATCCGCTTCGACAAAAAAGCGTCGGCCGAAGACCTGTCGCGCATCGCCACGGTCGAGAACGTCCAGCGCGAACAGCTCGATCCGATCGACGAAGCGGAAGCGTTCGTCCGGCTCCTCGGCAAGGGCACCAAGATCGATGACGTGTCGGCCGAAACCGGCGTCTCCGTGCCGATGATCAAGCGTCGCGTGGCGCTCGCGGACCTCACGCCAGAGGTCAAGGAAGCGGTCAGGACCAAGCTGGTCTCGCTGTCGGTCGCCGAGGTGCTCACGCTCGCCACGCCGGACAAGCAGAAGCTCTGGCTCAAGGACCTCAAGCGCAATCCCGGCTTCGATGCCCGGTATCTGCGCTCGGTGCTCCTGGACGAGAAGCCGTCAGCCGCGATCGCGCTTTTCCCGCTCGAGAAGTACCAGGGCACCTACACCCGGGACCTCTTCGGCGAGAAGGAAGCCACCTACTTCGACGACTGCGAGCAGTTCATGACGCTGCAGCGCGAGGCTGTGGACGCCCTGGCCGAGCAGCACCGCAAGGATGCTGCCTGGGTGGAGGTCAGCACGGACCATGCGGTGTCGTGGTGGCAGTACCGGCAGGCCAAGAAGAAGGAGCCTTCCGGCGTCATCATCCACCTCGCCCCGTCGGGCCATGTCGAAGTCCGCAAAGGCTTGGTGCGACAGGAGGTGGACAAGAAGGCTGCCCAGGGCAAGGGCGAGGAGAAGAAGCCCCGCGAGCGTCCGGCAGTCTCCAAGGTCACTTGGCGCTACCTCAACGCCCATCGGACCTTGGCCCTCCAGATGGCGCTGATGGAGAACCCGCGGAAGGCCAAGGAGGCAACGGCGGCTCTTCTCCTCAACGGCTGTCCGTCGGCAGCGATCGGTCTCCGGGCGCACGAGGCACTGCGCGAGCTCGCCCAGCGTCCCGGATCGTCCAATGCCTACGAAATCGTCGATACCACCTGCCGCAAGCTCCTCGGCAAATTGGGGATCGGCGACAGGATGAACGGCGAGACGCCAGCGTGGGCGCATCTGCACCACGCCGGCGCCGACTGGACGCGAATAGTTTCCGGCATCCGGTCGCTGAGCGCAGCCGAGCTCGACGCCCTGATCGCCCTGTCGGTGATCCTGTGTTTCGGCGCCGAGCGCATGGAAGCCGCGGAGCCCGAGGAGACATTCTTCTCGAGCCTCGCTAAGGATCTCGCGCTCGACATGCGCAAGGTCTGGACGCCAGATGAGCTCTTCTTGAGCGGGCTGGTGCGGGAGGAGCTCGTCAAGGTGGCAAAGGAGAGCGGCGCGCTCGCGAAGCAACCGAAACTCGCCTTCGCTTCCAAGAAAGAGCTGGTTGCCGGTCTTGCCGGTTACTTCAAACGAACTGCTGATCCCAAAGCGCAGCTCGATGAGAGCGACGCGAAGGGCCACTCTTGGCTGCCATCGTGCATGGCCGTGTGCACGTCGTCCATGACTGCCAGCACCGCAAAGTGTCGGTGACTGACTGCCGCTCGTCGCATCTGCGGCGAGCGGTTTTTCTATGCCCTACTCAGCTTGAGCCAGGGGCTCCGATCCTTGGTCAGGTCGGTTCGCCCCGACCGATCAACGCAGTTTGCGTGCCAGGACCTTCACAGACACTTGCCGCCGGTTCGGTGGCGCTCGGCGCTTCGGTGTCCCATCTGGTATGATGAGCTAAAACTGCGTTGGCGGCCCCACTCTTTCAAGTGCTTCGCCGGAATACGGGCAGACCGCCCTATTGGGCGGTCCTTTGGTACCCAGCGTCTCGTGCAAATAGGACGTCAGCACGAAACCCGAGAGAACTTCTCGAACTTTCAACCGGCGTATTGCGCGCCACTCATGGTAGATTAGTTTGTGAAGTCTGCTGGATCACACCTATGATGCCAATATTCGATGCGAAGTCCAATCTCCTTGGCTGGTTCGACGGGAACAACGTTTTCGACCTCTCACTGAGCTGGGTGGCCTTTCACAACTCCGGTCACATGTTCTCGCCTGCAACACTGCACTGGTTTGGTCCACTAAGGGATGGGTCGTTCCAGGACCGCTCAGGCAAGCCTGTAGGATGGTTGCAAGGATCGAGTCCTTCTGGGGCACTCCGGCCACTCGCCCCATTGAGGCCACTAAAGCCCCTAAAGCCGCTTAAACCTTTAAAGCCGCTCAAGCCCCTCAAACCGCTTGTTCCACTGACGCCATTAGGTGGGTGGTCAAAGTTGGGATGGGCCGCCTGGCTAACGCAGTAACTCCAAGAACGCCATGAAACTCCTTTCTTTCCGCATCTACGATTACAAGTCGATTGTCGATTCGGGTGAATGTGAGCTTTCCCTCGAAGGCATCACCGTGCTGGCAGGCCAGAACGAAGCTGGGAAGACTAGCATTTTGGAGGCTCTGGGCGATTTCGACTACTCGATGGAAATCGATTCCGACGCAAGACCAGAAGGTCGAGATGACGCGGACCCTGCGATCGAGTGCACCTTCAGCCTCGATAGCGGCGACATCTCTGAACTGCTGGATAAGGACGATAACCAGTACGTGCCACCAGAGAGAGTGGTAGCAGCCCTACTTAAGGCAAAGAAAGTCACGCTCAGAAAGACCGGAAAGGACGACTACTCGATTTTGACCAAACCGGTCCTTGAAGCTCTTGAGATTGCTTCGAAAGAGAGTCAGCCGCCGAAACCTGCTGATGGAGAAGCAGCATCTGAATCGTCAGACCTGACCGCAGAGCTGACAAATGCGTTAGTGCGCCAAAGTCCATATCTGAGCTACTTCGACAGTTTCGATGGCCGACTTCCGAAGCGGAAGTAT
This sequence comes from Enhydrobacter sp., assembly GCA_025808875.1. Lineage (NCBI taxonomy): Bacteria > Pseudomonadati > Pseudomonadota > Alphaproteobacteria > Hyphomicrobiales > Enhydrobacter > Enhydrobacter sp. The sequence goes on along the minus strand of CP075528.1, from coordinate 766,983 downwards.
CTATCTGACATCGAAAACAAATCTGAACCTGGCTATCAAGCGGTACAGGACTTCATCAAGCTGGCGAATATTGACCTCAAGCGCCTGGGGAACGCCGAAGATCCTAAGAAGCTTAACAACTATCTCGACTCCAGGTCGGCAACGGTTACTGGAGATTTCCTAACATACTGGTCTCAAAAGTATGATGGAAAGAACCGCGTCGAAATCGTTGCGGAATTTATGCGTGACGACAAGGGCCCGTTTCTGAGTTTCTTCGTCAAGGATGGACGACTGCGGAAGTATCCCGAACAACGGAGCAAAGGCTTTCTCTGGTTTCTGTCATTCTACTTGCGCCTGAACGCCGAGAGCCAAGACAAAGAGGACATTGGGGCCGTGATACTTGTTGATGAGCCCGGCTCCTATCTTCACCCGCGCGCCCAGAAGGATATTCTCAAGGTCCTTAAAAACAAGATTGTTCAGGCGGGAAACCAGGTCATCTTCAGTACGCATTCCAGTGACTTGATCGACCCTGAGCGCATCAACCGCGTTCGCCTTGTGCTAAATACTCAACACCGAGGGACTACGGTCCATAAGCTCACGGACACTGCGGTCCGCGCCAACGGAGAGACCGAGTTCTCTGACGCTTTCTCACCGATAGTTGCAGCGATTGGCAAGGATCTGGGCAAAGACTTTTCGATTACCGGCCGAAAGAATGTCCTCGTGGAGGGTATTTCCGACTACTACTACCTCACCACCCTACGCGACAAAACGGCGTTCAGGATACCCAGTGATATCAAGATCATCCCCATGACCGGTGCACCGTCTATTAGCCACATGGTATCAATCATGATTGGCTGGGGATTGGACTTCGTGGTCGTAATGGACCGGGATGATCAGTCAGACGCGGAATATAAGAAGCTTGTCGAGGAACTTGATGTACCGAAGGACAAAATCCTTCGAATCGAGGGCGGCAAAGCGATCGAAGATCTCTTTAGTGATCGAGACTTTAAGAAGTTCGTTCTCGGAGATGAGGCTGCTTCGTTAACCGGCAGCAAGCACAAATCTGACTTGGTGAAGCATCAGAAGGTCATTCTCTCTCGCCAGTTCTGCGAAAAATACAAGGACAGGACGCTAACGCTGGAAGAGAAGACAAAAGAGAACTTTTGGAGAATCAGCGCCTTCATCAAGAGCTCATTCCAGCAGCCCTCGACGTAGATCGTCACATTCACAAATCCCCAATCTCGCGTATGCATCCCGGCATATGCCAAGAACAAGAAAGGGGCTGTACCCGACTATGCCGCCATCTTGGACTGGCGGCTCTTGATCCACTCCCACGCATCCTTGGGCAGCCAGCCTTCGTAGTCGCGGGTCACGCCGATCACCAGCACATGGTCGTTCTTGTCGACATGGGGCGACAGGCGGTCCCAAATGCCCTTGGCGTTGAGCGAGGTGTCGACCAGCCAGGTCGATCCCAAATAGTGCCACCAGCCCCCACAATTCTTGATGGCCTTGTAGAGTTCCTCGTAGTTCTGGCCGGGGCGCTTCAAGTCATAGTTGATGGAGTAGATCACTTTTGCTCTCCTTGGGCCCGTCGGCCTCGATAGCGAGGCGGGGAAGGCCTCCTTGTCTCCCTATGCGGAAAATCGGGGCCGTCGCGGACATGGCGATTACATGTCCGCGACCCTCCAAAACGTCCGCATAGGGTAGGTACAGGGGGTGACCTCGCGTGAATTCGGGCCCGATCGCCGCTCGTCGCAGTCGTGATGAAATCGCAGATGCGATCCGCGGACTCACGCCCGCGCAATGGGCTCGGCTGCGCAAAGTAGCGGCCAAGCTCGCTTACGGCCGGCCGGTCGAGCCAGAGGACCTCCTCCAGATGGCCTTCACGAGCGCCTTGGAAGAGGACGGACGCACCTGCCCTGCCGACGTCGATGTCGTGCGGTTCCTCGCCGAGGCCATGCGCAGCATCGTCGACGGCGAAATCGACAAGGCACGCCGTCGGATCGTGCTGGTGCCGCTGCCCAAGACCGGCGGCGAAGACGGTGAAGAGGAGGAGGTCGAGTTTGCCGACGATCGGCCGAACGTCGAGGAGCGCAGCATCACCGCCGAGAACGTCGCCAAGATGCGTGGCGCCATTCTCGCGCTGTTTGATGACGACCCGACGGCACGCGATCTGGCCGAGGGCGTTATGGCGGATATGACGACCGAAGAGCTGCGCGAGCTCACCCGCCTCGACGAGACGGCCTACAAGAGCAAGCGCAAACTCATTAGGCGTAGGATCGACGCAGCATTTCCGAAAGGGTTGAAGCCATGACGGGACGCAAGAATGCCGACCGTAAGGAGCTCGACCGGTTGGCAGCTTTTCTGGTCGAGGACATCCTTGAAGCGTCGGATGACGACATCCTGGCCGAGGCGCGTGAGGACGGCGTCGATCCGCAGGCCGATGCCGCGCGTTTGCGTGCCTTGTTTGAACGCACGGTGCTCGACGCGAACAAGCGCCGCCTCCTCGCTGCCAGAGCCGCAGTTCAAGCGGAGCGTAGTTCCGGGCAGCGTAAGGGCTCCGTCTTTGACATTCAGGAAGCGCGGCGGCGCCTTCAATCCATTCTCGAACAGAAGGGGACGATCCCAGCGCTCACCCTGGCTGCTCGTAACGAGAATGAGCTATCGGACGCCGACGTCCTCTCAATGGTCCAGGATCTAGAAGAGCTCGGCGTGCTGCCGCCGGATAAGAAGTAGACGGTAATATCATGCGGCTTACGCCGGCGGAGTGCTTGCTTCAGGAGCTCGGGGTTTCGGGACCGAACGATATCGATCTCGACGCGATTGCTCACTACTTGGGTGTGCGAGTCAGATACCGGCCACTCGATGGCTGCGACGCTCGTATCGTGGGTGTTGGCAACAAAGCGATCGTCACGGTCAACACTCGCAGTTCTCCGCAACGGAAGCGGTTCTCGATTGCGCACGAACTGGGCCATTGGAAGCACCACCGGGGAAAGTCGCTGGTGTGTCGAGTCGACGATTACCGACCCGATCACCGAATGTCGACCGAGCGTGTTGCCGACCGCTACGCGGCCGATCTGCTGATGCCACAGTATCTGTTCAAGCCTGCCACGCAGCAGATCAACAAGCTCACGTTCGCCGCCATCGCCAATCTCTCGAAGGACTTCGTGACTAGCTTGACATCGACTGCGATCCGCGTTGTGGAAGCAGATCATTCGCCTGCCATTCTGGTCTGTCATGGGCAGTTTGGCCGGAAGTGGTTCACGCGCTCGCCGAGCGTGCCCGAGCGATGGTTTCCAAAGGACGCGCTCGACGCGGAGAGTAGCGCGATGGATGTTCTGTATGGCCGCAAGCCCGACAATGCGCATCCGCGCAAAATTGGCGCCGACGCCTGGTTCGATCGGCGGGAGGCCGAGCGCTACGAGGTGCTCGAGCAATCGGTTCGGCCGGGTTCCGCCGAGGTGCTGACTCTGATCAGCATTACCGATGGGGCGATGTTGGAAGAGGAAGAGACCTGGGGCTACGGCCGTAAGTGATCAGCTCATTCGCCGCGCTTCGCTCAATGACGCTCCTACTGAAATGAACTTCCGCAGGGATTGGACATGAAATTCAGAAATCTCGACAGATTCAGAACCGGCGGCACGAACCGCCTGATGGAGCTCTCCATTCCAGTGCCCAAGACACCTGACGGGAGGGTCTATCGCTACTCGCCCAACGAACAAGCGCATCCGCGGCATTTCGTGTTGGGTGAGGTAGTCCAGAAGATCGACGCAACGTCGGATATGAAGGCTCGAATGCGGCTCGAACCCCGATCAAACCAGACTGTGTGCCCGTACAGTGGGATTATGGCTGACGACCAGGCGTTTACCCACCCGGACGATATAAAGGCAGCGCAAGAAATCGTCGGGCACGCCGCCGTTGCCGATGTTGAGGCTGAGCTGCAACGCATGTTTGGAGCTTTCAACAGTAACCAACCGCGCAACAGCTTGGTCAAGATCACTACGTCCGTGCAGAGCAGGCCCCGTATCGCGCCTCGCTTCTATCGGAAGGATCTGCTGCGAGAGCTAGTCTGCGATCACTGTGGCCGGGACTATGGAGTGTACGCCATCGGCTTGTTCTGCCCCGATTGTGGCGCCCCGAATGTGCGACTTCATTTCGCTCGCGAAGTAGAACTCGTTGAAACGCAGGTCGCGCTGGCCGAGGCGCAAGAGGAGGAAGCCAATGAGCTCGCCTATCGACTTCTCGGCAATGCGCATGAGGACGTCCTGACCAGCTTCGAAGCAACGTTGAAGGCTGTCTTTCTGTATGGATGCACGGCGGCGACACCGTCGATCGAGCCACCTGCGATTAGAAACGACTTTCAGAACGTCAATCGCGGCCGTCAGCAGTTTGCCAAATTGGGATTTGACCCGTTTGCGACACTGACCGTCGACGACCTGGCCACCCTCGAACTCAACATACAGAAGCGCCATGTCATTGGACACAACCTTGGCATTATAGACGCCAAGTTCGCTGAGCACTCCGAAGATGCCCGTACCGGTGAGACGGTACATCTGGTAGGCGAAGACATCCGAGAATTCGCCACACTGGCACGGAAGGTGGTGGACGGGCTCGATCTCTGGCTCGGCGATCCATCTTTTCGCCCCGCTAAGCCGGAAGCGATCGCTGGCGTGACTCAATCGCACGACGACTCGCGTTCCGCCGGAACCAGGCGAGAGCAGCTCGACGCTGAGCGTCTTGGATTGAGCCCTTTGGCCTTCCGCCTTGGTCGTTTCCTCTCTGCTAAGTCCGAGAAGGGCTTTATTGAGCCGATTGACGACGAAATCGTCTTGGCTGAATTTTCAGATCTTCCGCTGCCGGAACTCGAACGTGCGATCGCAGAGCTGGCAGTCGACAACTACATTTCAGCGCAAGCGCTGATTGGGACAAAGGTTCCCCGCATGGGATACAGGTTGGAACTCTTTGCAACCTTCGATCCAATAGCATTGAACCAAGACCCTGCGGCAGACGCGGCAGAACTCGCAAGAATCATTTTGGAGGTTCGCCCGCAAGTTAGCATTTCCGAATTGCATGCCAGGACAGGCTGGTCGTTGCGTCGGTTTAATCCAGCTCTGAACATCGTGGCCTCTGAAATCGACGAGGGGCGTGTCCTGCGAGGCTACGACAATAACTATGTGGTGAGGCACTTCGCCTTGCTTCCCGTCGACGAGGTCGCGCTCAACCGGTACGTCACCCGAATGGGAAAGGCCTCTTCTTGAACCCGGTTGTTGGAGCCGCCGCCCGATAGGCAGAGATGAACCTCCACTGATTTGAGAGTATGATCATAAGATTGCAATCTACCAGTGCATGAACCAGCTTCCCCTTGCCAGCGCGTCACCGATTGAGTTTGAATTGCCCCCTCTTGAATGGGGGGCGGTGCGGCATCCGCTAGGTCAAATGCGCTGTCAAATAAGGGCTGGACGATGTCGGCCCCCTGATTCCGATCGAAGCCGGCCATCGATTCCGATCGATGTCGGCCGGGTGGCGAGCGCCCGCTCCGCTTCCTCGCCCGCCGGCCAACCGCCATCGCATCGATGTTGCGCTTCGGGCGCGTCGATCCCGTGTAGCCGGATCCGCTCGCCGGCAAGCTTCAAGGTATTGCCATCGGTGGCAATCGCCCGGGCCGAGACGCCACCCGCCACTGCGGAAGAGTGTGCCGCAACTAGACTTTGATCGCCGCGTCGTACGCCGGGGTCCGACGTCAACAGCATGGCAGCCATGGCCAAGCTTGCGATCACCAGGGTTGGCAAGGCAAGCCAACGGCGTAGCCACGGTTGCCACCGCCGCTTCAGCAGCATTCGCTGCACTCCACGTTTGAGAGCTCGAAGTTCGGCGTCGAACTTGAGCTGCTCTGCTTGCCGCCATTGTGCAAACGATAGCGCTCGGGCCATCGGATGCCGCCGTTTGGGGAGCATTCGATAGTCCAAAAAGGCGCTCTTACGGACGAGCACGCAAATGGCGAAGTGTATCAAATGGAATCTTACGGCGTTTGCTTGTACGCCGACGGTAATCGGCGTCTGTGGCGTGCTGCGTACTAGCTTGGCTAGGGTTTCTGCGATGCTCTCGTAGTAGAGCAGGTCGATCTGGGGTTCCTGGTCTCTGAGGAATGTCATGGCGGTTGAGCTCTGATATGGCAATTCTATCGCGAAAGCTGCTCAATTTCATTCGAGAACCGCTACGACTGGGCCCTGCCGTTCTATGACCGCCGCCTACCAGCAATGTCATCCGCGAAAGCACCCGCGTCATCGAGACCAACCATGAAGCATCCACAAAAGAAGAAGGGTCCTCCTACGATGTTGAGGCTACCGCTGCGGAGGAGGGACGCCCGCGACTATCGACTTAAGGCATATACGAATGAAGTCGTGCGACGCATGTTCGTTGCCACAGCCGATGGCAATTACATCCTCGCCCGGTCAGCCTACTTCCTCCGGTTGCCGTTCGACTTCTACTGGCTGGCCCTGCATTCCCTCGAGAAGTACTACAAGGCAGTCCTATTAATGAACGGCTTGCCCGCCAAGGACTACCGGCACGACGTTGTGCGACTCCACGAGGCGGTTAGGCAGGTTGCGGGCAGCCTACTTAAGACCAGATTTGCGCGGCCGCCGACCAAGGGGCTGCGCTGGTTTAGCGAGTCGATTGATGAGTTCGTCGCCCGACTAAATCGCTTTGGCTCGGCGCATAATCGATACGCGACGTACGGCTACTGGCTTCTGGACGATGAACTATTCAAGCTAGATCAACTGGTCTGGCAAGTCCGTCGCTGCTGCCGACCGTTCTACCTAGAGATGCCCGTCGCTGGCGGCGAGCCCATCAGAACCAACAACAAGAAGCTGCTGGACCTGAACAAACGTGAATGGAAGGTCAATGCTTGGCCATTGGAGGAACTCATAGAAGGACCGAAAGATGATCCGCGTCGCAGCACGGTCCTCCTTTTCAACGTTCCGTTCGCCCCGGAGAAAGAGCACGACCTGCCCTTGACGTTTTCCGCGTCCCATGCGCCCCCTCTCGTGGATTGGTTTCGTCTCCTACGGGCGAGCACTCAGGACCCAAAGGTCGAGAACAGCGCAGCAAGAGTGCTGACGTGGATAGGTGAGAACATCGATTTTGGCCGGAAAGACAGGGAGCTGCTTGAGAAGGCACTTCACGATAATCGGACCGCACGCACGCTGGTTGGGAAACCGCACACGCCCTAAGCATCCAATCGGGCGCCCGCGAATGAAGCCAAGTGCGTTGGGATGCGGATGTTCATTTCGTCGGGGGATGCATCAGGAGTGAGGCGGCGGTACACTGAAAGAATGAATGCTGCCAAGAGCAAAGAACTCTACGAGCGCTACCGAGCTGTGGTTGCTCGCACCACCATCGTTGCACGCTACCAGAAGCCGGGTCAGGAGCTCACGCCCCAGTACATCTCGCCGGATGACCTCAAGTTGAGGGCAGAACTTCGCGAGGAGCTCCGGAAACACCATATGGCATGGCTGTCGAAGAATCTGGATCCGGGAGCGCTGTTCGAACTCGAGCAGGATGGCTAGGCCTCAGGTGTCATTCGACCGCCCGCCCTCTCTTTCCGCAGGTCCTGATAGGCTCTGAACAACGGGTGCATACTTAGCTGTTCCCGACCTCTCTCGGAGAGGGGCAAGCCTGCTATTGCACGGGCGGCACAGAATGCCTCCATCGCAAGGAGGTTGCCCCAAAGTTCGCGCACTTTCGGGTCAGACAGGTCTCCCAGTGTCCCGTGGGCCGACTTGTTGCGGGCGTCATAAGCCCCCATGAGCATCTTGATGCCTGTGTCGTCGAAGAGGCTGTATCCGATCCATTGCTTCAGATCATGCGCGAGGCGGTGGAAACGTCCTTTGCGAGATTCACCCCTGATGTTGCCAAGGGCCCCCTTAATCCGGCCCACATAGGCATGCAGCTTGCGCTCCCTTGCCATTGCAGTGGCGGCCGTGATGACATCCTCCATTCCTGATGGGCTCGATCCACCAACCTCCATGCGCTCGATGGCCTCGTGCCAGCGGCAAGCGTCCACCGCTCGCTCGGCCGAGACGTGATAGAACCGCTGCAGGGAACGCCACATCAGGCCAGTCGCCTCCTCCCACTGATCTTGTCGGTCAAGCCAAACCCGCAATACGGCTTGAAGCGCTGTCCGCCCGGCCTCATCCTCGGCAGAGACAGCGATTGGTCGAATGGCCTTTGCTCCATCCGTGCCCATCATCTTCAGTTGGGGAGTGAGCACACGGTGCGAGTAGCTCTTCTGAACGGCGCCTATGCGCCTCATCGATACTCCCTCGCTGCGTATGGCGCGCCAGGCTAGAAGCGCGAACAGGCTCCGCAGGTACCAAATGCGGTCGAGGCAGTTGAGCGGCTGCATACCGTCGTCGAAGCGGACGGTGAACGACGGCTGTTCGGGCGTCCATTTGTTCCGAATGGGATCGCCACGCAGAGTAAAGTCCAGACTGATACTGCCGCCGACGACAGGTAGGACGAAGATATTGCGGTCCGGTATCGCATCGACCGAGGTCTCGGCGACTTCAGCGGCCCTGTCTCGTGGCCACAGGAAGTCGCAGTCGGGTGCCAAGCGGAATGAAGCTGACTGGACGCGGTCGGTCGCAAGCCAAGGCGTTTCGCCGGCAAGAGCTAGATTGGATTCGATGCGTTGCCGATAGATGCTGCCGACTTCTCCTCGACGCCAGGAAGAGATCGCTGAACTGAAATCGATATTGCCAAACAGTGATACGACCCAACCCTTGGCAGTGTGAAGGTAGATCGGCGCATCGGCATTGATTGGTGGGCGCTTACCGAAGCCGACGAACTCCACCCATATTCGGTCGGCCCCCACATGGAGCACACAGACTTCGCCAGTATCCTGTTCCCGACAGGTGACAGCATCGCCGATCTCGATTTCGTCTTGCGCCATAAGATGTGGGTACCTCTGTCACGAGAGCAAGGTAGATAGACTGGACCAGCGACCCATTCTACCTCGGAGAAGGGCCAGCTACTTCTGGGACCGCTAGAACAGCCGGTCTCAACTGCCGTCGCCTGAGGCGCTTGCTAGGACGATAGAGATGACGGCCTGCCTTAGCCCCCTAGACAGGGGCAATGGTGTGCTGCCGAATGCTGTGTAGCTACTTGCGGACGACGCCCTTCCCAGGCTCGTGTAGACGGGAGCGGAGAAGAGCCAAGAAGGCACTCGCCCACAATCTCAAGGCCGGGATAGGGCGCCAAAAGGTTAGCCGTATTGACGACGGATGAATCCCCATGACACCTCGTCTGCCTTTTCGGGCCCTTGCTAGGCCTTCTGTTCAACGTCGAAGCGCCGTCTCAATGGACGGCGCTTGACGGTTCACCATTGGCGCAGGCCGGCAGATGGCTCCTCGAGACGATGCGGTCCAGCACAGTCAAACCGAGCAACCTACCGACCGATTCCAATTCTCGCCGATCACCAAGCAAGGCGAAGGGGGTAAGATTTGCTCAGTTTGAAAATCCGCCTCCCTCCCACCCGCGAAGGTGCGCGCATAGAATTCTGAAACGCTCGGCCGCGAGCGAATGATCATGGCGATCGACACCTACTCTCATTGGTGATTCGGTTGCGCCGACGGTTCGAAGCTCGTTCCGATGTGGTGCACCAAATAGCAATTCGGCGTCACGGATGATCTCCTTGAACGGAGATCTTGGCTCAATGCTTAGCTCTTCTCCGATCAGCGAGCGGTTCGAAGTCATGATTTGCACCGTTTCCCGAAATTCTTCCTCCGATCCCGATTCGGGGCCGAGTTGAGCCGTTCTCAGGAGTTCGAAGAATTTTCTGATGCGATCGCTGATCGGATTGCAGCCGGCCTCCGCGTCCTTCAGCTCATCCCGCGCCTGCGCGAGTTCAGATAGCAAGGTGGCACGTCGCTCGTGATATGCGTTCTGGTCGATGTTGGCGTCGAGATAGGCGTCGGTGAGGCGTCGCTCCCGGTCCTGGATTGCAGCGATGCGGAGCCGCAGCGAGGCCACCGCTGCAGCCTGTTGCTCTTTCGACAGCTGTTCGTCTCGCTCGATGTAGGGATCCATCTCCTGGAGGTCGCTTTGTGAGAACGGGATGCCAGAAACGATTCCTCTGAGTATGGCGTCGACCGCCTCTTCGCGAATGCCGGTGGTCCGGCAACCGCGCGTGTGGCAGCGGTAGTAGACGTGACCCTTCTGGCGCTCTCCGGTCAGCGCGTACTTGCATAGGCCGCAAGTGAGCAAGCGTCGGAAGGCGAAGACATGGTGAGCCGAGCGAACGTTCTCTCGGCCGTCGATGATGTCCTGCACACGCTGGAACACGCGCGCCTCAACGAGAGGCTCGTGAATGCCTTGGAAGACCTCACCGGTGCGCTCTAGTCGAATGATGCCGACATAGAAGGGGTTGCGCAGAATGCGTGTCATCGTATGGAGGGCAAGCGGCTTGCCGCTGTTGGCTCGCAGGCCCTTTCGTTGCAGTTCCAGCGCGAGCGTGTGATATGAGAAGCGCTTCGTCGCATAGAGTTCGAACGCCGCGCGCACCAACGGCCCTTTCACTGGATCAATCGTCTTGGGTCTGGCCTTGCCTTGGTCGAGGTAGCCTGTCGGCGCCTTCCACGGGTAGAGGCCTTGCTTGAGTCTGCCACGCATACCCTTGCGGACCTCATCACGCAGGTTGCGGACGTAGTCGGCCGCAACGACGGCTTGGATGTCTGCAGCGAGCCGGCCGCCGCGCGATTTCAGATCAAGATTGTCATGCGCGAAATGAACCTCGACGCCAGCGTCGATGAGGTCCTGCAGTCGTGCCCAGTCCCAGAGATTGCGCGCTCCGCGGTCGATTTTGTGAAGGATAACGCCCTGAGCGTTGCCCTTCTCAAGCATGGCCATCATCCTGAGGAACTGCGTGCGGCCCTTCTTGGCAGCGGTTTCCCGGTCCTCAAACCACTCGACGACACCCAGGTCATGGCGCTTGGAGAAAGCGAGAATGGCGTCCCGCTGTTCCTGCAGAGATGAGCCAAGCTGGCCTTGCTTGACGGTCGAAACCCTGACGTATCCGACGTACTTCTTCATAGCGAGGATGGCGGAGTGCCATCCGCTCCGAATCTAGCATCCGGCTCGCGAGTCTCCGAATCCCCATGCCGCTTCTCCACCTCCTGGTGCAGGAAGATACCGTAGAGCAGCTTGAGGTACGCCCGCAGGTTTTCGGATGCCGCCAGGATGTCCTCCTCAGAGGCATCCGGCATGCGCCGCCGGATGAAGGGCGCGACGTACGGCTGCTCTTGACTCATGCCGGACATGCTGACGTCTGCGCGGGCCACGTCGTAGACGGCAAAATCGGTTGCGAGTGAAAATCGTGCCGCCTTGGTGTCGACTTCGCACTCCGTAGCATCGTGGCATGGAGCGGACCAATCAGCCCAAGCCGATCAAGATCGTGTCCGCCATCACGAGGGACGGCATGTTGGTTGAGACAATCCAGAACGGTCCGGAGGAGAAGACGGTCTTCGCGGTCTCTCACGACGGCAGTGTCTCTGTGCAGCCTGACTGGAGCGACGACGGCATTCGGTATGTCCCCATTGCGGCCACGCACAACCTCATCAGGCACAAGGCGATCAAGCTGCCGCCGGCGCCTCAGGAATACGAAAGTGCGGAGGCCTTGATCGCGGAGATTGCCGCTTATGGCAGTCGATACGTGGCACTGTCGCCGGAGTTCGCGACAGTAGCCGCTACTTACGTTCTGCTGAGCTGGGTCTACGACGCTTTCAACGAGCTGCCGTACCTGCGCTTCCGCGGCAACTACGGCTCCGGCAAGACCCGCGCCCTCATCGTCTTCGGAAGCCTGGCCTACAAGGGCTTCTTCGCGAGCGGGGCCTCGACCGTCTCGCCGATCTTTCACACCCTCGACCGCTTCCAGGGGACACTGATTTTCGACGAGGCAGACTTCCGCTTCACCGACGAGAAGGCCGAGCTCGTGAAGATCCTGAACAATGGCAATATCAAAGGCTTCTCGGTGCTGCGTACGCAGGTGGGGCCATCCAAGGAGTTCGAGCCGCGTGCGTATTCGGTGTTCGGACCGAAGATCGTCGCGATGCGCGGCGCGTACCAAGATAAGGCGCTCGAGAGCCGATTCCTGACAGAAGAGATGTCCGGCCGGACGCTGCCGCCCGGCCTCCCGATCAGCCTGCCGGCCGAGCAGGAAGCGGAGGCACGAGCACTCCGCGCCAAGCTCCTCATGTACCGCTTCCGCGAGCGCTTTCGAGTAGCGGTAGAGCCGGACCTTGCCGACTCGGCCCTCGAGCCGCGCCTCAACCAGATACTTTTGCCGCTCCTCTCCATCGCCCCGACCGTCGACGTCGTCGAAACGATCTGGAGCTACGCCGAGCGCATGCAGGTGGGTGCGCTTGCCGACCGGTCAGGCTCGATGGAAGGCCAGGTGCTTGTAGTGATCGCGGCCAGCATGCTCGCCGAGAAGGGCTCGACCCTGCCGATCCAGGGAATCGTGCGTGACTTCGAGGAACGGTTCGGCAACGAATACGACCGACCCGTCACCAGCCGCCAGGTGAGCAACATCGTCCGCACGCGCCTGTCGCTGCCCGTCTACAAGACCAATGGCGTGATGGCGGTCTCGCTCAAGGACCGCGACCGTCTCGCGGCAATCTTCAAGTACTACGGCATCGCGGACGACGAGTGGAAGCGGACCGTCTAGATGTGGACAGGGAGTTAGGGAGATAGGGAGATAGGGAGAACGCAGCGGGTGTCCCGGAAGGGACACCCGTCGCGTTTGCGAGACCGGCCGTTGCGCAGCGATGCGAAGCACAGCTACCCCGTATGCTCCTCCCTATCTCCCTAACTCCCTGACGGACGATTTCCACACAGGAGAAATTGTGCCGCCTTAGCGATGCGCGCGCAGGCCTCATGATAGGAGCGGCAACGAGGGCCTCTAACCTCCTCTCGTTCGCTCAAATGATCATGAGTAGAGTGAAGTGTTTGCTGCGCACGCAGCGAAAGAAATCAGGGTTGTATCAGAAGGAGCTCGCGGCACTGTTGCCGCACGCCGCTATCAGCCGAATCTCGTGCGTCGAGCGCGGCTTGCGCCGGCCCAACGCAGACGAAATCCTAGCCTATGACCTCGTCTTCGGCACCTTGCCGCGGGACCTGTTTCCTGGCCTGGTGCAGGAAGTCGAAGAGGCGGTCTTGAAGCGGGCACGGCGCCTCCGGCGCCAGTTGGCCAAGGACCGCACCGAACGGGGCAAGCAGGCCAAGACCTTTATCCGCGCCATCGTCGCCCGGGCGGCCCACCGCCCGCGCCGCAAGCGGGTATGAAGTATGCCGCCCAGGACGAGCTGGTCCTCGCGCTCTTCCCAGCCAGCAAGGACCTCGCTTTCGTTTATTTCGAGGCACCGCTCTCGCCGATCGACTGGGGTTTGAAGCACCTGCGGAGCAAAGACAAGAACGCACAGGCCCTGGCGATCGTCGAGCGCCTCTGCAATGCCATGCGTCCAGACGTCGTCGTCATCGAGGAGTGCGTACTCTCCAAGAGTCGCCGCGACCCGCGCATCAAGCGGCTGTATTCGCTCATCGCCATCTATGCGCACACCGAGAACATCCCCCTCGCGTGCTATTCACGAAAGACGGTGATGAAGACGCTCAGCGAAAGCGGTGCCGTCACGAAACGGCAGATCGCGCAGATGATCGCCTCCAATATCCCAGCCTTCGCACGCCATCTGCCCGGCCCGCGGAAGCCATGGAACGCCGAAGACCGTCGCCTCGCGCTCTTCGACGCCGCCGCGCTCGCCCTCACCTACTTCGCCTTCGTGCCCAGCTCCGAGGAGCCGCCCTAGAGAGAGTGACGGCCCGTCTTCCAGCGACATGACATCCGACTGGAGGACGCTATGAACGACGTTTCTGCCGAACGGACCCGCCTCGACCTGCACCAGCGCGTCACGGACGAGATCGTGCAAGCTATCGAGGCGGGGGCCGGCAAGTTCTTTATGCCCTGGCACGGCATCCCCGAGGGCATTCCCCGCAATGTCCTGACCGGCACGCCGTACCACGGAGTGAATACGCTCATCCTGTGGGCGGCGGCCAAGAACCGAAAGTACCGCACGCCGTACTGGGCGACGTACCGGCAGTGGCTGGAGGTCGGCGCCCAGGTGCGCAAGGGCGAGAAGGCGACGGTCGTTGTCTTCTACAAGCAGATCCCGCTCGAGGCCGAGGATGTCGAGACCGGCGACATCGTCTCCGACTACCGCCTGGTCGCTCGCGCGTTCTTCGTCTTCAACGGCGCGCAGGTGGAGGGGTGGAAGGTGCCGGGCCTCGAGTCGGTCGACTGGATACAGAACCACGACCGAATCGAAGAGTTTGTGCTTTGCACCGGCGCCGACATTCGTTCGGCCGGCGACAAGGCCTGCTACGATCGCCTTGGCGACTACATCCTGGTCCCGGACCGGGTCATGTTCCAGGGATCGCCGACGCGCAGCGCGACGGAAGGCTACTACAGCACCGTCTTCCATGAGCTCGTTCACTGGACGGGCCATCATCGCCGCCTGGCCCGCAACCTCTCGGGCCGCTTCGGTGACGAAGCCTACGCGATGGAGGAGCTTGTGGCCGAGCTTGGTGCGGCCTTCCTATGCGCCGAGTTCCTAGTGCCCAACAAGCCCCGGCAAGACCATGCAGCGTATATTGCCGATTGGCTCAAGGTTTTGAAGTGTGACAAGCGCGCCATCTTCTCCGCGTCAGTGGCGGCCCACCAAGCTGTGGACTTTCTTTGCTCTTACTGAGTCCGACCCCGCGAAAGCGGGGTCGCTATCATGTGTGAACAGTAATGCGCATTCAACGTATAGTGTACATGGACGCAAAATGGTACTATGCCTTGAGTAGATAACCAAAATAAGGATTAATCCCTCGATATATGCGTATGACCTATCACTCACCCTGCCCCTTCTGCAGCAAGATCGAGAACCGTGAGCGCGCGGTGCTTCAAAACGATCATGCGTGGGCGTTCCTCACCCACACACCGATTGTCCCTGGCCACGTTTTGATTTGCCCAATCAGATGCGTCGCGACAGTTGATGAACTTGATAGGGATGAATTGTCGGCTCTCTTTGAATTGCGCAGTCGCCTCAAGATTGCACTGATCGACGCTTTCGGAGCCGAAGGCTTCAACTTTGCATGGAATGAGGAGTTTGTGGCGGGCCAAACAGTGTCCCACGTCCATCTCCACATGCTGCCGCGCAAGACGGGTGATGCTGGCATCCTGGGCTATGAACCTCGCAAATTTCTGTATCGCCCCGGGAGCAGGGAGCCCAGTCCTAGTGCGGAGCTTGTGGCAGTCGCCCGCTCCGTTCGTGAAGCGGTAATCAGACTTCAATCGCTCCCAACCCGATCCTCTGGAAAGGCAACGACACGCGTTCCGCTCCAGTAGGTCGTCAATTCGTCAGGGCGTGGACTTCGATGGAACCTTTGGTGCGGCCGACGGAGCTGGCGTCTCCACGGCATGTACGCCGATAGCTGGCTTGGCGAGTTCCCACGTGATCATACTAGCAGTTCCGACCAAGCCTCCCAAAGTCGCAGCAATTACCGCGATGACAATCTCGCGACGTCGTAGCACTGCTTTTTGAAACGTCTTCAACTCACTGACTTCGAGCTGCTTACTTAGCGCTCCCACATGCTCGTACAGCCGCCGAATAGGCTGCCCGTACATATTAGACAGCTCCGTATCCACATCGCGATGTTCCGGTTTGTCGACAACTAACGCAATGTCCGTGCTGCCTTCGCGATACGATGGATTCTGGGAGACTCCGTAAATCCTCGTCGGTCGCGACCAAAGCGGGACGCAGATTAGTTTGGCGATTGGTTGGCCATGTCTGATTCGAATTCTCACATTGCCCAAGTTCATAAATGACAATGCAAGTGGACCTTGAAAGCCGGGATCTATCGTTGTGATCGGGTGGAATAGCCCAGTTGCGACAATAGAATGCTTGTTGGCGATGTAGCCGAACAGGAGAACGGATCGAAAATCGATTTCTTCAAGACTGTTAATCGTGATGCATTCGCCACTCTCAACTATGTAGTCGGCCTTCAGTAGATCGAAGGAGGTTTGACGGTTGCGGGATTTCAACGCTGAGCCGACGCGTAGATCGTAGCTGCAGCCCGACAAGAGCTTGGCGTCAAAGTGACTTATCAAATTGTGGGCGCCAACCAACTCTTCAATCTGGACGTCCGTTAGAGGACTCCCGACTGTACCTTGTTCGAAAATTCGTCCGCTAGCAGCCACTCAGCACCTATTTCGTCTTGAAACGGAGATTCGGTGGCATCGCTTTGCCTTGTCCCCGGTACTGGGATTGACTGCTCTGTCCTATCGGCGCGGATAGTTCGCTGAAGAGGACCTCTGCGATCGGCATGCCGCTCCGAAGTAGCAAGTCAAATTTTCCGAGATTCACCAGCTCCAATGTTGTTGCTCGTGGCTCGTCGTGATTCCCGTCCAGTAGCCCTGATGAGCAATGAATCATCAGACCGAGCCGGGCGATTGTGCTTCGCCCCTCCAAGTGACACACAATATTTCGGTCAACCTTCACTCTCTCTACAGTGGAGCCCAGGACAAACATACCGCTCTTCATAAGAAAGCCGGCTGCCGGGATTGTCGTACTTTGAAAGAGGTCGTCGGCGGTAGACGTACAATCGACGGTCTTGCCCTCATACGGAATCAAGATCTCATCGGCCAGATGCAACCGAATGCCAGTCGGCCGTATGTCTCGTGGGTCGACTTCCGGGGTGACCTGAATCTTTCCTGAGTCCAGGCAGCTCGCAATCGTTTGATCCGAGAGAATCATCGAGCCTCCCGAGCGAAGTCCTCGTGTATTAGAGACTCATATGGGCCGCGGGAACCTTGGTATTTTCCATCGTACAACTTGATGTTCCCTTGGACAGTCCAGAACGTCACTTGGCCAATCTGCATTCCCGGATAGACACGCACAGGCTGAACAGCGTGCAATTGTAAAGTCCATTGATTGTGAGAACCAATGTCGATGATGTCGGCCGTAACATGCACGAAGAGACCAAGCCGAGCAGTGGACGATCTGCCCCGGATAATCGGGACGTAAAAGTCGCTTCCCATCACTTCTTGCGTGTGTCCTAGGTATATTCTGTTCGGCCTGAGCGTGAGACCGTCATCGGGTATTTCACGCTGTGCAACGAGTGGCTTTACCTTGGGATCAAGGATTCGATCCCGATACCACTTTATCGTCGAACCGAGCCGAAAGTTATAACTGTTGGGATTGACCTGGTCTTCGCGAAACGGGTCAATTTGGATCCGCCGCGCCCGATGTTGCGCGATGATCTCAAGGCCGGTGAGTATCATCGCCCGTTCACCCGCCGAAGGTTGCGCAGATTGTTGGTCGGAAGTGAGTTGTTGGTATAGGGTCCATCGTATCGGGCGATGTCTCCCGATGGTGTCCAAAAGCTGATTTGGCCGATGATCATCCGCGCATAGACAATTATGGGCTGAACGCAGGTGAGCTCTAACGTCCAGTTGTGCGCCGGCCCTAAATTGCCAAGATCGGCTGATATCTGAACGAATAGGCCAAGTCGACCAATCGAAGATCGCCCAATCAGCGAAGGTACGTATCGGTCACTACCCAGCGTTTCGAACGTATGACCTAGGTAGACTTGGCCGGGCCGCAGGAGCAAACCCGCTTTGGAAATTCTTTTGGTCGCTCGCTTGGCTTTCAGGTTACCAAGCGATGCGTCCGGATGGACTGTCGTGACGTAGTCGCCGAGACGATAGTTGTAGCTATTCGGGTTTACTTGTTTGTCCGAGAACGGGTCGATGACAATGTGGCGAAGACGTACCTGCTTGATAATTTCAGGGCCACTGAGGATCATCGTGTCGCTCGCGCTAGGCCTTCGTATTTGATCCTGGCGCACAGGAGGATTGCCTAGGCACTCCGGCAGAGAAATAGTTCCACCCGCGAACGACGAATTCGCGTCTGCTGCCGCGCTCGAAGACATGCACACCTGAGCCGTCAACTACCCGTCCAATCACCTTCAAGCTTAGATCAGGATGCTTGATGGCCGGTTCCAATTCGATCGGAAGAGTACCGAGCAACTGAAAATCAGCTCCCGGTCCAAGGGCTATGTCGAGGACGCCCATTCCAAGATAGGCGGCAACCTTCTCAGTTAGATGGTGGATTGGCAGCGCCTCGGCGTTCAATTCAAAGCCTACCTGGTTGATTTCCGCCAACTCAAGGAGCGTTTGCCCAATGCCGTCCGTGTTATCCATGCAAGTCACGCCGCGGAACAGCGAAAGAGGTGGTCCAACATCAAACCGCGCGCGAGGACTTCTAAATTGATCTGCAAGAACGTCTTCGTCCGACGACGACAGCCGCAATCCTCGGTTTTTCGCATCCAAGAAATAGTGAAAGGCGGTAGAGGTTAGTCCCAGAGCGTCTGTGCAGAAGATGCGATCGCCAACTTTCGAGCCGCTTCTTCGAAGGACATTTTCATACTTTGTAAGGCCTATCGATGTGGCCGATATGCTCAGCTCCGAAGCATTGCTCAAATCGCCGCCAATGACTCTACAGTCATAGCGCTCGCACGCCCGCGACGCGCCTAGCATGAGATCTTGAAAATGCTCTACCGAGAGCGTTGCTGGGAGACCAAGGTTCAGGAGCAAGCCAATGGGCATTGCTCCCATAGCGGCAACGTCACTGAGATTCAAAACGGCGAGATAGTTTCCCAATTGCCTGTAGTCGATCAAACCTAGACGAAAGCTGATGAGGTCGGCTGGTACGCGATCGGTGGAGATGCATAGCGCCTGACCGTCTGTCAATTTGATGACAGCACAGTCGTCACCTACAAGATCTGGAGTGCCCTGCGGATTGAGGAGGGGCTTGATGATGGTGCGGATGATCTCCTTTTCACCAAGATCAAGAATGAGCTTTCCGTCGTTCAATCTGGACCTGCCCGCCCTGCTCATATCGAAATGCTGCTACTATAGCGCGCTCAAGTTGACAGCGGTACACGGCGAAGCGCGCCAGATTAACTAAAATGGAGCATGAGCGCCGCCGGCTCGCCACCTCAAAATCGCAACTAAGCATCAAATGCACGCCCAGCAAGGGGCAGCCTGGCCTTCGATACTGAACTGCCCATTGCGTGGAACGAGCGGGGCTTGGACACCCCGCTCGCCTCCCTAACGGGAAGTGTCGGTGGGCACGTCTCTGGCGTCGATCCGCTGTCTGAGCCAGTCCAGCACCTCCGCTTCAAGCCAGCCGACCCGAGCGCGCGGGCCGTTCCCTAGGCGCACGCGCTTCGGGAACTTGCCGGCGTTCTCCAGCCGCTGAACATGCTGCGGAGAATACAGAACCAACTCTTTAAGCTGACGCTTCGATAGTAACCGCATCGCTGTGGCTCCTCGCTAGAGGAGCACCGCGATGCCCCAGGGTTGACGCCCATAGGCGCCAAAATCGTACGGCGGCGGCATGTGCTTCGCAACGGCCTATCAACCATTGCGAGCGCTGCAACGGGTTGAGACAAAAAGATGCGCCCCGACGAGGGGCGCAAAGATCACGCGGCTTTCCGAACGGGCTGCCGAAACTCGTCCAGCAGGTCCGCCCATGTTTGCAGGAGAGCGACCCTTTCGGGCCAGTACTTTGCCCGATTGTACGCGCGCCGGACTTCATCCTCGTCCTGGTGGCCGAGCGCGGCCTCAATCACGTCCGGGTTAAAGCCTCGCTCGTTCAAGATAGTGCTAGCAGACGCCCGGAAGCCGTGCGCCGTCACCTCATCCTTGGTATAGCCCATCCGGCGCAGCGCCGAGTTCATGGCATTCTCCGATAGGGGCTTCCGGTTTGAGCGGATGGAGGGGAACACCAGATCGCTCCCCGACACCTCCGAGATATCCTTCAAGACAGCCACCGCCTGCTTGGAGAGCGGCACATCGTGAGGGCGGCGCATCTTCGTGCGCTCCGGCGGTATGCGCCAGACGGCCTTCTTCAGCTCGAGCTCTGGCTTCCTCATGAGCCGCACCTCACCGGGCCGTGCCATGGTCAGGAGGAGCACCTGGAGGGCCGCCTTCAGAGTCGGCCAGCCGTCGTACTCGTCGATGGACTGCGCGAGGGCACCAAGCTCTCGCTCGTCGGTCACGGCCGCGCGATGCTTCACGTTCGGCCTCGAAAGAGCCCCGCGAAGCGCATAGGTCGGATCGTTCTCCGCTCGGAGGGTGGCAATGGCGAGGCGGAACACCGAGCCGACCGTCCCACGCAACCGTCGTGCCGTATCCTTGCGACCCGACTTCTCGATACGCTGGAGGATCTGCAGGATCTCGGCGGACTTGATCTGCGCGATAGGGCGATCGGTCAGGGGAGAAGCAAGGTCCTCGAGCTGCCACTTGATCTTCACCAGCGTCGATTCGGATCGTCCCTCCTCCTTGAGTTTGACTTGGTATTCCTTGGCAATGACACCGAAGGTGTTGGCGGCAGAAATCGACGCGGCGACCTTGTCCTCCTTGCGCTTCTGCGACGGATCGACCCCCTGGGCGAGGAGCCGTTGCGCCTCATCCCGCTTCTGGCGGGCGCCAGAGAGCGACACCCGGGGGAATATGCCGACTGCGAGCATGTTTTCTTTGCCTGCAAAACGATACCGAAAGCGCCAAAGCTTTGAGCCGTTCGGCTGGATCAGCAGATGCAAGCCGCCGCCGTCCGAAAGCTTGTAGGGCCTGTCAAGCGGTTTCGCGCTCTGAATGGCGAACTGCGTGAGAGCCATGCGGGTACGCCTCCCATGTGAAAGAGCTCGGTACCCGCAATTGTACCCGCAAAGTTCTGCGAAGTAGTGTTCTGGACGCTCCCGTTGTGGGTATCGGAATGGCGCTAAGTGCCCGAAATATCGGGCACTTTGTTCACCAGTGAGAAACTATGAGAAGAAGAGATGGTGCCCAGGGGCGGAATCGAACCACCGACACTGCGATTTTCAGTCGCATGCTCTACCAACTGAGCTACCTGGGCGCGCCTGGGTTGGCGGCGGCTGTATAGGATGGGTCAGCCGCCCTGTCCAGTTGGTCGGCCGGGAACCGACGGTTCGCCCTCCTCCGGCATCTCGTCGGTCGGCATGCGATAGCCTTCCTTCAGCCAGCGGCCGAGATCGATGTCGGCGCAACGCTTGGAGCAGAACGGCTGGTACTTTTGCGGATCGGCCGGCTTGCCGCACACCGGGCAACGGGCCTCGGTGCGCACGGCGCGCAGCGGCGGCGCGGTTCGATCGGGCGGTGGCATCCTTCCTCTTCGGCGCCTCATGGGGCGCGCGAAGAGTTGCGCGATGTCGCGGATCGCGTCAACCCGCCGCCCGCGCGGTTCGGGCGGTGGGAGCGGCGTCGATGCGCCCGCCGTCAG
The DNA here is from genome assembly GCA_025808875.1 of Enhydrobacter sp. NCBI lineage: Bacteria > Pseudomonadati > Pseudomonadota > Alphaproteobacteria > Hyphomicrobiales > Enhydrobacter > Enhydrobacter sp. Next base: position 745,603 of record CP075528.1, on the reverse strand, counting down.
GCGTCGACCAGTTCGCGCGTCTCCACCGATGGCTCGCGGCGATCGAGGTCGACGATGTCCGGCGCGAGCGACAGCACGAACGCCGCCACGCCGGTGTTCAGGCTCTGCAGGCAGACGTCGCGGCCGTTGGCGAAGCGCACGGCGTCCTTGTGCGGGCCGTGCTCGAGCCGGGTCATCGCAACCTCCTCCACCGGGCCGACACCCAGGGTGCGCTGCACGGTCTCGGAGAGACCGACCAGGCGCAGGCGCGCGTCGGCCGGCACGCACACGGCGGTCTCGCAGTTGCGATTGGCGACGAAACCCATGGAGCCGCTCGAGAAGCGCTCGAGGCTAAGCTGTTCGTCCTGTTCGGCCGGCCGGGAACGATAGAGCTCGAGTGAATAGTCGCACATGGCGCCCTCCAGGGAGTGGGATCGACACTCGATCGGCCAACGCAGCATCGCGGCGTTGGGTTGCGCCCCTCCCGCAAGGTCACGCTGCCGTGACGGCGCGCGACCGTGTGTCGGCCGTCGGCCGCCCGTGTCGGCCGTGGGCCGCCCGTGTCGGCCGTGGGCCGCCCGCGTCAGCCGTCGGTGGAGGCTTCGTCGGTGCCGGCACGCTCCAGGGCATCGAGCTCGGCGGCCAGGACCGGACCGCGCCGCGCCCGGGTCAGCTCGAACAGGCCGAGCCGGGTGAAGCCGTAGAGCTGGGTCGGCACGGGATCGTCCTTGACCGCCTCGGCGAGGCTCGCCTGCACCTTGTCGCGGTCGTAAGCGCTGCGCATGTTGACGAAGTCGATCACGACGGCGCCGGCGATGTTGCGCAGCCGGAGCTGGTGGGCGATGGCCGGCGCCGCCTCGAGGTTGACCTCGACCGGGCGGCGCGGCGCGCGGCCCTGGCGGCCGCCGGCTCCGGCGCTGTCGACGTCGATCGCCGTCAGCGTCTCGCCCGGCTCGAACAGAACCTCGACGCCGCTCTCGAGCGCGATGCGGCGCGCCAGCGCCGTCTCGACCTGGCCGCTCACGTCGTCGATGTCGAACACCGGCATCGGGCCGTTGTGCCAGCGCACGCGGATGCGCTCCTGCCGGCGATCCATCTCGTCCTGCAGCGAACGCGCCATCGCCCGATCGTCGACGATCACCTCCTCGAGCGCCGCGCCGTGGTCGCGCAACGCCCGCGCGACCGGATCGCGCTCACCCGGCATGCGGGCGGTGATGTCGGCCGGCGGCGGCACGTCGAGCGCGTGGCGGCGCACCCGCTCCCAGCGCTCCATGATCTGCCGGGCGTCGGCCTGCAGCAGCGCCGCCGGCGCGCCGGCAGCGGCGGTGCGCAGCACGACGCCGCCTTCGAGCAGTCCCTGCGCGTGGCCCGCCAGGCGCTCGCGCTCGGCCTCGCCCTCGATACGGCGCGAGAAGCCGACGCCGGAGCCCAGCGGATGGTAGACGAGGTAGCGGCCGGTGACGGCCAGGTTCATCGACAGCCGCGGGCCCTTGTCGCTGCCCTCGTTGTCGTGGCGCACCTGCACGAGGACGGGCGCGCCGGGCGGCGGCCAACCGTCGAGTCCGGCCCGGTCGTCGGCGCGCAGGAAGCCCGAGCGGCCGATGCCGATATCGACGAAGGCGCCGTCCAGTTCCGGCATCACCCGCTCGAGCCGGCCGAGGAAGATGCCGTCGGCGCGCGAGGGCCGGTCGCGCCGCGCCACCTGCAGTTCGACCAGGCGGCCGTCCGCCACCAGCGCAAGCACGAAGGCGCGCGGCATGACGTGGCAGATCAGGCGGTCGATACGGGTCACGATCCGCCCAACGCGCGCAAGAGCTGCGCGGTCTCGAACAGCGGCAGGCCGACCACGTTGCTGTAGGAACCCGACACGAACGACGCGAAGGCGGCGGCGCGGCCCTGGATGGCGTAGCCGCCCGCCTTGCCGCGCCATTCGCCGGCGGCGACGTAGGCCTCCGTTTCGGCCGGCTCGAGCCGCTTGAAGCGCACAACCGTCTCGACCAGCCGGGTGCGGCGACGGCCGTCGGCGCCGGCCACCGCCACGCCACCCAGCACGCGATGGCGACGGCCGGAGAGCAGCGCCAGGCAGGCCCTCGCCTGCGCCTCGTCGTCGGCCTTGGGCAGGATGCGCCGGCCGACGGCGACGACGCTGTCCGCCGCAAGGACCAGCTTGCCGGGATGGCGCGGCGCCACCGCGGCGAGCTTGGCTTCGGCCATGCGCAGCGCATAGGCGCGCGGAAGCTCGCCCGGACGGGGCGTCTCGTCGATTTCGGCGGGATCGATGGCGGCGGGCTCGACGCCGATCTGGCGCAGCAGATCGAGCCGGCGCGGCGAAGCTGACGCGAGGATCAGAGGCTCGCGCAACCTATTTGAAGCGGAAAGTGATGCGGCCCTTGGTCAGGTCGTAGGGCGTCATCTCGACGGTGACGCGATCGCCTGCCAGCACGCGGATGCGGTTCTTGCGCATCTTGCCCGAGGTATGGGCGAGGATCAGGTGGTCGTTGTCGAGCTTCACGCGAAACATGGCGTTGGGCAGCAGTTCGGCCACCACGCCGTTGAATTCGATCAGGTCTTCCTTGGCCATCCGGCCTCCGTTCCGAGGGTCGATGAAAATATCGAAGCGGCCGGAAAATGAGCCCCGGACAGCGGTTAGTCAACGTCCCCGCCGCAACCTTTCCACGTCCCCTCGTGGCCGTACTCAGAGCGAGGGCCCGGATGGCGCGCCGAAGCGCGACTTGAGCCGCGACAGGATCTGGTCCCGTACGCCGCGGTAGGCGGCGAGCCGGGCCTCGCGCGAACCCTCGACCGCGGTTGGGTCCGCGACCGGCCAATACTCGACCGTGGCCGCCGTTCCGCGCGTCGTCTCCAGCGCGCGGTGGTGCGCCTCGGGCGACAGCGTGACGATGAGATCGAAGGACGATGCATCGACGTCCTCGAAGGTCTTGGCGTGATGGCGGTGGACGTCGATGCCGAGTTCGTCGAGGGCGGCGACCGCGAAGCCGTCGACCTCGTCGGCGCGCACGCCGACGGAGTCGATGAAGACCGCCTGGCCATAGAGCCGCTTGGCCAGCGCCTCGGCCATCGGCGAGCGCACCGAGTTGTGGCTGCAGGCGAACAGCACGCTCGACGGAAGCTCCCTCATAGCTTGATGTGCAGCGCGCAGATCAGCGTGAACAGGCGCCGGGCCGTGTCGTGGTCGACCTCGATCTTGCCCTTGAGCCGCTCGCGCAGCAGCTCCGAACCCTCGTTGTGCAGGCCGCGCCGCCCCATGTCGAGCGCCTCGATCTGCGACGGCCCAAGCCTCTTGATCGCCGCGTAGTAGCTCTCGCAGACCAGGAAATAGTCCTTCACCACCTTGCGCAGGGGCGTCAGCGACAGGACGATGTCGCGCAGCTTTCGCCCGTCGGCGGTGTGCACGCCGAACACCAGGCGGTTCTCGAAGACGCCGACATGCAGCTTGTAGGGGCCATGCTCGCCGCCGACCAGCGCGAACTCGTTCTCCTCCAGCAGGTCGAACAGCGCCACCGCCCGCTCGTGCTCGACCTCCGCGCTGCGCCGCGCGACCGATTCCTCGTCGAGCGTGATGTCGATGATGCGGCGCCGCTGCGGCATGTCGGCCTCAGGAGCGGCGGTTGAGCCGGATCGAGACCGAGCGGCCATGTGCGCCGAGCCCCTCGGCCTCGGCCAGCGCCATCGCCGCGGGGGCGAGGGCGGCCAGCGACTCCGGCGTGCAGGCCACGATCGAGGTGCGCTTCAGGAAGTCGGCGACGCCGAGCCCGCCCGAGAAGCGCGCCGCGCGCGAGGTCGGCAGCACGTGGTTGGTGCCGGCGACGTAGTCGCCGATCGCCTCGGGCGTGTGGCGTCCGATGAAGATCGCACCGGCATGGCGGATCCTGTCGGCGAGCGCCGCCGCGACAGCGGGCTCCATCGCCAGCTCGACATGCTCGGCGGCGATGCGGTCGACGAGGGCTGGCGCGTCGGCGAGGTCGCGCACCAGGAGGATGGCGCCGTTGCCGCGCCAGCTCGCACCGGCGATCGCCGCGCGCGGCAGGACCTTCAGCGCCGCATCGACCGCCCGCGCCACCTCGTCGGCGAACGTCGCGTCGTCGGCGATCAGGACCGACTGCGAGGACGGGTCGTGCTCGGCCTGCGACAGCAGGTCGGCGGCGATCCACGCCGGATCGTTGTGGCGGTCGGCGACGACCAGGATCTCCGACGGGCCGGCGATCAGGTCGATGCCGACCTGGCCGAACACGCGGCGCTTGGCGGCGGCGACGTAGGCGTTGCCGGGCCCGGTGATCTTGTCGACCGGCGGGATCGACTGCGTGCCGTAGGCGAGCGCGGCCACCGCCTGCGCGCCGCCGATGCGCCACACCTCGTCGGCGCCGGCGATGTTTGCCGCCAGCATGACCAGCGGATTGAGCACGCCGTCGGGCGTCGGCACGACCATGACGACGCGCGGCACGCCCGCCACCTTGGCCGGCACGATGTTCATCAGCACCGACGAGGGATAGGCCGCCGTTCCGCCCGGCACGTAGACGCCGACCGCATCGATCGGCCGGTAACGCGCGCCAAGGCGCGTGCCCGTCGCGTCGGTGAAGTCGACGTCCCGGGGCAGCAGCGCGCGATGGAACGCCTCGATGCGCTGGGCAGCAAACACCAGCGCCTCGCGCTCCGTCGCCGGCACCCGGGCCGCGGCTTTCTCGCGTTCGGCGTGAGAGATGCGCAGGCCTTTGACGTCGGTGTCGAGACGGTCGAACTTCTTCGTGTACTCGAGCACCGCCGCGTCGCCGCGCGCCCGCACGTCGGCGATGATGTCCGCCACGACACGGTCGACGTTCTCGTCGGTGTCGCGATTGCGCGCCAGGAAGGCCGCGAAGTCTCTTTCGAAACCCGGCGCCGAGGCGTCGAGCCTCAACGGACCTTCAGGCGGCACGGCTGACCTCTCGGAAGCAATCGACCCAGTGGCCGATGCGCTCGGGCCGGGTCTTGAGCGCGGCGCGATTGACGATGAAGCGCGAGGTGACGTCGGCGATGTGCTCGATCTCGACCAGCCCGTTGTCGCGGAGCGTGCGGCCTGAATCGACGAGATCGACGATGCGGTGGCTGAGCCCGAGCGACGGCGCGAGCTCCATGGCGCCCGACAGCTTGACGCACTCGGCTTGCACGCCGCGCGCGGCGAAGTGGCGGCGTGTCACCTCGGGATACTTGGTGGCTATGCGCACGTGGCTCCATCTCCGGGGATCGTCGCTGCCCGCCATCTCCGCCGGTTCGGCGACGGCAAGCCGGCAGCGGCCGATGCCGAGGTCGATCGGCGCGTAGATCTCGGGATAGTCGAACTCCATCAGCACGTCGGCGCCGGCGATGCCGAGGTGGGCGGCGCCGAAGGCGACGAAGGTGGCGACGTCGAAGGAACGCACGCGGATGATGTCGAGGTCGGCGTGGTTGGTCGTGAAACGCAGCTGGCGCGAGTGGGGATCGGCGAAGGCCTGCTCCGGCTCGATGTTGGCGGCCGCCAGCAGGGGCGCCGCCTCACCGAAGATGCGGCCCTTGGGCAGGGCGAGAACGAGCTTCTCATTGGCTTCCGGCACGACCGTCTCCAATACGAACGCCCGCCTTTCGCGGGCTATTCGACCGGATGGGCGGGCTTCCATGGGGTGGGCCAAGCCTCCCCGACATCCCCCAAATGGCATGCGAGCCGGCCGATTTCCAGCCGAATGGCCCGGCCGGCGGCGAAGCGCAGCAGCGCCGAGCGCTCGCTTTCGAGAGCGACGGCCAGCAGCTCCAGCATCCGGTCGGGCTCGTCGAGCGGGATCCTGTGATGGTGGACGGCGTCGACCTCGTTGAACACCAGGGCCGAATGAGTCCGCCAGTAGCGGGTCTCGATGCCGGGATGGGCCTCCCAGCAGAACCGGTTCAAAAGCAGAACGAACCGCCGCTCGCCGGCGAAATAGGCGCAGTCGCGCACCGCCACCAGGGAGTCCTGTACCGCCGCCGAGATCACCGCGAGATCGTCGGCGTCGAGCGCCGAGAGCTTCAGCTTCTCCATGGCAGCGGTCAGCCCTTCACCCGCTCGATGTCGGCGCCGCACGCGGCGAGCTTCTCCTCCAGCCGCTCGTAGCCGCGGTCGAGGTGATAGACGCGGTGCAGGGTGGTCTCGCCCTCGGCGACGAGGCCGGCGATGGCGAGCGACACCGAGGCGCGCAGGTCGGTAGCCATCACCTCGGCGCCGCGCAGCTTGGGGACACCGCGCACCAGCGCCGATTCGTGGTGGATGGTGACGTTGGCGCCCATGCGCATCAGCTCGGGCACGTGCATGAAGCGGCTTTCGAAGATCGTCTCGGTGATCATCGAAGCACCCTCGGCCCGCGTCATCAGCGCCATCATCTGCGCCTGCAGGTCGGTGGGAAAGCCGGGATAGGGCTCGGTCATCACGTCGACGCCGTGCAGGCCGTTGGCCCGCGACACGCGGAAGCCGCGGTTGGTCTTGTCGAGCACGACGCCCGCCGCCCGAAGGCTCTGCGCCGCCGCTTCCATAAGGTCGAGCCGGCCGCCGACCAGCTCGACGTCGCCCGCCGTCATGGCGATCGCCATGGCATAGGTGCCGGTCTCGATGCGGTCGGGAATGACGGCGTGGGTCGCCGCGCGGAGCTGCTCGACGCCCTCGATGGTCAAAGTCTCGGTGCCGACGCCCTGGATCGGCACGCCCATCTTCGCCAGGCACTCGGCAAGGTCGACGATCTCGGGCTCGCGCGCGGCGTTGGCGAGCACCGTCGTTCCCCTGGCGAGCGCCGCCGCCATCATCAGGTTCTCCGTGGCGCCGACCGACACTTTCGGGAAGGTGTAGCGCGCGCCTTTCAGACCGTCCGGCGCCCGGGCGACGAGATAACCGCCGTCGATGTCGATCTGCGCGCCCATCGCCTTCAGCCCGGCGATGTGCAGATCGACCGGCCGCGCGCCAATGGCGCAGCCGCCCGGCAGCGAGACCCGCGCCTCGCCCTCGCGCGCGACGAGCGGGCCCAGCACCAGCACCGAGGCGCGCATCTTGCGCACGATGTCGTAGGGCGCCGTCGTCGAGGCGATCTTGCCGGCGCGTAGCGTCAGCGTCGTGCCGTGGCTGTGACCGTTCTCGCCGGGCGCGGCCTGCACCTCCACGCCGTGCTGCTGCAGCAAATGGATCATGGTCGTGATGTCGGCGAGCCGCGGCACGTTCTTCAGGGTGAGCGGCTTGTCGGTCAGCATCGCCGCCACCATCAGCGGCAGGCAGGCGTTCTTGGAGCCGGAAACCTGGATTTCGCCCTTGAGCTGGCGGCCGCCCCTGATCCTGATGCGATCCATGTCCGCCTCCGTCAGATCTTCGGCAGGGTGACGCCGCGCTGGCCCTGGTACTTGCCAGACTTGTCGGCGTAGGAAACCTCGCAGGGCTCGTTGCCCTGCAGGAACAGGAACTGGCAGGCGCCTTCGTTGGCGTAGATCCTGGCCGGCAAAGGCGTGGTGTTGGAGAACTCCAGCGTCACATGGCCCTCCCACTCCGGCTCGAGCGGCGTGACGTTGACGATGATGCCGCAGCGCGCGTAGGTCGACTTGCCGACGCAGATCACCAGCACATCGCGCGGGATGCGGAAGTACTCGACCGTGCGGGCCAGCGCGAAGGAGTTGGGTGGGATGATGCAGACGTCGGTCTTGCGATCGACGAAGCTGTTCTCGGCGAAGTTCTTGGGATCGACCACCGCCGAATCGACGTTGGTGAAGATCTTGAACTCCGGCCCCACCCGCGCGTCATAGCCGTAGGAGCTGAGCCCATAGGAGATCGTGCCCTCGCGCTTCTGCGAGTCCACGAAGGGCTCGATCATGCGCTCTTCCTGGGCCATGCGGCGGATCCAGCGGTCGGAAAGGATGGTCATCGCGGGCGCTTCTAGCCGTCTTTGGTGCCTTTGTCCGCCCTCTCCTTGACCGCCGTCCGTGCACGGGCCCGCGCCTTGCGCCGCTTGAGGTTTTCCCTCAGGGCGGCGGCCAGCCGCGCGTGTCGATCGCCTCTTGCCGGGGTGGTTCTGGAGGGGGGCTTCATTGCATTCGAGCATACACCATCGAGCGTCGGCTTGCGCGTCCCAACGAGCGACCCCTTGGCGTACCACAGGCCGCACGCTATGCGAACAGCACCGACCATGGCCGCCAAGACCACGCTCAACAGCCACGGGCAGTACGACGACTTGGCACTCGACAATGCCACGCCGGATCGCCGCGGCCACCCCCAGTGGGACTGGGAGGACATGCGCATCGACGTGCTCGACGCCCTCGAACGCAGCGACGAGGCGCAGATGGCCCGGTGGTCGTGCTTCGAGCGCGCGCTCAGCGTCCGCCATCTGCGCGACTACCTCAAACGGCTGCCCGACTTCGACGATGTGCGCACCGAAGAACAGGCACTGACATATGCCGAGAGCCACGGCAGCCTGTTGGCGGCCCCGTCCTTCCTCGTCGCCTGGCCGGACCTCGAAAGGGCGGCGCGGACGGTCGGTCGCCGGGCCCGTGAACTCGACGGCGACCATTACGAGATATTGACCCCGGCGGCGAACGCCCTCGCCGGCAAATTCCCGCTCGCGGCCACGCTCGTCTTACGGTCGATGATCGACTTCGCGGTAGATAGGGCGCGCAGCGGCCGCTATCGCCACGCCGCCCGACACCTCCTTGACTGCTCGGGGCTCGCCGCATCGGTCGAGGACTGGGAGTCCTTCGAGACGCACGAGGCCTATATCGCGCGTCTGAGAAACAAGCACGCCCGCAAGACCTCCTTCTGGGCAGAGGTCGAGTAGCCAGCCGCGACGTCCGACGCTGCTCGGGCCAACGTCCGACCACGCATCGCTGCTTCGCTCAGCCGACCTCCTTCGCGACCTCGGCCGACACCCCCACCGGCATGTCGAGCAGCATCTGGGCGAAGGCCTTGGCCAGCGGATCGGCCTTGAGCGAGGCCATGCCGCCGCCGCCCAGCGCCTGGCGCAGCAGGAAATTGAATCCATGGATGCCCGGCAGCCGCCAGCGCGTGACCGGCCCGTTGATCCGATGGGCGAAGTACTTCGCCACCGCCTCCGCCGTCACCTCGGCGTCGAGGATCGGTTCGTACTCGGGCTTTCTGGCGAAGATGCCGATGTTGGCGTTGTCGCCCTTGTCGCCCGAACGGCCGTAGGCGAGCGCGATCAGCGGCACGGTCGTCGTAGCGCCGGCGAGCGGCCTGGCTGGCGGCGCCTCGGCCGGCAGCTCGCCAGCATCGAAGCCGCCACTCCTCGCGCCTTCCTGCATCGGGATCTGGCGGCCGTCGATGTCGATCGTCACCGGCACCTGGCTCTTGGGCACCAGACAGGAGAACATGCGGATCACGGGCGAGGGCGAGACGCGGCCGGCGCCGAAGCTGCCGGCCAGGCCGACGACGCCGCCGGTCGACATCGGCGCGATCTCGCGGCCGAGCAGCGCCAGCGCCTCCTTCTGGTCGTGCCGGGCGGCGATCTTGACCACCACCTCGCGGCTGTCGGCGGTACGCGCGTGCGGGCCGTAGGTCGCCTCGCCGCCGATCACCTCGATGCTGACGTCGCGATAGTCCGCCATGCCCCTCTCGGCGAACATCCGGCGCGTCTTCTTGACGATCATCTCGGCGCTGTGCTTGCCCTTCGCCACGGCTTCGCGGCCGCCCAGCATGAAGATGGTGCTGAGCTTATGGCCGTCCGGCCAGGTCGTCGAGATCTTGTAGGTGTCGGTCGGTCTGCGGCCCCTGGCGCCCGAGACGTGCACGCGGTCCTTGCCGACCTGCTCGTACCTGGCCTGGGTAAAGTCGCAGACCACGTCGGGCACGATGTAGGCGCGCGGATCGCCGATCTCGTAGAGCATCTGCTCGGCGACGGTGGCCGGCGTGATCAGCCCGCCGGTATCGTCGGGCTTGGAGAGCACGAAGCTGCCGTCCTCCGACACCTCGGCGATCGGAAAGCCCATGTTGTCGTAGTCGGGCACGAGGCGCCAATCGGTGAAATTACCGCCGTTGCATTGCGCACCGCATTCGATGATGTGGCCGCACAGCGTGCCGGCCGCCAGCCGGTCGATGTCTTCCGGTGTCCAGGAGAAGGCATGGATCAGGCAACCCAGCGTCACCGCCGAATCGACGCAACGCCCGGTAATCACCACGTCGGCGCCTTCGGACAGCGCGCGGGCGATCGGGAAGCCGCCGAGATAGGCGTTCATGCTGGCAACCTTCGCGGGCAGCTCCGCGCCGGTGTCCATCTCCCTGACGCCGAGCTTGCGCAGCTCCTCGACGCGGCCCGTGAGGTCGTCGCCCAGCACCAGCGCGACCTTGAGCGCGACACCGGCGGCCTCGCACGCCTTGAGCACCGCGTCGCGGCAGGCCTGCGGGTTGACGCCGCCGGCGTTGGTCACGACCTTGATCTTCTTCTCGGCGATCTCGCGGGCGAGCGGCGCCATGACCGCGGTCACGAAGTCGGTGGCGTAGCCGGCCTGCGGGTTGCGCTGCTTCTGGGCCGCCATGATCGACATGGTGACCTCGGCCAGATAGTCGCTCACAAGGTAGTCGACGGCGCCGTGGCGGACGAGTTGCGGCGCTGCGGTCTCGGTATCGCCCCAGAAGCCGGAGTGGCAGCCGATGCGAACCGTCCTCTTGGCGGTCTTGCCCATGGCCGTCACCTCTTCTTGCGATCGACGAATGCGGTCATCGGCCCGATGTGCTCGCCGTCGCCGACCGACTGGGCGAAGGCGTCGATGCCGGCCTGCACCGCCTCGTCGAGCGGCAACCTCTCCCATCGCCGCATCAACTTCTTCTGCGCCCGTACCGCGAGCGGCGTGGCCTCGGCGATCGAAGCGACGCAACGCTCGATGGCCGCGTCGAGGCCGGCGGCGGGCACGACTTCCTCGACCATGCCCCAGGCCTCGGCCTTGGCGGCATCGATATTCTCGGCAGTGAGCAGCATCCACGAGGTGCGGCCCCAGCCGATCAAGCGCGGCAACAGCGCCGCCTCGACCACCGACGGCACGCCGACCTTCACTTCAGGCATGCCGAAATGCGCATTGTCGGCGGCGATGCGGATGTCGCAGGCGGCGGCCACTTCGAGGCCCGCGCCCAGCGTGTAGCCCTCCATGCGGCAGATCACCGGCACGGGACAGTCGCGGATCGACTGGCAGAGCCTGTGGATCAGGGTGATGAAGGCGCGGCCCTCGGCTTCCTTGCGCATCGCCGCCATATGATTGATGTCGGCGCCGCCGATGAAGGCACGCCCGCCGGCGCCGGCCAGGACGACCGCGCGCAGGTCCTCTTCCTGCGCCAGCCCGTGGAAGGTGGCGATCAGATCCTCGAGCGCCGGCGGATTGAGCACGTTCAGCCGGCGGGCATGGTCATAGACCACGTAGGCCACCCGGCCGCCGCCGCGCGGCTCGCGCTTCACTTCTATACTGTGCGCACCGGCCATGTCGTTTCGCTCCTTGGGCTTCCCGGGGGTCTTTCTGGCCCCGTCCAATTCTTCTATTACATCGGCCGATGCCCGATTCCATCGACCTCGCCCAGTATCGCACTTTCGACACGCCCGACCCGTTCGAGGATCATGTCGGCCCCTTCTACTTCCGCCTCGCGGGCGACACCCGCAAGGCCGGCGGGACCCACTGCGTGCTGCCGACCCATCAGCGGCACGGCAACTATGCCGGCGGCGTGCATGGCGGCGCCATCCTGACCTTTTCGGACTATGCGCTTTGCCTGATCGCGGGCCGCGCCGCCGACGGCGGCACCAACAGCGCCTTCGCCATGACGGTGAGCATCGCTGTCGAATTCCTCGACGGCGCCCGGATCGGCCCGCCGCTCGAGGCGAGTGGCGAGCCGCTGCAGGTCACCGGCCGGCTCGCCTTCGCGCGCGGCACGATCACCCAGCAAGGCAAGACCATCGCCCTGTGGTCCGGCGTCTGCCGCCATATCGCCCGCAACAAGGCGATGGCGCGCAAGGACGAGACGGCGACGGTCCTGCGATCGGCGACGCCGCAGGCCGTGCCCGGGGGCTACGAGCCGCTTGCCAACGCCAGCCTCTACTCGCGCCACATCGGGCCCTCCTATGCGCGCCAGGAGAGCGATGGCGCCTCGCTGGTCCAGCCGACCCTGCCGCACATGTGCAATTCCGGCGGGGTCCTGCATGGCGGCTACATGATGAGTTTCGCCGATTCGGCGCTGACGCGGGCGACCGGCCTCGTCACCGGCCGGGCGCCGTCGACGGTGAGCTTCGCCGCGGAGTTCCTGTCCTCCGGCGGAACGGAGTCGCCGCTTACGACACGGGTCGAAGTGCCGCGCCACGGCAAGTCGCTCGCCTTCGTGCGCGGCGTGCTGGAGCAGGACGGGCGGAAACTCCTGTCCTACTCCTCGACGATCAAGCTGCGGGACAGGACGTAAGGGCTACCGGGCGGCGACCTGGTCGGCGACGCGCTTCACCTCGACGCTGAACATCTCGTGCAGGCGGCGCACGCTCGGCAGGTCCTGGGCCTTGGCGGCGCGCTCGACGGCCTCGGCGATCTGGCGCAGCGCGGCCGCGCCGATCATGCCCGATGCACCCTTGAGCCGGTGGGCGGCGCGGGCGATCAGGGCGCAATCGGTCGAGCCGACGATCTCGCGATGGGCACCCTGTGCGGTCGCCAGAAAATCGCGCTCGACCTCGGCCAGGGTCGCCGGGTCCTCGCCGAACAGTTCGACGAGCTTGGCGCGGTCGTAGGCATCGTTCATGTCGTCGGCTCCACTCGGGCGTGCTTCAGCCATATGTCGAGCGTCGCCCTCAGCTGCTCGATGCCGATCGGCTTGGTGATCAGGCCATCCATGCCGCTGGCGCGGCTGCGCTGCTCCTGGTCCTCGAGCGCGCTCGCGGTGACGGCGAGGATGGGAATGCGGCCACGCACCTCGTCGCGCTCGCTCTCGCGGATGCGCCGGGCCAACTCGTAGCCGTCCATGGTGGGCATCTGCAGGTCGGCCAGCACGAGGTCGTAGCGGCCGCGGCGCCACTTCTCGAGCGCTTCCTCGCCACCCGAGGCCGAATCGGTCGAGGCGCCGGCAAGCTCGAGCTGGCGCGCCAGGATCTTGCGATTGACGGAGTTGTCGTCGACCACCAGCACGCGGCCGCCGGTCCGCTCGGGCGCGCGTGGCAGCATCTCGACGCGCTCCATCGATTCGCCGCGTCCGGCGGCGCGGGCGACCGCGCGAACCACCATGTCGCGCCGCCACGGACGCGCCAGCCCCTCGCCGGGCGACGGCCCGTCGTGCAGCACCACCTTGCGGCGCAGCGGGGCGTCGGGCTCGCCCACGACCACGCCGGTAAAGGCGGCACCGGGTGTGGCCAGCGCGACGGTGGCGCCGGCATCGCCGAGATAGCGGGCGATGGCCCGAGCCTCGTCGAGATCGGGCAGAGACACGGTGAGCGCAAGGCTCTGCAGGGCGGGCGAGGCGAGCGGCAGGCGGGTGCGGGCGTGTTCGAGGCGGACGGTGACGGAAAAGGTGGAGCCGGCGCCGGGCGCGCTCTCGACCGTGACGCCGCCGTGCATGGCCTCGGCGAGGCGCCGCACGATGGACAGGCCGAGGCCGGTGCCGCCGAATCGCCGCGTCGTCGAGCTGTCGGCTTGCACGAAGGGCTGGAACAGTCGCTCGCGCTGCTCGGCGGTCAGGCCAATGCCGGAATCGGCGACCCGGATGCAATACATCGACGGACCGGCGGCCTCCATGGTGAGGCGAATAGTTCCCTTCTCGGTGAACTTGATGGCGTTGCCGAGCAGGTTGAACAGCACTTGCTGAAGGCGCAACGGATCGCCGACCACCCGCTCGGGTACGGCCGCATCGACATAGGCGACGAGCCTCAGGCCCTTGGCCGCGGCCTGCGGCGCCAGGGTCTCGGCCGCGCCCTCGATCAGTTCGACGGTGCTGAGCTCGATGCGCTCGAGGTCGAGTCGACCGGCCTCGATCTTGGAGAAGTCGAGGATGTCGTCGATGATGCGCAACAACGCCGACGCCGAATAGCGCACGGTGCCCAGCGCCTCGCGCTGTTCGCCGGACAAAGGCGTCCTCTCCAGCACATCGATCATGCCGAGCACGCCGTTCATCGGCGTGCGGATCTCGTGGCTCATGGTGGCGAGAAAGGTGGACTTGGCCTGGTTGGCGTTCTCGGCGTCGCGCTGGGCCTCGAGCGCGGCGGCGCGCGCGAGCCGCTCTTCGTCGTAGGCGACCTGCAGTCGCTTGGCCAGCTCCTCCTTCTGGTAGGCGAGCGCGATGTTGTCGTACTGCCAGCTATGGACGTCGCGCACATAGGCCATGAGGTGGCCGACATAGGCGCCGCCCGCGACGCCGACGAGCTGATAGAACGGATCGACGCTGGTCATCAGCACCAGCAGCAGCGGCGCGGTCGTGGCGAGCGCGAAGGCGTAGAAGGTCGGTGGATGGGCGGAGCGGATGGGCACCGCCGTGGTGATGGTGGCCAGCAGGACGAGGCCCAGCAGCATGCGCTGCAGTTCGTACTCCAGCGAGGCGAGCATGAAGCCCGCGACGCCCCAGCACGCTCCGGCGAGGAAGGAGAGCGCGGCGAACCAGCGGCCCCAGCGTATCACGTCCTCGTCGGTCGGCCGGGCGCGAGTGAAGTTGCGGCGCAAGATGTCGAAGCCGATCGTGACGGCGACATGGACCAGGAATGGCGGCAGCAGATCGGTGAGCTCGATCTGGCGCCAGTAGATGGCGGCGATCACCGGCCACAGGACAAAGGAGAAGTAACGCGACTGGCGCGAACCGTCGAACAGGCGACGGATCAGTTCGGCGCGGACGAAGGCTTCCTGCCGCGGCGAGGCGGCAAGAGCCAGGACCGGCTGCGAGGCCGGCTGGACGGTATCGGTCATCGCGCGAACCGCGTGCGCAAGAAGGAGCGAAGCAACATATGGTGTGGCATGCTCGGCGAGGCCCTAATACTGTATCAAAAACATTAAGAAAGGACTATAAATCGTTACAATTACTTGGTATTTTATCAGACATTATTACTAAAGCAATTTGGACACAAGTCATGCAGCAACCTTCGATTCTGCTGGTCGAGGACGACGCGTTTCAGCGCAGGGCGGCCGAGACCTACCTCACGAACCATGATCTCAAGGTGACCGCGGTCGAGAACGGCGCGCAGATGCGCCGCCAGGTCTCGCGCTCAATGCCGGATCTCGTCCTGCTCGACGTGCAGTTGCCCGGCCAGGAGGACGGCTTCGCGCTGGCGCGCTGGCTGCGCGAAAGCAGCACGCGGGTCGGCATCATCATGCTCACCGCGGCGGGCGATTCGGTCGACAAGGTGCTGGGCCTCGAGAGCGGCGCCGACGACTACGTGGCCAAGCCTTACGAGCCGCGCGAATTGCTGGCGCGCTGCAAGAGCGTGCTGCGCCGTTCGTCCCACAAGACCACGCCCTCGCGGCTGGAACGGGTGCGCATGGGCCGCCATACACTCGACCTGACGCGCCGCGAGTTGCAGGACGACGACGGCAACGAGGTGGCGGTGACCGCCGGCGAGTTCGACATCCTCAAGATCTTCGCCGAGAATCCCAACCGTCCACTCAGTCGCGACTGGCTGCTGGAGACCACCAGCCACCGCGCCCGCGATCCGTTCGACCGGGCGATCGATCTCCGGATCACCCGGATCAGGCGCAAGATCGAGCCGGCACCCGAGAAGCCGACGGTCATTCGCACCGTGCGCGGCATCGGCTATATGTTCGTGCCGCCGGCCGAATGAGTGTAGAACACGGGCCGAGCTTACCTCCGGTACCAGGGGGCCCGTAGTTCAGTGGTTAGAACGAGCCGCTCATAACGGTTATGTCGCAGGTTCGAATCCTGCCGGGCCTACCATTCGCCCTGGCGTGCCTATAGGCGCCCGGAGATTGGGTTTGGGAGCAGCATGGCGCGCGTTGCCACTCGTCGATGCCGTCGGAACAAAACATCCACCCCATCAGATCCGGCGCCACAACGGAAAAGTCGCGGCGAGCACGACCAGGCCTAGGGCGCCGGTCAGCGCCGTCGCGTGGTGCGCGCCGATCCGATCGGCCAGCCAGCCCAGCCAGACGAAGCCGAGCGGCCCGGTGCCGATGCAGACCGAAAGCACGCCGAGGACCCGCGAGCGCATGTCGGGCGGTGCGGCAAGATAGACGATGGTCGCCTGCAGGGTGGCGAAGGCGGCGCCGCCCAGCCCGGTCACGACCAGGGCGATGCCGGCCCAGACCGGGTCGGTCGCCATCGCGAAGACGATCAGTGCCACCATGTAGCAGGCGACTCCGCCGACATAGGTGCGCGCATACCAGCGCGTGCTGAGGACGACGGCGAGGATCATCGCCCCGAGGAAGGCACCGAGCCCGTCCAGGCTCGCCAGGATGCCGACGCCCTCCGGGCCGAGCTGCAGCCTGTCGCGCCCGATCACCGGGATCATGCTGGTGAACGGCCAGGCGAAGACGTTGTAGATGACGGTGACCACCAGGGTCGCCGTCAGCCGCTTGTCGGCCAACACCATGGTCAGCCCCTCGCGCGTGCTGGCCAGCATGCCGGCGCCGGCGGGCGACGAGGGAATGCGCGCCCTGACCGCGAGGCAAGCCGCGATTGCCGCGGCATACATCGCCACACTCAGAAGGAAAGCCCCCTCGATGCCGATCGTCACCAGCAACACGCCGCCGACGGTCGGGCCGACCATGCGACTGGCGTTGCTGGCGCCGACGTCGAGCGACATCGCCCGGCTCATCTGCTCGCGACCGACCACTTCGCCGATCATCATGCGTCTCAGCGGATTGTCAGTTGCCCAGCCGCAGCCGTTGACGAAGCTGGCCACCGCCAAGTGCCAGACTTCGAGCGCGTCGAGCCAAGCGACCGTGGCGAGGATCCCCGAGGTCGCGGCCATGAGAGCGATCACGGCGATCAGCGTCAGGCGCCGGTCGAGGCGCTCGGCGAGGGTGCCCAGGAACGCGCCGAACAGGCCCATGGGCAGCAGCCTCAGCATGGTCATCATGGCGACCAGGAAGGCCTGCTCGGTGATCTGGTAGACGACAATGCCGACCGCGACCGTCTCGAGCCAGCGCACCGTGAAGACGATCAGGCCGACAAACCACAGCCGCCAGAAATCCGGCGCACTGGCGCCCAGCATGCGCCGGAGGCCGGGCGAGGGATTCTTGCGAACGGCCACGGGGGTCTAGCTGCCGTCGCCGCCCCAGCGCGAGACCGGCGCGCGCCAACCGCGAAAGACCGCCATCAGGCGCAGGAAGAGGCAGGCCGACGCGCCGACCAGCATCGCCACCGCGGCGTCGACGTCGAAAGCATCGCCCAGAGCCACGGTGGCGCCGGCGGCGAGCGCCGCGACGGCATAGAGGTCGGTGCGCAGCACGAACGGCACGTCGCCGGCGAGCAGGTCGCGCAGCATGCCACCGCCGATGCCGGAGATCATGCCCAGCATCGCCGCCAGCAGCGGGTTGATGCCGAAATCGAGCGCCTTCTGCGTGCCCGTGACGGCGAACAGCGCGAGCCCGACGGCATCGAGCACCAGCACCGGCCGGTTGAGGGTGCGCACCACGGGATAGAGGAAGAAGGCGACCAGGCCGCCGACGGCGGCGATCGCCAGCACATGCCAGTGCCTGATCGCCATCGGCGGCACATCGCCGATCAGCAGATCGCGCGTCACGCCGCCCGCCACCGCGGCGATTCCGGCCAGGAACAGCACGCCGAAGACGTCGAAGCGCTTCTGCACGCCGAGCGCCCCGCCACTCAGCGCGAAAGCGAAGGTTCCCGCAGCATCGACCAGCGGCAGGAGGAGCGGCGCATGCGGCGCGCTCATCGCCGCCGAGCCCTCTCGATCGCCTCGGAAATCAGCCGCCTCGCCTCCTCGGCGTCGCCCCAGCCGAGCAGCTTCACCCACTTGCCGGGTTCGAGATCCTTGTAGTGGATGAAGAAGTGCTCGATCTGCTCGCGCGTGATTTGCGGCAGATCGGCGAAGCTCCTCACGTGGACGTAGCGCTGCGTGAGATGCGGCGAGGGTACCGCGATGATCTTCTCGTCACCGCCGCCGTCGTCTTCCATGCGCAGGACCCCGATCGGCCGCACGTTCATCACCGCGCCTGGGAGGATGGGGCGGGTGTTGGCGACCAGCACGTCGATCGGATCACCGTCGTCGCTGAGCGTGTGCGGCACGAAGCCGTAGTTCCCCGGGTAGCGCATCGGCGTGTAGAGGAAGCGGTCGACGACCAGCGTGCCCGCTTTCTTGTCCATCTCGTACTTGATGGGCTCGCCGCCGATCGGCACCTCGATGATGGTGTTTACGTCGTCGGGCGGGTTGCGACCGATGGCGATGGCATCGATGTTCATGGCGTACCAGTCCGCAGCGGACTGCCGACGGCGAGACTGATGGCGCACGTCACCAGCGCGACGTACGCCGCCAGCCGGGCATGGCGGAAATAGACGTCGGCCAGCGCGCCGCCAATCATCGTCTGCAGCCGCTCTCGCGGCAGGGCCGGGGCGTCCTCGATCATCAGCCACACTTCCGTGTGGCGGTAGTTGCGCGAACGCGCCCGCCAGCCGCGCCAGAACAGCACGACGGCGGCGATCGTCATCGACAGGGCGCCGACGCGCACGGCGATGCGCGGCTCTCCGGAGAAGCCGACCATGGCGGTGACAATGGCCATCAGGCCGAAGCCGCAACCGCGCCGCACCGACAGCTCGGCGTAGCGCCTGATGTCGTCGTAGCTCATGACGCGACGATAGCGCGGCCGCCCGCCCGGACCAACGACATCACGACTCCCTGAACGTGCACGGGCAAACTGCGTTGGGCGTGCAGAGAATCAGCCCAAGGCGTGCCGCAATGCCGGCGCCGCCAGCAGTGCTGCGCCGGCGATCCAGATGTACATGGCGACGTTGCTGTCGGCTGCGGGCTTGGCCAGGCGTTCGTAGAGCGCGGCCGGTATCCCGGAAAACAACAATGTGCCCGAGGCGACCAAGATCGAGCTGAAGAACAGCACCCAGCCGACCGAGCGCGGGAAGATTTCCGGCATCAGCACGGCCGCAATCGGCAGGGCGACGGCGAGGAACGGCGAAAACAGGCCGTTCAACGCACTGATCCCAACCACCGTGAACAGGAGAAAGTTGCGATCCATCACGTCAACCGCCCGTCCCCGGCCGCGGCGTCAGCCCAAACTGGTAGAGCACCATGAAGAACACGACCCGCAGCATCGCCACCCAGAAAGCGGCGGCGGGCGCGATCGCGATGGGCGGCAGCGCCGACGGCGTCACGTACGCCACCGGCCGGTAGATCCAGTCGGTCAGCCAGCGGAACGAACGGTAGATGTAGTTGGGGCTGTCCGGCGGCAGGAAAAAGCCCAGCATCAGCCGGCCGAACAGGCAGTAGAAGACGAGCGACAGGAAGTAATTGGGCAGATGGAAGTACCAGTAGCTCCACCAGATGTCCTGCGATGCCAAGTGCCGCTCCCTTGCACCGACTGTAGCGCGATGCCCAAAAAAGAACAGGACCCCGAAGGGCCCTGTTCGCTCGGTCTTGGTCCTGCGTTCAGGTGGTCACGCCCCTGGGTACGCGGATCGAGTCGACGAAGTCCTGCATCTCCTTCGACGGCTCGGGCGTCATCAGGCTTACGATCCAGGTGACGATGAACGCCACCGGCAGGCCGAACAGCGCCGACGAGATGTTGCGGATGCCCCACCACAGGTCGGTGCCGAACATGCCCTTGAAGGTTTCCGGCGCGTACCGGGTCATGACCAGGTAGAAGAGACACACCGCGAAACCCGACATCATGCCGACGATGGCACCTGTCTTGGTCGTGCGCTTCCACCAGATGCCGAGCACCAGCGGCGCGAACAGGCCGGCCGCCGCGAGCGAGAAGGCCCAGGCCACCATCTGGATGATGCCCGAGGGCCGCGTGCCCGCCACCGCCGCCGCGATGATCGCGACGATGACCAGCAGCGAGCGCGCCACTAGCAAACGACGGGCCGTCGAGGCCTTGGGGTCGATCATCTTGTAGTAGACGTCGTGGCTGAGCGCGTTGGCGATGGCCAGCAGCAGGCCGTCGGCGGTGGAAAGCGCCGCGGCGAGGCCGCCCGCCGCCACCAGGCCCGACACCACGTACGGCAAGCCGGCGATCTCCGGCATCGACAGCACGATGATGTCCTGGTGGATCCTGAACTCGGCGAGCTGGAGGATGCCGTCCTTGTTGGTATCCGTGATGGTCAGCAGGCCGCCGACCTGGGACCAGTTCTGGACCCACGCCGGGAGCTGGGCGATCGGCTGGCCGATCACGTTCTGGTAGACCTCGAGCTTCGCGAAGGCGGCATAGGCCGGCGCCGTGAAGTAGAGCAGGAAGATGAAGAAGATCGACCATGCCACCGAGGTGCGCGCCTCGCGGACGCTGGGCGTGGTGAAGTAGCGCATCAGGATGTGCGGCAGCGATGCCGTGCCGACCATCAGGCAGAGCACCAGTGCCCAGAAGTTGTTGAATTCGGTCCAGGTGAACTGGCCTTGAGCGTTGGTGAAGGACCCGACGAAGTGCTTGGCGACACCGAGCTTGTTCTCGAGCTCGGTGATCTGCTCGAGTGCCCGGCCGTAGGTCAGTTCGGGGATCGGGAATCCGTAGTGCGAGGTCGACAGCCAGACCACCGGTACGAGGTAGGCGATGATCAGGATGATGTACTGCGCCACCTGGGTCCATGTGACGGCCCTCATGCCGCCCAGCATCGAGCACACCAGGATGCCGAGCAGGCCGACGAAGATCGCGACCTCGAAGGGAATGCCGAGGAAGCGCGAGGTAATGATGCCGATGCCGAAGGTCTGCGCGACGATGTAGGTGAACGACGCCGCGAACAGCACGATCACGCCGCACAGCCGCGCGGCATTGCCCTCGTAGCGCGTGCCGAGGAAGTCGGGCACGGTGAACTGGCCGAACTTGCGCAGGTAGGGCGCCAGCAGAATGCCGACCAGCACGTAGCCTCCGGTCCAGCCCAGCACGTAGCCCAGAGCGTTGTAGCCGCCGAGATAGATGCCGCCGGCCATCGAGATGAAGGAGGCGGCGCTCATCCAGTCGGCACCGGTGGCCATGCCGTTGTACAGCGCCGGCACCTTGCGGCCGGCGACGTAGTACTCTGACAGGTCCATGGTACGCGACAGGATGCCGATATAGGCGTAAACGGCGATCGTCAGGAACACGAAGGCGTAGCCGATGATCTTGTTCGGCACACCCATCTGCTCCAGCACGGCGAGGATCAGCGTGAAGCCGATGAAGCCGCCGGCGTAGCCGCCGTAGATCTTGCCCAGATTGTTGATGAAACTGCCGCCGGAAGCGGTGGTGTTGGTATTGGCCATTTCTCCCCTCCTCCGGATCAGTCTTCCTGGACGCCGAATTCTTCGTCGATCTTGTTCTGCGAGATCGCGTTCCAGGCGCACAGCACGACGAAGGCGATCAGCGATCCCTGCGCGGCCATGTAGAAGCCCATCGGGAAGCCCAGGATCTTGATACCGTTGAGCTGCACCGCGAAGAAGTGCACGACGAAGCTGAAGAAGATCCACAGCACGAAGATCGTCCACATCAAACGCGATGTCTTGGTCCAGTACTTCTGCATTTGCGCAGCGTCGAGTTTCTGAGCCATGCCCGTTACTCCTCCTCAGTTCCTTGTTGCGTCAGCCACAGGGGCGCGTGTCGTTGCGTCGGAAACGGCCGACGAAGAAAGACGAAATCTGGACACGCAGCGCATGCTCTGCCTTGTCCTCCCACAATCGATGGCGCCGTGACGCGGCGCTCCTAGCTTCTTGGCCCGAAAAGAGTACTCTGCCTCGGCGTCGCCACAATCAGACCAAAGTCGAACACTGATCCACACGATGCTGTCGTTCTTCAAAGCGTTCCTGCCCAGGCCGAAGGTCCGCAACGTCGCTGCGTTGCAACAATTCCTCGACGGCGAGGCGGCCCATCTGGCGCAGCGCACCGTGATCGACTTCGCCCGTAACGAACTGGGCAGTCTCAGCGCCCATGCGTTCGCCGATCCGCGCTTCCAAGCCAAGCTCGCAGTGTCGCGCTGGGAAGGCTTCGCCAGCGCGCTCGCCGACATGATCGTGCTCGTGCACGCTTGCCTGCAGGCGGCGGGGGCTCCGCGCCCACAACTCGACGTGCGCCTGGGCGATCTCTACGCGGCGATCTTGGCCGACCATCCCGTGCCGGAGCACCGACCGCAGGGATGGGACGCTGAGATCACGACCCTCCGTGGCCGTCTTTCCGCGCAAGCCGGAACGATCGATCCGCAGGGGTACGCCGCGAAGACAGGCGGGCTGGTGTTCAAGACCCTGCCCTTCGCGCCACGCGATCCGGTCGAGAACCGCATGGTGCTGTGCAACGCCTTTGCCTTCGGCCTGATCGCCTTCAACGATCGCCTGCGCCGGCTGCTGGTGGCGCCTTCGGTTTGCGACGACCTCGTCGCCGCGGGGCCGTGACCCTCGCCCGCTTGTTCGGCCGCTATCTGCGGCGTGCCGACCCGTCGGGGCACTGGAACGGCCTCGCCCACACGCCGCTCGATCGCCTGCCCATGGTGGTGATCGACTGCGAAACCACCGGCCTCGACGCCCGCCGCGACCGCATCGTCTCCTTCGCCGCGGTCCGCATCGCCGAAGGCCTGCACATCGTCGAGCCGCCGACGCTCGACCTGCTGGTCGATCCTGGCATCGAGATCCCGGCGCGGGCCACCGCGATCCACGGCATCGAGCGCTCGCATCTCGCCGACGCGCCGACCTTTTCGCAGGCCTTCCCGTCGATCGCGGCGGCCCTGTCCGGCGCGGTCGTCGTGGGCCATTTCGTCGGCTTCGACCTCGCGATACTCGGCCGCGAGGCGGCGCGCGCCGGCCGGCCGTGGCGCGAGCCGCCGAGTTTCGACACCGCAAGTTTGGCGGCAGCGTTCGGCCACCGGCCCGAGCACAACGACCTCGAAGCCCTGCTCGGGCAGCTTGGCGTCGATCCTGCGGGACGCCGCCACAATGCCGCCGACGACGCGCGCATGGCCGCCCGCCTTTTCGTCGCCCTCGCCCATCGGCTGATCGGCCAGGGCCGCGGCACATACGGCGGCATCGCCGCCGCCCATCGCGCGCCGCCGCGTTGAACCATGGACACCGCGGCGCTCGAGCGGCTCGACTCGTTTCCCTACCGCCACCACGCGGCGGAACTGATGACGCAGCCCGTCGTCACCATCGCGTCGACGCTGCCGATCGCCGATGCCGCGCGGATGATGAGCGAGCGGCGCATCAGCTCGCTCGTGATCGTCGACGGCGACGGGCGCCTGCACGGCATCCTGACCGAGCGCGACGTGCTCAGGCTCGCCGCCGGCCACGCCGCGCTGACCGGCCCGGTCTCGTCGGCGATGTCGAGTCCGGTACACGCCATCGAGCCCGACGCGCCCATCTACCGCGTCATGGCGCGCATGGCGCGGCTGGTGGTGAGGCACCTCGTCGTGGTCGACGATCACAACCGGCCGGTCGGCATCCTGACCGCGGCCGGCCTCCTGAAGCAACGCGCCCAGATCGCCCTGACTCTGGGCGACGAGATCGCCGTGGCGCCCGACAGCGCGAGCCTGCGCGCCGGCCACGACAAGCTGCCCGGCCTGGTGCGCGCGCTGCACCGCGAGGAGGTGACGGCAAGCCAAATCTCGGCGGTGGTCGCCGGCATTACGCGCGACCTCACCGCGCGCGCCGCCGAGCTGGCGCTCGCGGAGATGAAGTCGACCGGTCAGGGCGAGCCCCCCGCGCCGTGGTGCCTTCTGGTGCTGGGTTCGGCCGGCCGCGGCGAGTCGCTGCTGGCGCCCGACCAGGACAACGCCCTGATCCACGAGGGCGGCGAGCGCGACGATACCTGGTTCACGACCTTCGCGGAGCGCCTCAACCGGGTGCTCGACGAAGCCGGCGTGCCCTACTGCAAGGGTGGCGTCATGGCCAGGAACGCGCCGTGGCGCCACTCGCTCGGCGCTTGGTGCAACCTGATCGATGAGTGGATCGCGCGGCCACAGCCCGCAGCGCTGCTCGGCGTCGACATCTTCTACGACTTCGTCGGCGTACTGGGCGACCGGCGGCTGGCCGGCGCGCTGCGTCAGCATGCCGTACGCGCCGCCGCGCGCTCGCCGACGTTCCTGCGCCTGCTCGCCGCCGCCAGCGAGGAGGTGCCGAGCGCCACCGACCTGCTCGGCCGCCTGCGCACCCAGGGAGGGCGCATCGACCTCAAGCTCCACGGCCTCTTTCCCATCGTTGCCACGGCGCGGGTCGCGGCGTTGGCCTGGGGATCGAGCGCGACCTCGACCGACGCACGGCTTGCCGAGGCGGCGGCGAAGGGCGCACTCGAGGAGGAAGCCGCCCGGTCGCTCGTCGAAGCGCGCGGGGTCATCGTGGAGACCATCCTCGAGCAGCAGCTCGCCGACATCGCCGCCGCCCGCACGCCCGACAATCGGGTCGATCCGGGCCGGCTCGGCCGGCGGGCGGCCTCGCGGCTGCGCAGTGCCCTGGCGGTGGCCGCCAGAACGCCCGCCCTCCTGCACGATATCCTGAGCAATCGTCCGATCGCGGGCACGTCTTGACGTTGTATGGCCGCGAAGACCAAGCTTCGCCCATTGTGGAGGCTCCCTCCTTTCTGATCGCCGACGATCATCCCATGGTGCGGGATGCCCTCGCCTCGGCGCTGGCGCAGGCTTTCGCGGGCGCCCGCATCGCCACCGTCGCGACGCTGGCCCAGGTGCAGGCCGAACTTGACCGCGAGCCCGAGACCGACGCCCTCTTGCTCGATCTCGACATGCCGGGCATGGCCGGGCTGACCGGCCTCGCCCTGCTGCGCGCCGAGCATCCGATCGTTCCCATTATCGTGGTGTCGGCGGCGCGCGAGACGCAAACGGTGCGCCGTGCCTACGAGTTCGGCGCATCGGCCTACATCGACAAGTCGGCGTCGCTCGACGAGATCGTGGGCACCGTGACGGCGGTCCTCGACGGCGAGGTTTTCGCCCCGCCGGCGGAAGCCGAGCCCGCCGACAGCTTCGCCCAGCGCGCCGCCCAGCTCACGCCGCAGCAGTGGCGCGTGCTCGCGCTGATGGTGCACGGCGACCAGAACAAGCAGATCGCCCACAAGCTCGGCGTCGGCGAGGCCACCGTGAAGGCGCACGTGACGGTCATCCTGCGCAAGCTCGGCGTGCGCTCGCGCACCCAGGCCGTCATCGAGGCGCGCGGTCTCGCCTTGCCGGCATCCTGAGCCGCCGGCCGCAGGGCGCGCCACGCCTCAGGCGGTCATGCCGATCATGCGGCCGCGCAGACGCAACAGCGCACGCAGCGATGCCGGCTTGACCGGCTTGTGCAGCAGCTCGACCTGCTGGGCGCGCGCGCGCAGGCGCAGGGTCGGGTCACGGTCGGCGGTGACCAGGGCGGCGGTCACCGGCTGGCCCCACTTGCGGCGCAATACGGCAACAACCTCGAGCCCGTCGGGTCCCTCGTCGAGATGCAGATCGGCAAGGACGAGATCGGGCAGTCGCCCGATCCTCGCGATCTGGTCGAGTGCGTCCTGCAAGGTGGCCACGCTGACGACCCTGCAGCCCCAACCGCCGAGCAGCGCCGCCATCGCCTCGCGCACCCTCACCTCGTTGTCGATGCACAGCACGAGGCTCTCCGACTCGATCGTCGGCGTCGTCTTCATGACGGGGGCGCTGACCGGCGAGGCGACGACGGCGGCGACGCGCGGCACCGTCACGGAGAAGGTCGAGCCCTCGCCCGGCGCCGAGGCGATGCCGATCGGCAGATCGAGCATCCGCGCGATGCGATCGACGATGGCGAGGCCGAGACCCAGCCCGCGCTCCTCGCGCGGTGCCTCGTCCTCGGGCTGCAGGCGCACGAACTCGTCGAAGATCACCGACTGCTTGTCGCGCGCGATGCCCGGCCCGTTGTCGCGTACCTCGATGCGAAGTTCCTCGCCGACACGCCGGCAGCCGACCAGCACGCGCGGCGGCCGCCCCTCGGAACGGCCGTAGCGCAGGGCGTTGCTCAGCAGGTTCTGCAGGACGCGGCGCAGGAACGCCGGGTCGGTCAGCACGAAGGCCCGGGTCGGCACGACCACCAGCTCGATGCCACGCTGCGCGGCGACCGGCGCGAAGGCGGTGGCGAGCGATTCGAACAGCGGCTGCAGGGCGAACGGCCGCTTCTCCGGCTTGAAGGCGCCGGCGTCGAGCTTGGAGATGTCGAGCAGCGCGTCGAGCAGCGATTCGACCGCGCCCAGACTGGTGTCGATCTTGCCGCCGAGATCGTTGCCGGGGTCGCGGTCGAGCAGCGCCGCAGTGAACAGGCGCGCGGCATGCAGCGGCTGCAGCAGATCGTGGCTGGCGGCGGCGATGAACCGTGTCTTGCCGAGGTTGGCGGCCTCGGCCTCGGCGCGACTCGCCTCGAGCTCGGCGGTGCGCTCGATCACGCGCTGCTCCAGCGTCTCGGCCGCCTGGCGCAGCTGACGGTCGCTGTCGCGCAGCGCCTGGGCGGTGCGGACGCGCGCTGTCACGTCGTTGCAGGTGGCGACGAAGCCGCCGCTGGGCAGCGGGTCGAGGCGCAGCTCGACGACGCCCCCGCCGGGCGTGGCGACCTCGTGTGTCTCCGACGCATGGGGCCGCCGCAACAGCGGATGGTCGAGGGCGAGCAGGGTCGCGAAGCGGTCGTTGGAGATCTCGAGCCGCCCCTCGTTGTCGAAGGCGGCAATCCCCATGCCGACATGGTCGAGCGTGTTGCGCAGGATCTCGTAGTTGTAGCTGATCGCCTGCGAAGCCTCGTCGATGATGGCGCGCGCACTGCGCGGCAGCAGCAGGCCACGCCTGCCGAAGGCGGCGACGATGATGCGCGCCGACGCCGCGCCCAGGGTGCCCGACAGCAGCCGCTCGGTCCGGCCGAGCGCCGTCTCGAGCGAGAGCGCTTCGCCCGACAAAGCCGCGGCCGCCCGCTCGACGCCGACGAAGCGCGCGAGCAGCTGGCGCAGTTCCTCGATGCGCGCCATGTCGGCGGGCGAGCGCGGCGCCGGCTGCTCGGTTCCCGTTTCCGGCGCCTCGGGGCCCAGCACGAAGGCCTCGGCCTGCTCGCGATCGCGCGCCAGCGGCCGCACCAGCAGCGACACGCCGACCAGCAGCGCGGTGTTGACCAGAATGCAGACGACGAAGCCCTGCCCGACCGAATCGAGTTCGGCGAAGGGGCCGGGCAGGTAGGGTTGCAGCGGCGCGCCCTGCCGGCTGCCCGACGTCTGGTGCAGGGTCGGCAGCAGGAGCGCGTAGAGCCATACGACGAAGCCGCCGACCAGGCCCGCGACGACGCCGTAGCGGTGCGCGCCGCGCCAGTAGAGGCCGAGCACGACGCCGGGCGCGAAGTTGGCAACGGCGCAGAAGCTGATCATGCCGATGCTGGCGAGCGGCAGGTAGCCTGAGATGATGCGCTCGTAGGCGTAGCCCGCCATCAGGATCAGCACGACCGCGGCGCGGCGCACGAAGACCACCAGCGGGCCCAGGTCGCGCGGCGCGGCGGCCTGCTGCAGGGTGGCCTGGCGGCGCAGCACGTAGGGCATGACCAGCTCGTTGCCGATCATGCCCGACAGCGCCATGCAGGCCACGATTACCATCGAGGTCGCGGCCGACAGGCCGCCAATGAAGACGAAGACCGACAGCCAGCTCTGGCCGTGCGTCAGCGGCAGCTGCAGCACGTAGAGGTCGGGGCTGACCTGCGGCCCGAGGATCAGCAGGCCGGCGGCCGCGATCGGCACGACGAACAGGTTGATCAGCAGCAGGTAGAGCGGGAACAGCCAGCGCGCCGTGCGCAGGCTCGCCGGATGGCCGTGCTCGACCACGGCGACATGGAACTGGCGCGGCAGGCAGAGGAAGGCCATGCCCGACAGCAGCGTCATCACCACCCACGACAGCGGCGAGCCCTCGCGCGTCACGCGCTCGGCGATGCCCGGCATCTCGTTGACCCGCGCCACCAGGTCGGCCGGCCCGTCGAACAGCACCCACAGCACGAACGGGCCCATGGCGAGGATGGCCAGCAGCTTGACCACCGATTCGAAGGCGATCGCCAGCATCATGCCGCGATGCTGCTCCGACGCCTGCACGTGGCGCACGCCGAACAGGATGGTGAACACCGCCATCAGGGCCGCCACTATCAGCGAGGTGTCGGTATGGACTACGCCGGGCAGGCTGCCGGGCAGCGGCGTCGGCGCGGCGATAGTGCTGAAGGTCGACGACACCGCCTGCAGCTGCAGCGCGATGTAAGGCAGCACGCCGAGCGTGGCGAACAGCGTCGCCGTGACGCCGACGGCGCGGCTCTTGCCGTAGCGCGAGGCGAGGAAGTCGGCAATCGAGGTGACGTTGTGCTGTTTGGCCACCCGCACCATCTTGCGCAGCATCGGATAGCCCAGCACCACGAGCAGCGCCGGGCCGGTGTAGATGAAGATGAAGTCGATGCCGGCGGTGGCGGCGCGGCCGACGCCGCCGTAGAAGGTCCACGACGTGCAGTAGATGGCGAGCGACAGGCCGTAGACCGCCGGCGCCATCGAGCTCGACGACCAGTCGCGGGCGTAGCGGTCGCCGAAATAGGCGACGGCGAACAGCAGCCCGAGATAGGCCAGCGACAGGGCGAGGACGGTGGGTTCCGCCAGCATACGTGCGCGTTTTCTCCCTGCGGCATTGAACCCCGCCGGGCGGGTCGCTACAAGCGCGGCACACTGGGGAATCGATATGGCTTCGTATCAGTACATTTACGTGATGAAGGGTCTGAACAAGACCTATCCGGGCGGCAAGCAGGTCCTGAAGGACATCTGGCTGTCCTTCTTCCCCGGCGCCAAGATCGGCGTGCTCGGCCTCAACGGCTCGGGCAAGTCCACCCTGCTGCGCGTCATGGCGGGCAAGGACGACAACTTCACCGGCGAGGCGTGGGCCGCCGAGGGTGCCAAGGTCGGCCTGCTTGAGCAGGAGCCGCAACTCGACGCCAAGAAGGACGTGCTGGCCAACGTCATGGACGGCGCCGGCGAGATGGCCCGCCTGCTGGGCCGCTTCGAGGAGGTGTCGAACGCCTTTTCCGATCCCGACGCCGACATGGACAAGCTGATCGCCGAACAGGCCGAGCTGCAGGAGAAGATCGACGCCGGCGACGGCTGGGATCTGCAGCGCACGGTCGAGGTGGCGATGGACGCCTTGCGCTGCCCGCCGGGCGACGCCGAGGTTGACAAGCTGTCGGGCGGCGAGCGCCGCCGCGTGGCGCTCTGCCGGCTACTGCTGTCCAAGCCCGACATGCTGCTGCTCGACGAACCGACCAACCATCTCGACGCCGAATCGGTGGCCTGGCTGGAGCGCCACCTCGCCGAATTCCCCGGCACCGTCGTCGCCGTGACCCACGACCGCTATTTCCTCGACAACGTGGCGGGCTGGATCCTGGAACTCGACCGCGGCCAGGGCATCCCGTGGGAGGGCAACTACTCCTCCTGGCTGAAGCAGAAGGAGCAGCGGCTCGCCCAAGAGGAGAAGGCCGCCGACACGCGCCGCCGCACTCTGCAACGAGAGCTGGAATGGATGGGCACCAGCCCGTCGGCGCGGCGCTCCAAGAGCAAGGCACGCATCGCTGCCTACAACCAGATGGTCGAGGAGGAGCAGAAGGCGACGCTCGACACGGCGCAGATCGTCATTCCGGCTGGCCCTCGGCTCGGCGACCACGTCATCGAGGCCGACAAGATCTCCAAGGGCTTCGGCGACCGTCTGCTGATTGACAACCTCTCCTTCAGGCTGCCGCCGGGCGGCATCGTCGGCGTGATCGGCCCCAACGGCGCCGGCAAGACGACGCTGTTCAAGATGATCACCGGCCAGGACAAGCCCGACTCAGGCTCCTTCTCGGTCGGCCCGACGGTGAAGCTCGGTTACGTCGACCAGAGCCGCGAGACGCTCGATCCCAACAAGACCGTCTGGGAGGAGCTGTCGGGCGGGCTCGACATCATCAAGCTCGGCAACCGCGAGGTCTCGAGCCGCGCCTACTGCGGCTCGTTCAACTTCAAGGGCGCCGACCAGCAGAAGAAGGTCGGCCAGCTCTCGGGCGGCGAGCGCAACCGCGTCAATCTGGCGAAGATGCTGAAGAGCGGCGCCAACGTGCTGCTGCTCGACGAACCGACCAACGACCTCGACGTCGACACGCTGCGGGCGCTCGAGGAGGCGCTGGTCGACTTCGCCGGCTGCGCCGTGATTATCTCCCACGACCGCTGGTTCCTCGACCGCATCGCCACCCACATGCTGGCCTTCGAGGGCGACAGCCACGTCGAGTGGTTCGAGGGCAACTTCCAGGACTACGAGGCCGACAAGAAACGCCGCCTCGGCCACGATGCCGACCAGCCGCACCGCATCAAGTACAAGCCGCTGGTGCGGAAGTAGGTCCCGGCGTCGTCCACGCCGCCGTCCACAACGCGCGGACGGATCGGATGCCGATGGCGCAAGGGTTTCGGGCCGATCGTCCACGAATCCACGCCATCCCGCGGCGTCCACGGAATCCACGCCGTCCACCGAATCCACGCAATTTCATGTCGCGCGGACGAACGGCCATTCCCGCTGGACGAAGGCGGCGTAGGACGCGGCCATCGCCGCCGGCAGGAGTGGCGGGTCGCGGCGCCGGATCGCGAGCAGCCCGCCATCGACCCGCGGCACCGGCCGGAAGGCGCTGGCCGGGAGGCGGCGGACGAGAGCGACGTCCCACCACGGCGCCCAGGCGGTCGAGAGGAGAGTCGTGGGCGGTTGCGCCGCGCGCTTCAGCGCCACCTCCCACTGCACGACCACGTCGGCGCGCTGAAGCGGCAGCGCCGGATCGTCGAGCAGGCGGCGGAAGATGTCGGTGGTGCGGCCGA
This sequence comes from Enhydrobacter sp., assembly GCA_025808875.1. Classification (NCBI taxonomy): domain Bacteria; kingdom Pseudomonadati; phylum Pseudomonadota; class Alphaproteobacteria; order Hyphomicrobiales; genus Enhydrobacter; species Enhydrobacter sp. The sequence goes on along the minus strand of CP075528.1, from coordinate 714,724 downwards.
ACGGCAGCGAGCCCAGCACGCGGAACGGCCGGCGCGGCAGGTCGAACGCCAGGAAGTCGCGCTGCACGACCCGCACGCCGCGCAGCTCCTCGCGCAGGCGCCCCGCCCAGTGCGGATCGGGCTCGACCGCGATCAGCCGCACGCCGCGCCGCACGAGCGCGCGCGTGAACGCGCCCGAGCCGGCGCCGACCTCGATGACGAACTCGCCGGGGACTAACTCAGCCTGATCGACGATCTGTTCGGCAGTCGCGGGATCAAGAAAGTTCTGGCCGAGCCGGCGCCGCCGCCAGTCCCGGTCTGTCCGCCGCCGGGCGGACACGGAAGAACACCATGGTCATAGTAAATAGATAGCATACATAAGCCCTGTCGTCCTGAGCGAAGCGATGGACCTAGCAGGACAATCAGCGACTCCGTTGCCAATGCGAGATCCTTCGCTTCGCTCAGGATGACAAGAGGCCATGGAGGAGTGTCATGAGCGACACGGCAGACATCGCCGTCATCGTCCGCCCGCCACTCGCCTGGGCGCTCGCCATCGTAGTCGGCCTGGCGCTCGACTGGCCGCTGCCCCTGCCTTTCATGCCGACGGCACTGCCGGCGGGCTGGCTTGGCGCTGCGGTGTTCGCGTTGGCCTTCGCGCTCGCGGTGTGAGCGATCGCCACCATCACCCGCGCCGGCTCGAACGTACCCACCAACCGGCCGACCACGGCCATCGTGATCGCCGGGCCCTACCGCTTCACGCGCAACCCGATCTATCTCGGCATGATGGTGGGGCAGGTCGGACTCGCCATCGCCTTCGACAGCCTGTGGCTGCTGGTGACGCTCGTGCCCTTCGCCCTCGTCCTGCGCTACGGCGTGGTGGCGCGCGAGGAGGCCTACCTCGAGCGCAAGTTCGGTGACGACTACCGCCGCTTCCGCGCGCGTGTGGGGCGGTGGGTGTAGTGCGACCGACTCGCGCAGATTGCCGTCTTGCTTCTGAAGGCCGAAACGGAATGGACTTATGACGTCGGTTCAGGGGGTCGTCGCGGCCGCTCTTGCTGTACTATTCCCACAGCGCACAGCAGCAGGAGAAAAGGGATGGACGGCCTGGCGATCGACGCCTCGGCGAGAGCGACGGCGCAGCACTGGCTCGACGCGTTTTCAAAGGCACTGGCATCCGGCGACCGGGGACGCATCGCGGCACTGTTCGCCGATGAGTGCCATTGGCGCGACGTCCTCGCCTTCCACTGGGACCTGCATACGTTTTCCGGCGCCGCGGCGATCGCCGACCGGCTGACGCCCACGATCGCGAGCCGGGCGCCGCACTCCGTCCAGCTCGCGGCCGACCGCACGCCGCCGCGGGTCGTGACGCGCGCCGGCACGAAGGCCATCGAGGCGATCTTCACCTTCGAGACGAAAGTCGGTCCGTGCACCGGCGTCGTCCGGCTGGTGTCGGAAGGCGGCGGCAAGCCGCGCGCCTGGACCCTGATGACGTCGCTCGCCGAGATCCGCGGCCACGAGGACCCGGCGAACGGCAAGCGCTGGCAGAACGTCGACTGGAAGCGCAACTTCGGCGGCGAGAACTGGGCGGATCGCCGGCGCAAGGCCCAGGCCTTTGAAGACCGCGATCCGGCCGTGCTCGTCGTTGGCGCGGCGCAGGCCGGCTTGATGGCGACGGCGCGGCTGTCGATGCTCGGCATCGACACGCTGACGATCGATCGCGAGAAGCGGATCGGCGATTCGTGGCGACGGCGCTATCACGCGTTGACCCTGCACAACGAGACGCGGGTCAACCACTTCCCCTACATGCCGTTCCCGCGCTCATGGCCGGTCTTCATCCCCAAGGACATGCTGGGCAACTGGTTCGAGCTTTATGCGGAGGCGATGGAGCTCAACGTCTGGACGGGCACCGAGCTTCGCTCCGCCCGCTACGACGACGCGGTCAAGCGCTGGACCGTTACGCTCAAGAAGGCGGACGGCAGCGAACGGACCATGCATCCGCGCCACGTCGTGTTCTGCAACGGCGTCAGCACCATCCACAAGATGCCCGACCTGCCCGGCCTGAAGGAGTTCCGCGGCACCGTCCGCCATTCCGGCGATTACGGCAGCGGGCTCGACTGGAAGGGTAAGCGCGCGCTGGTGCTGGGCACCGGCACGTCGGGCCACGACGTCGCGCAGGATCTCGCCGTGTCGGGCGCCGCCGAGGTCTCGATCATCCAGAACGGTGCGACGCTGGTCGTCAGCCTCAAGGAGGCGCAGGCGCCCTATGCGCTGTACGACGAGGAGATCCCGTTCGAGGATCTCGACCTGCTGGCGACCTCGTTCCCCTTCCCGATCTACAAGCGCTCGCACCAGCAGATAACGATCCGCAACGCCGAGGCCGACAAGGAGCTGCTGGACGGCCTCAGGAAGCGCGGCTTCAGGCTGACCTTCGGCCCCGAGGGCGAGGGCTGGCAGATCATGTACGGCAACCGCGGCGGCGGATACTACTTCGACGCCGGTTGCTCGCAGATGATCGTCGACGGCAAGGTCGGGCTCATCCAGTTCGCCGACATCGCGCGGTTCGGGCCCGAGGGCGCCTATATGAAGGACGGCACGGTCCGGAAGGCCGACCTGATCGTGCTGGCGACGGGCTACGAGGGCCAGAAGGAGGCCGTGCGGCCGATCCTGGGCGACGCGATCACCGACCGCATCGGGTCGGTCTGGGGCTTCGACGCCGAAGGCGAGCTGGCCGGCATGTGGCGGCCCACCGGGCAGCCCGGACTGTGGTTCCTCGCCGGCGGCCTCGCGCAATGCCGCATCTACTCCAAGGTGCTGGCGCTGCAGATCAAGGCGCGCGAGCTGGGCATTGTCTGAGGGGAAGACACATGGCGCTCTACGAACTCCGCACCTACACGCTGCATGTCGGCAAGATGGCCGAGGCGGTGAAGCTCTACCAGCAGTTCGGCTATCCGGCGCTGGAGAAAGGCGGCTTCGCGCGGAAGCTGGTCGGTTATTTCCAAGCCGACACCGGCACCATCAACCAGCTCGTGCATCTGTGGAAGTTCGACGACGATGCCGACCGGCGCAGACACTGGTCGGGCCTGGGCACCCATGCCGACTTCGTCGACGGCTTCGCCGTCAAGTTCCGCCCGCTGGTGGCGACGCAGGAGGTCAAGCTGCTGACCGCCGCGCCCTGGGGTCCGCATCCATAGGCGGAAGTCGGGCCAGTGAAGAATCGTCACGCAGCGGTGGGATAGATGCGCTCGTCCTTCAGCCGAACGACATTCGGACGATGGGCTAGCCGAAGGCCTTGGCCAGCGCCTGCTTCGTCGCCTGGGCGCCCTCGCGCGCGGTGTCGGCCGCCGGCTTGTTCCAGTGCGCGGGGTTGGGCGCCTCGTAGCTGAGGTAACCCGTGTAGTTCTTCTCGGCGAGCAGGCGGAACAGGCCCGACCAGTCGGCGACCCCCCTGCCGGGCGGCAGGCGGTCGACGGGCGGCGGTCCGTTGGGCGGCGCATCGGGCACGTCGCTGTACTGGACATAGAAGATCTCAGATTCCGGCATGTCCCTGAAGCCGGCGCCCGACCGGCCGCCGCGCTGCAGGTGATAGGCGTCGAGCAGCACGCCGACGCTCGGCTGGCCGGCCCGCTTCACCGCGTCGCGCACGATCTCGAGCGTCTTCATCACCGGATGCTGGAACTGGTACTCGACGGCGAGCCGCAGCTTGTGTTCCGCCACGATCGCGCCGGCGCGCGCGATGTTGGCAATGGCGTCGTCGAGGCTCGCCTCGCCCGGGCCGATGGCGGTCATCAGCATGGGGCAGCCGAGCGCCACGGCGTTCTCGCAGGTCTCGCGCATCACCTTGAACAGCCGCTCCTGCTCCTCGCCCTTGCGCGAGAAGACCCAGCCATACTCGACGCCCATGCAGGCGACCGGCAGGCCGCTCTTCCTGACCAGCCCGATCGCGTCGGGGTCGCGCGTGAAGTCGACGCGGCGCAGCTCGATGGCGTCGAAGCCACCTGCCCTGGCCGCCTCGAGCGCGCCGGCGAGCGGCGTGGTGTCGACCGTCCAGGTATGCAGCGCGAGGCCGCGGAACTTGTGTGTCATGGCGCCGATCCTCTTCCTCTTTGCCCGGGTTTGCCGTCCCGACGATGATAGGATGTCCGGGCGATGAAGTCCTGCACACCGAACTGAACGCCATGCGCATCCTGCTTCTCGGCGCGAGCGGCAGCGTGGGCCGCCGGCTCATGGCTCAGGGCGTGGAGCGCGGCCACACGATTCGCGCGCAGACGCGGGACGCCGCACGCCTGGCGGACGCCCCGGCCGCGGTCGACGTCGTGGCCGCCGACCCGACCGACGCGGCGGCGCTTCGGGCCCTCGTGGCCGGTCGGGAGGCCGTCGTGATGACGCTCGGTGCGGCGCCCGGACGACGGACGACCCTCTTCTCCGACGTCACTGCGAAACTGATCCCGGCGATGATGGCCGAAGGCATCCGCCGCCTGGTCGCCATCACGGGTGTCGGCGCGGGCGAGACACGCGGCCATGGCGGCCTGATCTACGATTGGATCGTCTATCCGCTGTTCACCCGCCCCCTCTACGAGGACAAGGACCGCCAGGAGCAACTCATCCGACAGTCGGGCCTCGACTGGGTGATCGTGCGGCCGGCGCCGTTCTCGGCGACCGCCGGAGCGACACCGCTTCAGGTCGTGACCGACGTGACGCCACAGACACGGCTGGTTCGCATTACCCGCGACGAGGTCGCGCGCTTCGTCCTCGACCAGCTCGCCAACGACCGCCACCTGCGCAAGGCCGTCTTCATCGGTCACGCCGCCTGAGCGGGCGGGGCCTCAGATTCGCTGGTCCATCTCGAGCGCGGGCTCGGGAACATCGACGCAGCCGATGATGCGCGCCGGCACGCCGGCCGCGGTGCAGCCGGCCGGCACCGGCTCGAGCACGACCGAGCCCGCGGCGATCTTGGCGCAGGCGCCGATCTCGATGTTGCCCAGCACCTTGGCGCCGGCGCCCAACAGCACACCGCGCCGCACCTTGGGATGGCGATCGCCGCGCTCCTTGCCGGTGCCGCCGAGCGTCACGCCGTGCAGCATGCTCACGCCGTCCTCGACGACGGCGGTCTCGCCGATCACCACGCCGGTGCCGTGGTCGATGAAGATGCCCTTGCCGACCACGGCGCCGGGATGGATGTCGAGCCCGAACAGCGCCGAGGCGCGGCTCTGCAGGTAGTGGGCGAGCGCGTGCCGACCCTGCAGCCACAGCCAGTGCGCGGCGCGATAGGTCTGCAGCGCATGATAACCCTTGAACCACAGCAGCGGGTCGAGATGCGAGGTGCAGGCCGGGTCGCGGTCGGTGACGGCGACGATGTCGAAGCGCGCGGCGAGGCCGATGTCGGGATCGACGGTGAAGGCCTCCTCGAAGATCTGGCGGATCAGCGCCGCCGGCACCTCGGTCGTGCCGACCAGGCGCGCGAGGTGATAGCTCAGCGCGCCCTCGAAGCGCGACTGGCTGAGCACCGTGGCGTGCAACATGCCGGTCAGCACCGGCTCGCGCGCAGCGGCCGACTGGGCGGCCTCGCGGATCCTGGTCCACACCGGATCGACCGAGCGGTGCTCGGCCGGATTCTTGACGACTGCGCTATCCATGGCGCTCTCCTCGACCCCGGCAACCCGGGGCGGACAAGACGCCTCCCGGACCGAATTTTACGCTTGCCCTGCCGCCGGCGCAAACCGGACGGCGGCATCCGCTACTGGCGGGCGCCGCGGGCCTCCAGCTCCTGCACCAGGGCGTCGACCTTGCCGCCGTGCTGCTGGATGTAGGAATTGAAATCGGACCGTCTAGTCATGACCATGCTGACGCCCTCGATCTTGACGTCGCTGATGCGCAGGCCCTGGCCGCGGTCGCGCACCTCCCATTCGATCTTGATCGGCTCGCCGCTCGTCTGGTTGAGCCGCGAATCGACCATGAAGACACCATTGGGCCGGCTCGCGACCCGGCCCAGGGCCAGGGTCTGTCCGCCATACTGGCCGAAGCGCTCGCTGTAGGCGCGCGCCTCCGCGCCCGCCGCGGCCTTGAGGAAGCGCTCGCGCAGGTCCTCGGGCGTGCGTTCCCAGTGCGTGCCGAGCGCCGAGCGGCCCATGTAGGCCAGGTCGAACTCCGATTCGAGGACCTGGCGAATGCCGGCCTGGCGGTCCGCGCCGGTCTTGCTCTTCACCAGGTCGATGACCTTCTGCGACACGCCCTGGATCAGCCTGGCGGCATCGTCGGCGGTCGGCTGGGCCGCCGACGGCCATGCCGCGAGACAGAGGGCGCCGGCGACGAACAGGCATGCGGCATGACGACGAAAAGCGAGCAGAGGCACCGTTCGCTCCCTACGGAATGAGTTGCCTTGAGTCCTATCGTACCAACGCGAGATTGTCGCGACGGTTCAATTCGCCCCGCGCGCCCGCCTTCTCCCGCTTCTCGCGGATGGTGTCGGCGCGTTGCTGGGTGTAGGCCGATTTCAGCGCCGCGTAGTAGTCGACGCTGTTCTTCTCGAGATCGTCGAGCGCGAACATGGTGCGCGAGCGCGTGTCGACCGCCATGGCGGCATAGCGTGCGCCGACGGCGATCCATTCCCAGGCATCGGTGCCGCTGTTGAATACCGTGAACAGTCCGAACGGATCGACCGCGGTGTCGATCACGAGGCCGACGCCGTCGCGCGCGTTGCTCGGGCCGGCCACCGGCAGCACCAGATAGAAGCCGCCGTTCTCGGGCTCGACGCCGGCATAGTAGCCGATGGTGTTGCCCATGCTCTCCTTGGTGCGCGGCAGGCCGATGGCGCTCGCCACGTCGAAGATGCCGACGATGCCGACCGTCGAGTTCACGATGAAGCGCGCGAGCGTCGTGGCGGCGCGGCCGGGATCGCCCTGCACGACCTCGTTGATGGCGGTGACGGGTTCGCCGAGGTTGTTGAGCAGGTTGGTCAGGCCCTTCTGGGCCGGCGCCGGCACCCAATCGCGATAGAGGACCGTGATCGGCCGGAGGGCGATCATGTCGACGGCGCGGTTGATGGAGAAAATGAAGCGGTTGGGCGTCTCGATGGGATCCCAGACGTCGGCCGTGCCGGTGTCCTGATAGGAGCCGCAGCCTCCGACGAGGGCGGCCGAAGCCACCACGACGAGAAGGGAACGGCGCGCCTTGGCCACTACTCGATGCATGACAAATCCGACCATCCGGCCATTCCTGAAGGGCGGCTGTTTGCCGCTGTTGGGTAACAGTCTTGCACACGCAAACTACGGTTTGAAGTGCATAGGCCCAAACGGTCGAGGCTTGTGGCATTCCCGCCGCACCCGTGCGCAAAATGGACTTGCAAACATAAAGATATGCTTATATTCATAAATCATGGATCATCTTTTGACGCTCCTAAGGGCGGTCGCCGAGGACACGCGGTTGCGAATCCTAGCGCTGGCGGCGCGCGAGGATCTGACCGTCAGCGACTACGTCCACGTCCTCGGCCAAAGCCAGCCGCGCGTGTCACGCCACCTGAAGCTCCTGGTCGAGGCCGGCGTGCTGGAACGCTTTCGCGAAGCGCAATTCACGCGCTTCCGGCTGGTGAGCGGCGGCGACGACGCGGTGCTGGTGCGTGAATTCGTGCGCCGGCTCGACGCCAGGCATCCCCGGCTCGCCGGCGATCGCGCGCGGCTCGACGGGCTGCTGCAGCGCCGCCAGACTGCGGCGGTCCGCTTCTTCCGCGACAACGCCCAGCGCTGGGACGAACTTCGGGCGCTGCACGTCGCCGACCGCGAGATCGAGCGCGCGCTGGCGCACCATCTGCCGCCCGTCGCACGCCGTCTGCTCGACATCGGCACCGGCACCGGCCGGCTGCTGGAGGTGCTCGCGCCCAAGGTCGAGCGTGCGGTCGGCGTCGACCAGTCGCGCGAGATGCTGGCGCTCGCCCGCGCCAACCTCGCGCGCGCCGGCATCGACAATGCCGAGATCCGCCAGGCCGATATGTACGCCCTGCCCTTCGAGGCGGAGAGCTTCGACGCCGTCACCATCCATCACGTGCTGCACTATGCCGACGACCCGGCAGCGGCGCTGGCCGAGGCGGCGCGCGTGGTGCGGCCGGGCGGCGTCGTGCTGGTGGTCGACTTCTCGCCGCACGACCTGGTCGAGCTCAAGCGCGAGCATGCCCACGTCCATCTCGGTTTCGCCGACAACCAGGTGCAGGGCTGGCTGAAGAGCGCCGGCCTGCAGCCGCTCGAGCCCTTGCACTTCCCCGGCCGACGCATCATGACCGGCATCTGGCGCGGCGAGCGCGAGCTGCCGGCGCGCGCCGGCGCCGCCCGCTCGCCCGCGCTCACCGTCCAAGGAGTATCGCGATGAGTCCCGACACGGGCCCGCTCCCTCCCGGCCCGCTCAGCGTGGCCGCCGCCGAGTTCCCGGCGCGCGCACCGCAGCGGCTCGAGGTCTCGTTCGAGTTCTCGCCGCCCAAGACCGAGACGGCCGAGCGCACGCTGTGGGAGACGGTGACACGGCTGACGCCGCTGCGGCCGACTTTCTTCTCCGTCACCTACGGCGCCGGCGGCTCGACGCGCCAGCGCACGCACGAGACGGTGGCGCGGCTGAAGCGCGAGACCGGCATCGACGCCGCCGCGCACCTTACCTGCGTCGGCGCGACCTGCGGCGAGATCGACGACGTCGCGCGCGCCTATTGGGATGCCGGCATCCGCCACATCGTCGCGCTGCGCGGCGATCCGCCGCCCGAGATGGGCGGCAGGTACCGCGCCCATCCGGGCGGCTACGAGAACGCCGCCGCGCTGGTGGCGGGGCTGAAGAGGATCGGTGAGTTCCAGATCAGCGTCGCGGGGTATCCGGAGAAGCATCCCGATTCGGCCGACGCCAAGGCCGACCTCGACAACCTCAAGCGCAAGGTCGATGCCGGCGCCGATCGCTGCATCACCCAGTTCTTCTTCGAGGCCGACGACTTCCTGCGCTTTCGCGACGCCGCCGCCGCCGCCGGGATCGACGTGCCGATCGTGCCCGGCGTCATGCCGGTGTCGAACTTCAAGGGCATCCTGCGGATGGCAGGGCTGTGCGGCTCCAAGGTGCCGGCCTGGCTCGCCAGCCTGTTCGACGGCCTCGACGACGACGTCGAGACGCGCCGCATGATCGCCGCCACGGTGGCCGGCGACCTGTGCCGCCGGCTGCGCGACGAGGGCGTCGACCGGTTCCACTTCTACACGCTCAACCGCGCCGATCTCACCTTCGCGATCTGCCATCTCCTGGGAGTGCGCAAGCCGTGACAAACGCCGACACCCGTGCCGGCAAGGCCGATCTGCTGCGCGAGATCGCCGCCGAACGCATCCTGATCAAGGACGGGCCGTACGGCACCGCCATCCAGAACTACAGGCTCGACGAGTCGGGCTATCGCGGCGGCCGCGACTTCGCGCAGGACCAGAAAGGCAACAACGACCTCCTGAACCTGACGCGGCCGGAGATCGTCGGCGAGATCTGCAACGCCTACATCGAAGCCGGCGCCGACGTGCTGGCGACCAACACCTTCAATGCCAACGCCATCAGCCAGGCCGACTACGGCCTGCAGGACCGCGCGCGCGACATCAACGTCGCCGCGGCGCGGATCACGCGCGCCTGCGCCGACGCCGCGACGGCGAAGGATCCGGCCAAGCCGCGCTTCGTGGTCGGCGCGCTCGGGCCGACCAACAAGACCCTCTCGGTGTCGCCCAACGTCAACGACCCGGGCTACCGCGCCGTCAGCTTCGACGAGGTCAAGGGCATCTACCGCGAGCAGATCGACGGCCTGCTGGAAGGCGGCGTCGACTTCATCCTGATCGAGACGGTGTTCGACACCTTGAATGCCAAGGCCGCGATCGTCGCCGCCGACGAGGCGGGCGAGGCGCTGGGCGAGATCGTGCCGGTGATGGTGTCGATGACCCTCACCGACCTCGCCGGCCGCAACCTGTCGGGCCAGACGGTGGAGGCCTTCTGGCATTCGGTGCGCCACGCCCGGCCGCTGACGATGGGCCTCAACTGCAGCTTCGGCGCCACCGAACTGCACCCCTACGTCAGCGCGCTGAACCCGCAGGTCGACGGGCTGGTCTGCGTCTATCCCAACGCCGGCCTGCCCAACGAGCTCGGCGCCTACGACGAGCCGCCGGCGATGACCGCCAAGCTGGTCCGAGGCTGGGCCGAGAATGGCTGGCTGAACATCGTGGGCGGCTGCTGCGGCACGACGCCCGCCCACATCAAGGCCGTAGCCGAGGCGGTGAAGGGTCTCAAGCCGCGCCAGTGGCACGCGCTTCCCCCGGCGCTACGGCTTAGCGGCATGGAAGCGGCGAGTTTCATGTGATGGCCGAGCGTACCGCGACCTTCATCAACATCGGCGAGCGCACCAACGTCACCGGATCGGCCAAGTTCAAGAAGCTGATCCTGGAGGGCGACTATGCAGCAGCGGTCGAGGTCGCGCGCCAGCAGGTCGAGGCCGGCGCGCAGATCATCGACGTCAACATGGACGAGGGCCTGCTCGACGCCGAGAAGGCGATGGACACCTTCCTGAAGCTGATCGCCTCGGAGCCCGACATCGCCAGGGTGCCGATCATGATCGACAGCTCCAAGTGGAGCGTGATCGAGGCCGGCCTGAAGTGCGTCGCCGGCAAGCCGATCGTCAACTCGATCTCGATGAAGGAGGGCGTCGAGGCCTTCATGGACCACGCCCGCAAGGTGCGCCGCTATGGTGCCGCCGTGGTCGTGATGGCGTTCGACGAGAAGGGCCAGGCCGACACCCTTCAGCGCAAGGTCGAGATCTGCGAGCGCGCCTACCGGATCCTGGTCGAGCAGGTCGGCTTCCCGGCCGAGGACATCATCTTCGACCCCAACATCTTCGCCGTCGCCACCGGCATCGAGGAGCACGACAACTACGGCGTCGACTTCATCGAGGCGACGCGCGAGATCAAGAAGCGCTGCCCGCACGTCAAGATTTCGGGCGGCATCAGCAACCTTTCTTTCTCGTTCCGCGGCAACGAGCCGGTGCGCAAGGCGATGCATTCGGTGTTCCTCTACCACGCCATCCAGGCGGGCATGGACATGGGCATCGTCAACGCCGGCCAGCTTGAGGTCTACGATCAGATTCCGGCCGAGCTGCGCGACGCCTGCGAGGACGTCATCCTCAACCGCCGATCCGACGCGACGGAACGGCTGTTGGAACTCGCCCCCAAGTACAAGGGCACCGGCGAAACGGTCGAGACACGGGACGCCGAATGGCGCTCCTGGCCGGTCGAGAAGCGGCTCGAGCATGCGCTCGTCAAGGGCATCGACCAGTTCGTCGTCGCCGACACCGAGGAGGCGCGCCGGCAGATCGCGCGGCCGATCGAGGTGATCGAAGGGCCGCTGATGGCCGGCATGAACGTAGTCGGCGACCTGTTCGGCGCCGGCAAGATGTTCCTGCCGCAGGTGGTGAAGAGCGCGCGCGTGATGAAGAAGGCGGTCGCGCACCTCCTGCCCTACATCGAGGCCGAAAAGACCGAGACGTCGAAGCCCAAGGGCAAGATCGTCATGGCGACGGTCAAGGGCGACGTCCACGACATCGGCAAGAACATCGTCGGCGTGGTGCTCCAGTGCAACAACTTCGAGGTCATCGATCTCGGCGTCATGGTGCCGTTCCAGGAGATCCTGAAGGCCGCCAACGACAACAAGGTCGACATGATCGGGCTCAGTGGCCTGATCACGCCCTCGCTCGACGAAATGGTGACGGTCGCCGAGGAGATGACGCGGCAGGGCTTCAAGGTGCCGCTGCTGATCGGCGGCGCCACCACCTCCAAGGTCCACACCGCGCTCAGGATCGCGCCGCGCTACGAGGGCACCACGGTGCACGTGCTCGACGCCTCGCGCGCCGTCGGCGTCTGCACGGCGCTCACCTCCGAGTCGGGCGCCCAGGCCCGGGATTTCGCCGACAGGGTGGCGGCCGAATACGAGGCGATCCGGATCGAGCGTGCCGACCGCGGCCAGGAGAAGCTGGTGCCGCTCGCCGCCGCGCGCGCCAACGGCTTCCGCATCGACTGGTCGGGCTACGAGCCGCCGCGGCCGGCCTTCACCGGCACGCGCCTCTTCTCGGAGTATCCGTTGCACGAGCTGGTCGAGCGCATCGACTGGACGCCGTTCTTCCGCGCCTGGGAGCTGGCCGGCACGTGGCCCTCGATCCTTGACGACGCCGTCGTCGGCGAAAGTGCGAAGAAGCTCTACAGCGACGCGCGCAAGATGCTCGACCGCATCGTGCGCGAGAAGTGGCTGACGGCGAAGGGCGTGGTCGGATTCTGGCCGTGCCGCCGCGAAGGCGACGACGTCGTGCTGTTCGAGGACGACACCTTCACGAAGGAGGTTTCACGGCTCTTCTTCCTGCGCCAGCAGATCGAGAAGCGCAGCCCACGCGCCAACATGTGCCTGGCGGACTTCATCTCGCCCAGGGCCGACTGGATCGGCGGCTTCGCCGTGACGGCGGGCCACGGCATCGACGAGCATCTCGCGCGCTTCCGCGCCGACAACGACGACTATTCTGACATCCTCCTGAAGGCGCTGGCCGACCGCCTGGCCGAGGCCTTCGCCGAGCGGCTGCACGAGCGCGTGCGCAAGACGCTGTGGGGCTACGCGCCCGACGAGGCGCTCGCCAACGACGAACTGGTCCGCGAGAAGTATCGCGGCATCCGGCCGGCCCCGGGCTACCCCGCCTGCCCCGACCACAGCCAGAAGCCCGAGCTGTTCCGCCTGCTCAATGCCGGCCAGAACGCCGGCATGACCTTGACCGAGAGTTTCGCCATGCTGCCGACGGCCGCCGTGTCGGGCTACTACTTCGCCCACCCCGACGCGCAGTATTTCGGCGTCGCCCGCATCGGCCGCGACCAGGTCGAGGACTATGCCAGGCGTCGCGGCCTCCCGCTCGAGCAGGCGGAGAAGTACCTCCGGCCGAATATTGGGTATTGACCCACTCCTGACGTACTTCCTCGTGCTGGCGGTGGGCTACGCCGCCGGCATCGTCAGCGGCATCGTCGGCACCGGCGCCACCATCATCCTGCTGCCAGTCCTGGTTTTCGTGTTCGGGCCGCGCGAGGCGGTGCCGATCATGACCGTCGTCGCGCTGATGTCGAACGTCGCCAAGATCACCTCGTGGTGGCGCGCGGTCGACTGGCGCGCCACGGCGGCCTACGCCGCGGGCGGCATTCCCGCCGCGGCGCTCGGTGCCCGCACCCTGCTGGTGCTGCCTGAGCGGGCCGTCGACGTGGCGCTGGGCGTCTTCTTCTTGGCGATGATCCCGGGCCGGCGCTGGCTCGCCTCGCACAACATCACGCTCGGCTTCGCAGGGCTCGCTCTCGCCGGCGCCGTGATCGGCTTTCTAACGGGCATCGTCGTCTCGACCGGGCCGCTCAGCGTACCGGCCTTTGCCGCCTTCGGCCTGACGAAGGGAGCCTTCATCGCCACCGAGGCGGCGGGCTCGCTGGCGCTCTATGTCAGCAAGGCCGCGACCTTCCACACCTTCGGCGCGCTGCCGGTCGACATCCTGGTCAAAGGGCTGATCAGCGGCACGTCGGTAATGGCCGGCAACTACACCGCGCGCCTGGTCGTCGAGCGGCTGAGCGTCCACACCTTCACGCGCCTGCTCGACGGCGTGATGCTGGCTGCCGGCCTGTCGCTCCTATGGGCGGCGGTGCGATAGGTTGCCGTACGGCTTTTCCTTTGCCGCGGTTGAACCGGCCGTGATCGAGGCAGTCGAAGCGGTATCGAGTGAAGCGAAGCGCCATAGAGACGTCTCGAAAAGCAGCTTCGCTAACCCGCAGCGTGATGCTTTTGTCTCATCGGCTTCAATTCGTCGGCCGTGAGATGAGCAGCCAGCGGTTCATCGCCAATCATCGAGAATTCGACGCGATACACCAGTCGACGGCCTCTGGCGATCAGGCCAACGACTTCAGTAATAGTGCCGTCCACGTCCGACAAACCAAATCGAAATTGAACCCGGGCAGGTCACACGTGTTGCGCCAATCCCTGACGGTCGATAGTTGAAGAACGGTCGCTGCACCTCGTGGAAACAATTGGATGTTTTGAAAGTCCTGGTGCGCAGTGGCGTTGCGATACCTCACGCGCCCTGCGTGACGACGTTGCGCAGCACGCCGACCTTCTCGATCTCGACCTCGCAGACGTCGCCGGGCTTCAGCCAGGGCTGCGGGCTGCGCGCCATGGCCACCCCCGAGGGCGTGCCGGTGATGATGATGTCGCCCGGCTCGAGCGTCATGATCTTGCTGAGCTCGTGCACCAGGGTCGGCACATCGAAGATCAGGTCGTCGGTGTTGCTGTCCTGCATGACCTCGCCGTTGACGCGGGTCATGATCCTGAGCGGCGCGCCGCCCGGTGGCAGCTCGTCGGCCGTGACGATGTCGGGACCGAAGCCGCCGGTTCCGTCGAAGCCCTTGCCGAGGGTGAACTGGCCGCCCGACTTCCTCTGCCAGTCGCGCACCGAGCCGTCGTTGAAGCAGGCATAGCCGGCGATCACGCCGAGCGCCTTCTCCTTCGGCACGTTGCGGCACTTCCTGCCGATTACCACGGTGAGCTCGGCTTCCCAGTCGAGCTGCTCGGAGTGGCTCGGCCGGGGCATCTTGCCGTTGTGGGGCGTCAGCGTGTTGTTGAACCGGCAAAACACCACCGGATAGGCGGGAATCGGGCTGCCGGTCTCCTCAGCGTGCTTGCGGTAGTTGAGCCCAATGCACAAAATCTTCCCCGGATTGGGGATCGGCGGCAGGTACTTCGCCGACTTCTCCGAGACGGTGGCGCCCTTCTTGGGCTTGGCGCAGGCCTTCAGCACCGCCTGCTGCATCTTGCGCCCGCCCGCCAGGATCTCGACCACCGACTTGGGTCCGCGTGGCATTTGCTTCGACAGATCGACGACCTTGCCGTCGCCGAGCTTGACCCCCACGGCGGGCTTGCCGCCGCTCACGATGGTGCAGAGACGCATGCTGTTTCCCCCTTGCCAGAAATCGCCTTCATCGGGCCGGCGCGTAAAGTCCTCCGTCCCGCGCAGGCGGTCAAGCGTCGCGCCGCTCGCGCTGTCGCTCGCCGTGCTGCTCGCCGGACCGGCGCCGGCTGCCGCCCAGCAGGTGGCCCCGCTGACCACGTCGGACGGGCGTGTCGCCTGCCAACAGGGCATGACCGGCATCGGCCGGCCGCCGGCCTGGAAGGCCGTGGCCGAGAAGGAGGCGCTGGGCGGCTGGGCATTGGCCGAGACCGCCGGCGACGCCACCTATCAACGCTTTCCCCTCTGCATCTCGATCCAGACCGCGGCGCTGGATATCGACGCGACCCTGAGATTCAAGATCGTCTCGGGAACGCGCGAGCAAGCCGCCGGCTTGGTGCTGCGCGCCCAGGACGCGAACGACTACTACGCAGTCATGGTGAGCGCGCGGGACAAGTCGGTGCGGCTCTACCGCATGCGCGGCGGCAAGCGTGCACAGCTCGGCTCGGCGACCGCCGACATCGCCATCGGCCGATGGCACGCCTTGCGGGTCGTGGCCCGGTGGGATCGCTTCGAGGTCTGGCTCGACGGCGCGGCGCAGTTCGGCCTGAACGACCGCAGCCTGGTTCACGCCGGCACCGTCGGCGTGCTCAGCCAGGCCGACAGCGTCGTGCATTTCGGTTCGCTGACGGTGGCGCCACCGCCCTGATCAAGCGATGCCGAAGCTGATCTTGATGGCGATGACCATGTTGTGCACGGCGATGCTCGCCAGGATCAGGCCGAACACGCGGCTCACGATCTCGATTCCAGAGCGGCCGAGGACGCGCGAGATCAGTCCGGCGCCGGCATAGAGGGCGAAGAAGCCGACGAGACAGAGCACCAGGATCAGGGTCGTGGTCGCCTGCTCGCCGAGCGAACGCACCTTGTAGTCGGTCAGCAGCACCACGGTCAGGATCGCGCCGGCGCCGGCGATCCCGGGGATCGCCAGCGGATAGACCGCGCGCTCCAGCAGGGTGGCGGTTGGCGGCATCGCGGCCACCTCTTCCGTCACCTTGCCGAGCACCATCTTGAGCCCGAACAGCAGCAGCACCAGCGACCCGGCGAGCTGGAACGACGCAACGGGGATGTGGAGTGCGCTGAGCAGAAGCTGGCCGGCAACGATGAAAAACACCAGCACCGCGAAGGCGATCGCAAGCGCATAGACCGCCACCACGAGCGCATCGCGCCGCGACAGGCCGGCCGTCGCCATGATGAAGAGCGGCACCGTCGCGACGGGATCGAGAATGACGAAGAGCGTGACGAATTCGTAGAGGAACGAATCGATGAAGGTCGGCGCCATTCAGTCTCCCCTCTTGGCCACAATCAGCGCTTCCGCGAGTTCGACGAAGCCCGCGCCGGAGCGCGCCGTCGTGATCCAGCGCGGCAGGTGCGGCATGGCATCGGCAAAGTCTCGCACGTTCGCCACGCCGACGGCATTGGGAAAGTAGCCGAACATCGGCGAGTCGTTGGGTGAATCGCCGGAATAGACATAGCGCTCGCGCGCAGCCCCGAGATCGACGCCGAACAGCTCGCGCATCATGGTCTTCGACGTGGTGAGCTTGTCGTAGTCGCCGAACCAGCCGTTGACGTGGATCGAGCTCACCTTGGCATGCGCCCCGTGCTTCTCGAACACCGCGACGATGCGATCGACCTCGGCGCGCGGCAGGGCCGGCACGTCCTCGCAGAAATCCACGGCCAGGTCGGCCAGTCGGTAAGGCTGATCGGAGGCGATCCCGCAACCGCTGACGGCACGCAGGACCTCCTCCCGCACCGCCTCGAGCCGACGCCGACCTTCCGCGCGCTCCGCGTCGGACTGGACGAAACGGGTCCGGAGCTTGCCCGCCGACTTGTCGAGCCACATCCAGAAGGCGCCGTTCTCGCCGACCACGGCGTCGACCGGCCAGAAACGGGCGATGTGGTCGCACCAGCCGGCCGGCCGGCCGGTCACCGGAACGACCAGGAATCCCGCCTCTTTCAGTGCCTCCAGCGCGCCGTAGGCCCCGGCGGTGAGGCGGCTGGCCGTCGACACCGTCTCGTCGATGTCGGTGAGAACGCCTTGGACCGAGGCAAGGACGGAGCGAGGGCAGTCGGAAAGCGGCATCATGGTGGGACACTTCTTAACATGGCAATCCGGGCCGTTCGGGACTAAAAGCCGGGCCATGCGACGCCTCGAACCACTCACGGCCATAAGCCCTGTCGACGGCCGCTATCGCGCGACCACCGAGCCGCTTGCGGCGTATTTCAGCGAACACGCGCTCATGAAAATGCGCGTCACCGTCGAGTGCGAGTATCTCATGGCGCTCTCGGAGACAAAGGGCGTCGGCATGCGGCAGCTTACGTCGGACGAGAAGGCGATGCTTCGCGCGCTGCCGCATATCGACGTCGACGACGCGCAGATCATCCAGAAGATCGAGCGCGAAGGCCATGACGGAATCCCCGCGACGAATCACGACGTGAAGGCGGTGGAGTACTTCATCAAGCTCAAGCTCGGAAACTCGAGCCTCACCGACGTGCTCGAATGGGTGCACTTCGCCCTCACGTCGGAGGACGTGAACAGCACCGCCCATGCCCTCGCGCTTCGCGGAGCGCTCGAAGAGGTCATGCTGCCGGCGCTCGACAAGGTAAAGAGCGCGATCGTCAGCCTTGCCCGGGAGCATGCCGATACGGCCATGCTCGCGCGCACCCATGGCCAGAGTGCGACGCCCACGACCTTCGGCAAGGAGATGAACGTCTTCGCGAGGCGCCTCGAAAGGCAGGTCGAAGCTCTCATGAGGCGCCCCGTCCTCATGAAGTGGGGCGGACCCTCGGGCAACTACAACGCCCAGATCGTGGCATTTCCGAAGATCGATTGGTTGGCCTTTGCGCGTTCCTTTGCGGAAAGCCTGAATGCGGACGACACCGGCAAGGCGCATGTCGTACGCCTCGAGCTCAATGAGGTGACGACCCAGATAGAGCCGCACGACACATTCGCCGAGATGTTCGACAACGTGCGCCGTATCAACACGATCCTCCTCGATCTGTCGCAGGACATGTGGCGGTACATCTCGGACGGATGGGTCACGCAGAAGCCGAAGGAAGGCGAGATCGGCTCGTCGGCCATGCCGCACAAGGTGAATCCGATCGATTTCGAGAATGCGGAGGGCAATTTCGGCATCGCCAACGCGCTCTTCGAGCATCTCTCGAGGAAGCTGCCGGTGTCGCGCCTGCAGCGCGATCTCTCGGACTCGACCGTGGCACGCACCTTCGGCACCGCCTTCGCGCATTCGCTGATCGGCTATCGCGCGCTCGGGCGCGGCTTCGGCAAAGTCAGCGTGAATCAAGCTGCGCTTCGCGACGCGCTCCTGGCGCATCCGGAGGTGCTCGCCGAAGCGATACAGACGGTGCTGCGCGTCGCCGACGTGGAGATGCCATACGAGAAGCTGAAAACGCTCACCCGCGGCAAGCAGGTAACGATGGAAGACCTCGCCTCCTTCATTGACGGCCTCGACATAAACGCCGACATGAAGGCGCGGCTCAGGGCGCTTCGTCCCGAGAACTACACAGGCCTCGCCGGCATGCTTGCCAGGAAGTGACGGCCCCTGGCTGTCACAACGGCTTCTAAGTCAGCAGACGCACCAGGCCGAGCGCCAGCACCGGGAAGAAAACGACCAGGACGAGGCGCACGAGGTCGGCGGCCAGGAAGGGCAGCACGTTGCGGTAGATGCGGGTGAGCGGGACGTCGCGCGCGATCGCCGACACGACGAACACGTTCAATCCGATCGGCGGGGCGGTGAGGCCGACGCCGACGACGATCAGCACCAGAATCCCGAACCAGATCGCAACCTCGTCCGGCAACATGCCGAAGTCGAGAGACTGGATGATCGGAAAGAAGATGGGCAATGTCAGCAGGATCATGGCGAGTTCGTCCATGATCGCGCCGAGCAGGATGTAGAAAAGCAGGATCAGCATCAGAACGCCGTAGGGCTCGAAGCCCCCGCCGCCGATCCATTCGGCGACGGCGACGGGAAGCTGCGACAGCGCGAGGAAGGCGTTGAAGATCTCGGCACCGAGCAGGATCAGGAAGATCATGCCGGACGTCTCGGCGGTCTGCAGCAAGGCGCCTTTCAAGCCCTGCCAGCGCAACCCGCCCAGCAGCACGGCCACGGCCAGCATGGCGATCGCGCCGACCGCGGCGCCTTCGGTCGGCGAGAAGACGCCGCCGTAGATGCCGCCGAGCACGACGACGGCGACCAGCAACGCGGGCCACACGGCCGCGATGTCCCTGACACGGTCGGCATGCGAAGCGCGCGGCAGCGCCGGGCCGAGCGCGGGCCGTTGGGCCACGATCAGGGCGATGACGCCGAAATACAGCAGCACCGCGAACAGCGCCGGCACGAAGGCAGCGATGAAGAGCTTGGCGATATTCTGCTCGGTGGTGATGCCGTAGACGACCAGGATCACCGACGGCGGAACCAGGATGCCGAGCGTTCCACCGACCGCGACGACTCCGGTCGCCAAGCCGTTGTCGTAGCGATATCGCGCGAGCTCGGGCAGCGAGGCGCGCGCGAAGGTCGCGGTGGTCGCCACCGACGAGCCGCAGATCGCGCCGAACGCAGCGCAGGAGGCGACCACGCCCATCGCCAGCCCGCCGCGGCGATGGCCGACCAGGCTCGAGGCGGCGCGGAACAAGGCCGTCGACAGGCCGGACTTTTCGGCCAGCGCGCCCATCAGGATGAAGAGCGGGATGACCGAGAGCGTATAGTTCGAAAAGTGATGGTAGGGCGTTGCCTTGACGTAGTTGAGGAAGGTTCCCCAGCCGGCGATCCAGGCGTAGCCGCCGGCTCCGACGACGAGCAGGGCCAGCCCGATCGGCATGCGCGCCACCATCAGCGCCAGCATGACCGCAAAGCCCAGGAGGCCCGAGGACGGCTCCATCACGCGCGCGTGCCGAACCGACCGGCCGCTGTTGCCAACGCCGCGAGCGCGAGCAGCCCGGCCATGGCCGAGCAGGCGGCGATGGCCCAGCCCGTGGGTAGTCCGAGAATCATCGTGCCGGTGTGCGAGGCGATGGCGTCGCCGGCCCCGATCGCGAGGCGCCACGCCAGCAGCGCCGCGGCGGCCCCGTAGACGAGGTCCCAGAACGCATCGATGCCCGAAGTCACGCGCTCGGGCAGCCACGTGGTGAAGGTATCGACCAGGATGTTGGCGCGGCGCAGCTGGGCATGCGGCAGGAACGAGAAGATGGCCAGCGCGACGGCCATCTGCACCATCTCGAAGTCACCGGACAGGCCGTGCGACGTCGTCCAGCGCAACAGCACGCTCGCCGTCACGACCGCGGCGATGCACAGCGAAAGCGTTGCGCCCGCCAGGGCGAGCATCGCGCCCAGCCGTTCGGCCGTCCGGGTCCAGGCCACCTCCGACGTGCCCGGGATCGCTCAGGCGACCTTGTACTTGGCGACCAGCGAGCGTACCGATTCGACCAGCTTGGCGCCGTCGATGTTGCGCTCCTTGACCGAGGCGATCCAGGCCTCGATCACCGGCTGGGTCGTGCGCCGCCAGCGCGCCGCTTCCTCCGGACGGATCACCGTGATCGTGTTGCCGCGCTTGGCAACCATGTCGGCCACCACGACGCCGGCCTCGTCCCACACCTTGCCCGCCATCTCCGCCGCGGCCATGCCCGAGTTGGCATCGAGCACCTTCTTGAGGTCGGCCGGCATCTTCTCGTAGCTGCCCTTGTTCATGGCCAGCACGAACGTCGCCGTGTAGAGCGTCGGCGAGCCCGGGATCTCGGTGTGGAACTTCACGAGTTCCTGCACCTTGATGGCAGGCACGACCTCCCACGGCACGACGCAGCCGTCGATCACCTTCTGGGCCAGGCTTTCGGGAACCTGGGGGATCGGCATGCCGATCGCACTGGCGCCGAGCGCCTTCAGCGCCTCGCCGGCCTGCCGCGTCGGGAAGCGCAGCTTCAGGCCCTTGAGATCCTCCATCGTCTTGACCTGCCTGTTGGCGTGGATCAGCCCGTGATCGTGCGCCCAGAAGCAGATCGGATGAACCTCGCGGAACTCCTCCTTGAGGTACATGCCGGCGAATTCCTGCACCGCCTTGGAATTGGCGCCCGCGCGCTTCTCGGCCACGAACGGCAGCTCGATCGCCTCGATCGACGGGAAGCGGCCCGGCGTGTTGCCGGGCAACGTCCAGACGATGTCGACCACGCCGTCGCGCGCCTGGTCGTAGAGCTGTGGCGGCGCACCGCCGAGTTGCATCGCGGGGATGACGTTGATCTTGATGCGGCCGTTGGACTCGGTCTCGATCTTGCGCGCCCACGGTGTGAGGAACTTCTGATGCGGATTGGACGCCGCCGGCAGGAAATGATGCAGCTTGAGCGTCACCTCGGCTGCCTGGGCATGGCCCTCGCGCAACACCGCCGGTGCCGCGACAAGGCCGCCGGCGAGCGCCAGCATCTTTCGACGATTGACCCGCATCTCCGCCTCCCTGGAGTCGACCTATGGGCGGCAGGCTAGCATGCTCGCGCAACGCCCGAGTAGCGCGGCGAAAGTCAGTGGACCTCGGACATGACCTGCTGCTTGGCCTCGGGCATCAGCCGCTCGGCGTGCTTGCGGATCGTGTGCTCCTCGGTCGGCTTGCCGGCCGCGGCGAGATCCTTAACCAGCTTTTCGACGACATCGGAATCGCCCGGCTTCTCGAAGTCGGCCATCACGACTTCCTTGGCATAGGCCTCGGCGGCCTCGCCCGTCTTGCCCATCAGCCCGGCAGCCCACAGACCCAGCAGCTTGTTCTTGCGCGCGTTGACCTTGAACTGCAGTTCCTGGTCATGCTCGAACTTCTTCTCGAAGGCGTTCTCGCGGTCTTTGAAAGAGGTCATGCCCGCTCCGAAATAGGCGCTCTGTCACGCTGTTATATTGTGTCGCGTATATAGCGTCGCGCTCTTTTTCTTTCTACCTTGTCTTTCTGTTTTTTGGGGTTGCGTGGCTTTGAAGTACTGGCAATTTAGCGACAGCAACTGCAGGGGGACGATCAATGACCAGACACGAGCACACTCGCGATTGCGGCTGCCTCGCCATGCTCGGCCGCCGAAGCCTTTTCGGTCTCGGCGTCGGCGCCGCCGCCGTCGCCGCGTCTAGACCTGCCCTGGCGCTCGACGATGGCTACGAGGCGATGCTGCTCAAGTGCATCGACCCGCGCTTCACCACCAACACCTGGGCCTACATGGCCTCGCGCGGCTGGCAGAACCTCTACAGCCAGTTCAACATCGCCGGCGGTCCGATCGGCGTCGTGGCCCCCGCCTTCAAGGACTGGCACAAGACCTTCTGGGACAATCTCGGAATCTCCATCCAGCTGCACAACGTCAAGCGCGTGGTCGGCATCACCCATCGCGACTGCGGCGCCGGCGCGGTGGCCTATGGCGATCGCATGAAGACCGACAAGGCGTTCGAGACCAGGATGAACATCGAAGTGCTGCACCAGTTCCGGGCAGAGACGCTCAAGCGGCATTCCGCGGTCGTCGTCGAGCTCGGCATCATGGAGCTGTCGGGCGCGGTCGAGGTCGTTAACTGACACACGATGGTGTAAGGTCGGGGCGTGCCTGACTCGCCCCTTCCCCTGCCCGTGGCATCGGGCGACGCGCTCGAGCGGCAGCTCGCCGCCCAACGCCAGCGTCGCCCGGCCGACCCGCTGCTGTCGCTGGTCGTGCCGGTGTTCAATGAGGAGGAATCGATCGACCTGTTTCTGGCGTCGGTCGAACCCTTCCTGTTGTCGGCGAGCCTGCGCTTCGAGATCGTCTTCGTCAACGACGGCTCGCGCGACAATTCACTGGCGCGGCTGCTCGACTGCAGCGCCCGGGACCCGCGCGTGCGCGTCGTCAACCTGTCGCGCAACTTCGGCAAGGAGGCGGCGCTCACCGCCGGCATCGACCATGCGCGCGGCGACGTCCTCGTGCCGATGGACATCGACCTGCAGGATCCGCCCGAGCTGATCGGCCCCTTCGTCGAGCGCTGGCGGGAGGGCTACGACATCGTCTATGGCGTGCGCACGGCCCGCACCTGGGACACCGCCGCCAAGCGCCTGTCGGCCGGGTGGTTCTACCGGGTGTTCAATTCGATGTCGCCGGTGCGCATCCCGGCGAATGTCGGCGACTTTCGCCTGGTCGATCGCCGCGCCGTCGAGGTGCTGCGCCAGTTGCCGGAGCGCAACCGCTTCATGAAGGGACTGTTCGCCTGGGTCGGCTTCAATGCCGTCGGCGTTCCCTACGAAAGGCCGCAGCGCGCCGCCGGTTCGAGCAAGTTCAACCTGTGGCGGCTCTGGAACTTCGCGCTCGACGGCGTGGTGAGCTTCTCGACCGTGCCGCTGCGCGCCTGGTTCTATGTCGGCGTCGTGATCGCGGCGGTATCGGTGCTCTACGCCCTGTTCATCGTCACTCGCGTGTTGATCTTCGGCATCGATACGCCAGGCTATGCCTCGCTGCTGATCGCCGTCCTGCTGATGGGCGCCATCCAGCTGCTGTCGCTCGGCATCATCGGCGAATATCTCGGCCGGCTGTTCCTCGAGGTGAAGGGCCGGCCGATCTACGTCGTCGAGGGCGTCTACTCGGAGGGCGCGGCCGAGCCGCCCCGGAGTTCACCCAAGACCTGATCTCGATGGATCTCAAGGAAGAGGACATCCTCGGCGGCGCCATCGGCGCGCACTGGTACTACCGTTCCAAGGCGGCGGCGCTGCGGCGCATGGTGGCGCCGCTGGGCGCCCGGCGCCTCCTCGACGTCGGCGCGGGTTCGGGTTTCTTCTCGCGCTACCTGCTGGCCGAGTCGGGCGCGCAGTCGGCACTCTGCGTCGACACCGGTTACGAGGCCGACCGCGACGACGCGGTGTCGGGCAAGCCGGTGCTCTACCGCCGCCGCTGCGGCCCGACCGATTGCGACCTCGTGCTGATGATGGACGTGCTCGAGCATGTTGACGACGATCGCGGCCTGGCGCGGACCTATGCCGGCTGCGTGCCGGGCGGCGCGCATTTCCTGGTGACGGTGCCAGCCTTCCGCTTCCTATGGAGCGGCCACGACGTCTTCCTCGAGCACAAGCGGCGCTATCGCCTGGGCGAGATCGAGCAGGCGTTGCGCGAGGCGGGCCTGGAGATCGTGCGCGGCGCCTACTACTTCGGCGCGATTTTCCCGCTCGCTGCCGCGGTGCGGCTGGCCGCCCGCGGCGACACGCAGCCGAAGAGCAGCCTGAAGAAACACGGCGCCGTCACCAACGCGCTGTTGACCGCGATCTGTGCCGCCGAGCTTCCCCTGCTTGACGTCAACCGGCTCGCCGGTCTCTCGGCTTTCGTGCTGGCCCGGAAGCCCTAGGCGGCGACGACTACGTCTTTGCTGCCGATGCGGCGGCGCTTGGCGTTGATCTCGCGCAACACCGACAGCATTTCGTCGGCGACAACGTCGCCGGGGATATCCTCGCCCTCGGCCTTGAGTTCGTCCATGTCGACCCACACCGCGTAGAGCGGCGCGGTGCGCGGCGTGATGATGCCGGCATGCAGCAGCGTCTTGATCAGCACGCGAAAGATGTTGGTGCTTTCCTTCAGCTGCTCGCGGCGGTCGTCGTCGCTGAAGCTTTCCTTGACCGCGTCGCGCACCCATTCCCAGTCGAGGCCGTACTTGGCGTAGATGACCTGCTTCTGCTCGGTGTTGATCAGGTTGAACAGCAGCATCTGGAAGAGCTGGGCCGACCAGTCCTCGACCTTGCGGTGCTCGTCGGCGTTGAGGTGACGGATGGTCTTGGAGGCCCACAGCCGACCGAAGCGGTGATGGAAGGCCTCGTCGCTCATCACCAGCTGGACCAGCCGGCGCAGCACGGGATCGTTGGTCTTGGCGTTGAGCGTGGCAAAGGCGCCCATGGCGATGCCCTCGACCATCATCTGCATGCCGACCACCTTCTTGTAGACCTCGGGCGTGCTGACCAGCTCGCCGAGCACGGTGGCGATGGTCTGGCCGACCGGCAGGGGCCGGCCCCAACGCTTGGCGATGTAGCGCGTGAAGCCGGTGACGTGGCGCGCTTCCTCGCGCGCCTGGTTGGCGGCGTATTCCTGGGCGCCGGGATCGAGCAGGATGTGGCAGAGGCTGGCCGACAGCGACAGGGCGCCCTGTTCGCCGTGCAGCAGGTTCGAGATCGACCAGTGCGTCACGTCGTTGGAGAGCTGGATCTTCTGCCCCTCGTCGAGCCGGTCGGCGACCGCGCTGCGCAGCTCGATCACCGTCTCCTCCGGCATGATCGGCGTCGTCGTCATGTCGAATGACTGGTCGAAATCGATGTAGCTCTTGTCCAGCGGGTCCCAGAAATGATCGTGGGTCGCCGAGATGATGGCGTCGAACGCGTCGGTCCGCCGCCCGTAGCGCGGCACCTCCAGCATCGCCGGAAAATCTTCCGGGGCGACGGCGTCATAGGCCTTGTCGTACGTGATCTGTTGGGCCATGTGGGGCCTCCAATCCAGCCACGAATATGACGTTTGCGTCATCTTTTTCAATGGATTTTTCCCCAGTCCCGGGCCATGGGGTTTCCGCCATAGTCCGGCCCAATGATGGACGGCCCCGGCCTTCCATCGAGGAGCAGTGAATGTCCCGCCGCCGCCGCATCTACGAGGGCAAGGCCAAGACCTTGTTCGAGGGGCCCGAGCCCGGGACGATCGTCCAGCACTTCAAGGACGACGCCACCGCCTTCAATAACCAGAAGAAAGGCACGATCACCGGCAAGGGGGTGATCAACAACCGCATCTCCGAGTTCCTGATGATCAAGCTCGGCGAGATCGGCGTGCCGACCCACTTCATCCGCCGCATCAATATGCGCGAGCAACTCGTCCGCCAAGTCGAGATCATCCCGCTCGAGGTGGTGGTGCGCAATGTCGCAGCCGGCTCGTTCGCCACCCGCTTCGGCCTGGAGGAAGGCACGCAGCTGCCGCGCTCGATCATGGAGTTCTTCTACAAGAACGATGCGCTGGGCGACCCCATGGTCACCGAGGAGCACATCACCGCCTTCGGCTGGGCGACACCCCAGGACCTCGACGACATCGTGGCACTCACTTTGCGGGTCAACGATTTCCTGTTCGGCCTGTTCCTCGGTTGCGGCATCAAGTTGATCGACTTCAAGATCGAGTTCGGCCGCCTATATGAGGACGACATGGTCCGCATCGTGCTTGCCGACGAGATCAGCCCCGATTCGTGCCGGCTGTGGGACCTGCGGACCAACGAGAAGCTCGACAAGGACCGTTTCCGCCGCGACCTCGGCAAGGTCGAGGAGGCCTATCAAGAGGTGGCGCGCCGGCTCGGCATCCTGATCGACCAGGGACCGGGCGACGTGCGCGGCCCGACGACGCTCCAGTAAGAGGCGAGATGAAAGCCAGAGTTCATGTGACGTTGAAGAACGGTGTGCTCGACCCCCAGGGCAAGGCCATCGGACATTCCCTCAACCGACTGGGTTTCCCCGAGGTGGGTGACGTCCGCCAGGGCAAGTTCATCGAGCTGGAGCTGGCGGAGACCGACAAGGCCAAGGCAAAGGCCCGCGTGGAGGAGATGTGCCGCAAGCTCTTGGCCAACACGGTGATCGAGAACTACTCGATCGAGCTGGTGGGCTGATGAAGGCTGCGGTCCTCGTCTTCCCCGGGTCCAACCGCGAGGGCGACGTCGCGCAGGCGATCGAGCTGGTTACCGGCCGCCAGCCGCAGATGATCTGGCATGGCGAAGGCAGCTTCGAGAAGACCGACCTGATCGTGCTGCCGGGCGGCTTCTCCTATGGTGACTACCTGCGCTGCGGCGCCATGGCTGCGCAGTCGCCGGTGATGGCCGAGGTCAAGAAGCGCGCGGCGCAGGGCGTGCCGGTGCTGGCGATCTGCAACGGCTTCCAGATCGCCGCCGAGGCGGGCCTGGTGCCGGGCACGCTGATGCGCAACTCGCACCTCAAGTTCGTCTGCACCGACGTGCACCTGAAGGTCGAGACCAGCCAGAGCCTGTTCACCAACCGCTATCAGGCCGGACAGGTGATCAAGGTCCCGGTGGCGCATGCCGAAGGCAACTATTTCGCCGACGACGACACGCTGAAGCGGCTCGAGGATCGCGGCCAGATCGCGTTCCGCTACTGCGCGCCGGACGGCAAGGTCGACGGCACCGGAAATCCCAACGGCTCGATCCGCAACATCGCCGGCGTGTTCAACGAGACCAAGACGGTGATGGGCCTGATGCCGCATCCGGAAAATGCCGTCGAACCGATGTTCGGCGGCACGGACGGAAAGGCATTGTTCGAAGGCTTGGTGGATGCGTTGTCGTGATCGCTGAAGAGAAGAATCCCCCGGTCAAGCTTCCCAACGAGCCGCCGATCACGCCCGAGGTCGTCGCCGAGCATGGCCTGGCGCCGGACGAGTACGGGCGCCTGCTCAAGATCATGGGCCGCCCCCCGACCATGGTTGAGCTCGGCATCTTCTCGGCGATGTGGAGCGAGCACTGCTCCTACAAGTCGTCCAAGGTGTGGCTGAAGAAGCTGCCGACCACGGCCCCCTGGGTCATCCAGGGTCCGGGCGAAAATGCCGGCGTGATCGACATCGGCGACGGACAGGCCGCTATCTTCAAGATGGAGAGCCACAACCATCCGTCCTACATCGAGCCCTACCAGGGCGCCGCGACCGGCGTCGGCGGCATCCTGCGCGACGTCTTCACCATGGGCGCACGGCCGATCGCCAACCTCAACGCGCTGCGCTTCGGCGAACCCGCCCATCCCAGGACGCGCCATCTCGTCTCGGGTGTGGTCGCCGGCATCGCGGGCTACGGCAACTGTATGGGAATCCCGACAGTCGGCGGTGAGACCAACTTCCACGCCGCCTACAACGGCAACATCCTGGTCAACGCCATGACCGTGGGCATCGCGCCCACCGACCGCATCTTCTATGCCGCTGCCGCCGGCATCGGCAATCCGCTGGTCTATGTCGGCTCCAAGACCGGCCGTGACGGCATCCACGGCGCCACCATGTCGTCGACCGAGTTCAACGAAGACAGCGAGAGCAAGCGGCCGACCGTGCAGGTCGGCGATCCGTTCGTCGAGAAGCTGCTCCTCGAGGCCTGCCTCGAGTTGATGGCGACCGACGCCATCGTCGCCATCCAGGACATGGGCGCGGCCGGCCTTACCTCGTCGTCGTTCGAGATGGCGGCCAAGGGCGGACTGGGCGTCGTGGTCGAGCTCGACAAGGTGCCGATGCGCGAGACGGGCATGAATCCCTACGAACTCATGCTGTCGGAGAGCCAGGAGCGCATGCTGATCGTGCTCAAGCCCGGCCGCGAGGAACTCGCCCGCAGGATCTTCGAGAAATGGGAGCTCGACTTCGCCGTGATCGGCCGGCTGACCGACACCGAGCGCATGGTGTTGACCTGGCATGGCGACGTGGTCGGCAACATCCCGATTCCGCCGCTGGTCACCGAGGCGCCGGTCTACGAGCGGCCGTGGAAGCTGACGGCGCTGCCGGCCGTGCTCGATGCCGCGAAGGTGCCGGCACCGAAGGACTGGAACGCCTCGCTGCTGAAGCTGATGGGCTGTCCCGACCTCGCGAGCAAGTCGTGGATCTGGCATCAGTACGATCATCTCATCATGGGCAACACGGCGATCCGCCCGCAGGACGGCGACGCAGCCTTGGTGCGCGTGCCGAAGAACGGCCACGGCACCACCCACAAGGGACTCGCCATGACCAGCGATTGCACGCCGCGCTACGTCCAGGCCCACCCCGAGACCGGCGGACGGCAAGCCGTCGCCGAGGCCTGGCGCAACATCACCGCGGTGGGCGCGCGGCCGCTCGCCGTCACCGACAACATGAATTTCGGCAATCCGCAGAAGCCCGAGATCATGGGCCAGTTCGCCGGCGCCATCATGGGCATGGCCGAGGCCTGCAAGACGCTCGACTTCCCCGTCGTGTCGGGCAACGTGTCGCTCTACAACGAGACCGAAGGCAAGCCGATCCTGCCGACGCCGACGATCGGCGCAGTCGGCGTGATCGACGACATCGCCAAGGCGGTCGGCTTGCGGCTGACGCAAGGCGGCCTTGGCATCGTGCTGATCGGCGAGACGAAGGGCTGGCTCGGCCAGTCGCTCTACCTGCGCGAGGCCTGCGGCCGCGAGGAAGGCGCGCCGCCGCCGGTCGATCTCGCGGTCGAACGCCGCAATGGCGATTTCGTTCGCAGCCAGATCGACAAGCGGCGGGTCGCGGCCTGTCACGACCTCTCCGACGGCGGCCTACTCGTCGCGCTGGCCGAGATGTGCATTGCCGGCGGCACCGGCGCGGAGATCGGCCTGCCGCCTGGAAACGCCATGCCGCCGCACGCGTTTTTGTATGGCGAGGATCAGGCCCGCTATCTCGTCGCCTCGGGCGTGCCCGACGACGTCCTGGCGGAGGCGAGAGCGGCCGGCGTGCCGGCTGTCCTCCTGGGTTATTCCGGCGGCCCGTCGCTCGTTGTCAGGGGCCTGCTGTCGCTGCCGCTTGCCGACATCGAGGCTGCCCACGAGGGGTGGCTGCCGGGCTACATGAACGCCACGGAATAGCGAGGAAACCAGCATCATGCCGATGGCCGCCGAAGACATCGTCCGCCTCATCAAGGAAGGCATTCCCGACGCCCAGGTCGACATGCACGACATGGTCGGCGACGGCGACCACTGGGCGGCCACGGTGGTTTCGGCCGCCTTCGCCGGCAAGACCAAGATCCAGCAGCACCAGATGGTCTACCGGGCCCTCGGCGAGCGCATGGGGGGTGTGCTGCATGCCCTGAAGCTCACCACCATGGCGCCGAAGGCCTGATCACCCTATATTGAAGCAAATCAGGAGATCACCATGAGCGAACCCGAAGTGTTCGGCCGCATCCGCGACGAGATTGCCAGGAACGACGTCCTGCTCTTCATGAAGGGCACGCCGGTCTTCCCGCAATGCGGCTTCTCCGCCGCCGTGGTCGAAGTGCTGAGCGAACTCGGCGTGAAGTTCCACGGCATCAACATCCTTGTCGATGCCGAGCTGCGTCAGGGCGTCAAGGAGTTCAGCCAGTGGCCGACCATCCCTCAGCTCTACGTCAAGGGCGAGTTCGTCGGCGGCTGCGACATTGTCCGCGAGATGTTCGAGACCGGCGAGCTCGAGCAGCTCCTCAAGGAAAAGGGCGTCCAGCTCGCGAACGCCGCCTGATCGATTCTCCGGCGTGCCGTTGCGCCGCCGCGAGGTGGCGTCAGCCGGCGACGAGGTAGATACCCGTCGCGAGGAGGCCGATGCCGAGCGAGATCATTGTCGTGATGACAAGCGCGACCGTCGTTGCCAACGCATCGGTGCCGGCGATTTGTGACGTCTTGCCGTGCTTTGGCATCGCCACTCTCAAGGCAACTCCGCCGATCACGAGGCTGGCGGTACCAATCAAAAGCTGAGTCATCTGTCCCCCGATCCGGCTCGCAGCACTCGATTCGAACTCTGGGCGAACTCGGATCGCCGGCCATGTTGCCAGCGACTCGATCGAACGACCATGTTTTAGGTTGCAGAGAGTGTGCGATGCACACGCAGTGAACTGCAGATCGACTGCGTTCACCGATAGCTGACGACCTCATACTCGATGCCGTCATGATCGAGAAAGTAGAAGCGACGTCCCGGCGCGTAGTCGCCACGTGCGAACGGCGGCGCATCCGCAGTGCGCTCGACGACAAAATCGACATGCTCGAGCGCACGCGCGACCTGCTCGACGGCTGCATCGGCTGTGGCTGCCTCTCGCTGCAGCGCGCCGGCTCTACAATCCCGGCGACCGCGCCAGCCGTGCCGGCGCCGGCCCGCGCTTCCTGCTGGGCGACAGGGCCCGGGATTTCGAGGAGCAAAGCGGATAGCGCCGGGGCGCGCCGCAGGCGCCTACCCTTTCATCGCCTGCTGCAGCAGATCGAGCGCCGCCACGACCTTGAACCGCTCGCTCTGGCGCTTCGCCAGAATCGCCTCGTCGTCGCGGCAGCCCAGCCTCGCCGAGATCTGACGGGCGTGCGCGACGACCAGCTCGGCGAACTCGGGCACGCGCTCCCGCGGCACGCGCCGCATCGTCCCGCTCGCACTGATGGCGGCGAAGACGCGGCCGGCGGTGTTGCGGATCGGCGCGGCGACGCAGCGCACGTTGGGCTCGTGCTCGCCGTCGTCGATGGCGAAACCGCGCTCGCGGATCAGCGCCAGTTCCGCGCGCAAGGTCGGCGGATCGACGATGGTGCGGGCGGTGAAGCCCGGCAGGCCGAGCGCGATGACGCGCTCGATCACGGCCTCTGGCTGGAAGGCGAGCGCGGCCTTGCCGACGCCGGTGCAGTGGCAGGGCGTCGCCTCGAGCAGGGTCACCGTGTTGAGCGACCGCGCCCGGTCGTTGACCCGCTCGACGAAGACCATTTGCGTGCCGTCGAACAGGCAGAGATGCACGGTCTCGCCGGAGAGCCGCGCCAGGGTCTCGACGAACGGCCCGGCCTCGCGATGCAGCGGCAGGGTGGTGATGGCCGAGCTGCCGAGTTCGAACAGCTTCAATCCCAGCCGGTAGCGCTCGCGACTAGCCTCCTGCTCGAGCAGGCCGACCGCACGCAGGCTGTCGGCCAGGCGATGCACCGTGGTGCGTGGCAGGCCGGTCTTGCGCGCGATCTGCACCACCGTGAGCTCGGGCTCGCGGGCCGAGAAGCACTCCAGCACCTGCATCAGCTTGAACAGCGACTTCAGGTTCTGGCGGTGGTCTGGCTTGGCTTCGTCCATCCTTGCTCCCTTGGCGCTGTGGACCTGGAGATCCACGGTCCCAGAGCTATTCCGCCGCCACCGCGAGCTGGGCACCGTCGAGTTCGAGCAGGTGCTTCAGCGCCACCGCGATCGCCGACTGCTGCGCGGGCGTGGCGGCAGGCATGGGCGCGCGCGGCAGGCCGGTGTCGCAGCCCTGCAGCTTGAGCGCGTGCTTCACGCAAGCCGGGAGGTTGTCCCCCACCATCGTGTTCCACAGCCGGAGCAGCCGCTTGTGCAGCTCGAGCGCGCGCGCATGGTCGCCCGTCTGCACGGCGTTCCACAGCGCCGCGCAGGCCGCCGGCGCGGCGGCCGGCAGGGCCGCGATCGTGCCCTGAGAGCCCAGCGCGAAGGACGGATAGAGGAGCGCGTCGACCGCGGTCAGGATCACCTTGCCCTTCGGCACGTCGAGCACCAGGTCGGCCATCAGCTTGAGGTCGCCGGCGCTCTGCTTGACGCCGACGATGCCCGGCAACTCCCGCATCAGGCGCAGCAGCAGGGGCGGACTGAGATAGTTCCAGGGAATGACGTTGTAGATGACGATCGGCGGCTTCACCGATTCGCAGAGCGTCCTGAAGTGGCGGACGGTCGCCTCCTCGTCGGGCTTGAAGAGGTAATGCACCGGCGTGATCTGCAGCGCCGCCACGTCGAGGGACTCGATCGCCCGCGCCCGCTGGATCGCGTCGCGCGTCGAGTTGGCGATGATGCCGGCGACCACCGGCACGCGGCCCTTCACCTCCTCGACGCAGGCCGTCATCAGCCGGCGGAATTCCTCCAGCGCGATCGTGTGGCCCTCGCCGGTGCTGCCGCCGACGCACACGCCATGGACGCCCTGGGTCAGCAGGAAGCGGATCTGTGCGCGGAAGGCCTTTTCGTCGATTTCGCCCTCGGCGGTGAACGGCGTCGTCACCGGCGGGATGATGCCCTTGAGCTCGGTCGACATGGTGTCCTCTCCTTTGTCCGTTATCCGAACATCATGGAACGTCGATCCTCTCCAGATCGTCAATAAATGGCGTCAGATTCGTCCGCAATACGGACAAACCTGAAAGGAAAATCGCAAGGACTGTGTGGAATCGCAAGGACTGTGTGGAAACGAGGACGAATCGGCAAAAACCCTGTGCCATCGGCATCCAACCAGTCCCCATCCGATGGACCTAGGAGAGGACTCAGGTCTCGAAGGCGTAGGCCGCCATGGAGAGATTGCCGGACGTGAAGCTGCGATGGAGTGGCCGGCCCTTGGCGCCCGGACCGGCCGCGCCGAAGGCGACATGGAGCGGCAGGAGATGTTCGTCCGTCGGATGGGCCTCGCGCGCATACGGCGCGCGCGTGCGGGACTCGGCGAGCGCCGTCTCGTCGCCGCGCGCCACCGCATCCGCCAGCCAATCGTCGAATTCCCTGGCCCAAGGCTCGGGCTCGACGTCGTGCCGGCCGCGCGCCAGGCGGCGCAGATTGTGGGTCGCGCTGCCGCTGCCCAATACCAGCACCCCCTCCTGACGCAACTCTGCCAAGCGCCGGCCGATCGCGATGTGATGGGCGGGCGTCAGATGAGGCTGCACCGAGAGCTGGAAAATCGGGATGTCGGCGGCCGGCCAGCCCAGCATCGCCGGCACCCAGCCGCCATGGTCAAGGCCATAACCGGGATCGCAATCGGCGTCGATCAGGGCGGCGACGCGGCGGGCGAGTTCGGGCGCGCCGCTGGCGTGGTAGTGCAATCGATAGAGCGCGTCGGGAAATCCGTGGAAATCGTGGATGGTCTCGGGCCGCGCCGAGATCGAGACAGCCGGCCGCTCGGTGTTCCAGTGCGCCGAGACGGCGACGATCGCCGTGGGTCGCGGCAACAGCGCGCCGAGGCCGGCGAGGAAGCGGCGGGCCGGCAGATCCTGCAGGATCAGCAGGGGCGACCCGTGGGAGACGAAGACGGTCGGCATCGACATTGCTTTATTCCTCTCGCTGCTCATGGCAGCCTCTGGGCGATCAGGCAACGGCAGGAAGGGACGAGACATGCATTTCGTGCGGAATTTGGCGGGTTTGGCGGCGGGAGCGGCACTGCTGCTGTCGGCGCCTGCCATGGCGCAGTCGACCTTGCGGCTGGTGGCGCATTCTGATCTCAAGGTGCTCGATCCGATCTGGACCACCGCCTACATCACGCGCAACCACGGCTACATGATTTACGACGTGCTGTTTGCGCGCGACGCCAACGGCGATATCAAGCCGCAGATGGCCGAGAAGGCCGACGTGTCGGCCGACAAGCTCACCTGGACGATCACGCTGCGCGACGGCCTGGAGTGGCACGACGGACAGCCGGTGACCGCCGAGGATTGCGTCGCCTCGATCAAGCGCTGGGCGGTCCGCGATTCGCTCGGCCAACAGATGATGACCTTCGTCGGCGAGATCAAGGCGATCGACGCCAAGACCTTCCAGATCGTGCTCAAGGAGCCGTTCGGCCTGGTCCTGCAGGCGCTCGGCAAACCGTCGTCGAACGTGCCGTTCATGATGCCCAAGCGCGTCGCCGAGACCGACCCGGGCAAGCAGATCGCCGACTACACCGGCTCCGGACCCTTCATCTTCAAGAAGGACGAGTGGAAGCCCGGCGAGAAGGTCGTCTACGTCAAGAACCCCAAGTACAAGCCGCGCGCCGAGCCGCCTTCGATGCTGGCCGGCGGCAAGGTCGCCAAGGTCGATCGCGTCGAATGGCTCGCCATCTCCGACCCCTCGACGGCGGTCAATGCGCTGCTCAGTGGGGAGATCGACCTGATCGAATCGACGGTGCCCGATCTCAGGCCGGTGCTGCAGTCGGACAAGAACGTGGCGCTGTTCACGTTCAACAAACCGGGCAGCCAGGTGATCATGCGCATGAACCACCTGCATCCGCCGTTCGACAACCTCAAGGCGCGACAGGCGGTGCAGTATGCGATCGCCCAGCAGGACTTCCTCCAGGCGCAGGTCGGCAACCCCGAGCTCTTCGAGGTGTGCAACGCACCGCTGGTGTGCGGCTCCCCCAACGAGAAGAAGTATGGCGACCTGCTGATCAAGCCCGACCTCGAGAAGGCCAAGGCGCTGCTCAAGGAGAGCGGCTACGACGGCAAGCCGATCGTCATTCTGCACCAGACCGACCTGCAGTCGTCGAACCAGCTCCCGCCGGTCGGCAAGCAGGCGCTCGAGCGGGTCGGCTTCAAGGTCGACCTCCAGGCGATGGATTGGCAGAGCGTCGTGTCCCGCCGCGCCCGCAAGGAGGCGCCCGACAAGGGCGGCTGGAACATCTTCTACACCACCACCGTCGCGATCGACGCCGACAACCCGGCCAGTAATTCCTTCACCAATGCCGGCTGCGAGAAGGGATGGTTCGGCTGGCCGTGCGATCCCGAGATGGAGAAGCTGCGCTCGGCCTATGCGCGCGAGACCGACCCGGCCAAGCAGAAGGCGATCGCGCAGCAGGTGTCCGACCGCGTGATCAGCCAGGCGCACTACATCACGCTCGGCCAGTACCGGGCCTACTCGGCCTATCGCAAGGATCGGCTCGACGGCTGGATCGAGGCACCGGCCGCGGTGTTCTGGAACATCAGCAAGAAGTGACGCGACGGGCGCTCCCATTATGGGAGCGCCCGTCCCCATCCGTGCGTCAGGCGGCCTGCGCGAGCGGTGCTTCCTTCCAGCGATGCGCCGCTTCGGCGACCCGTCGCCCCAGCGCCTCCATGGTGCGGAAGTCGGAGGCCGCGATGCCCTCGACGCCCTGATCGGCGTTGGCCTGCGCCATGGCGCCGACCGAGGCGCCGAGCCGGTTGAGGTCGTCATTCGAGCCCTTGGAATGGTTGAAGCCCGGCGGCAGGCCGAGGCCAACCCACACCATGCCGTGCTGCAGCGCCAGAGTGAGCATCTGGTAGAGCGTGTTATGCTTGTCGCCGTTCCACGCCGCCGAGGCGGTGAAGGCCGCAGCGAGCTTGTTGCGCCAAGCACCCTCCATCCAGCGCTTCGACGTCCAATCCTTGAACTTTGCGAACTCGGCGGAGACGCCGCCCATGTAGGTCGGACTGCCGAAGACGATGGCGTCGGCGGCGTCGAGCTCCCCGGCATTGGCTTCAGCCTGATCGACCGGCACGATGTGCACCTCAGTCCCGGCGACCGAGCGGGCGCCCTTTGCGACGGCCTCGGCGAGCGATTTGGTGTGCCCATAGTTGGAGTGGTACACGATGGCGACGTTCGTCATGGTTCTCTAATTCCTTGAAATAACTGGAGAATTTCTATTCAAGTTACCCCAGCATGATTGATTACACAAAGTGACTGGCAAGACATGGGAACTGGACTATATATTCAACAGTAGGTACCGATTCGTAACTCTGGATGAGCACCATGACCGAGTTGGACGAACGCAAGCAAGGCGCCTCATGCCCGATGGACTTCATCCTGCGCATGCTGATGGGGCCGTGGACGACATACATCCTCTACAACCTGCGCACGCATGGCCCGCAGCGCTTCGGCGAGTTGAAGCGCCGCGTCACCGGCATCTCTGCCAAGATGCTGACCGAGCGATTGCGGACGCTCGAAGCGGCGGGCTTGGTGAAGCGCGACTACGAACCGACGATTCCGCCCAAGGTCACCTATTCGCTGACGCGCCGCGGCGACGAGCTCGACGAGGTGCTGGGCAAGCTCGCCGAGATCGCGGTTCGATGGGAGGCCGAGGATGCGGCGCGACGGGCGGTCAAGGCGGCCGAACTGCAGGCGGCGGAGTAGCGCGTCGTTTCAATCGAGCAGGCCGGTCACCCGCGGCAGCCACAGCGACAGGTCGGGAAAGTAGATGCAGAGCAGCAATCCCACGACCTGCAGGAGTAGGAACGGGTACATGCCACGATAGACGTCGGTCATGCTGCAGTCCGGCGGCACGGTGCCCTTCATGTAAAACAGGGTGGCGCCGAACGGCGGCGACATGAACGAGGTCTGCAGGTTGACCGCCACGATGGTGGCGAACCATGCCATGAAGGCACCCTTCTCGGCGCCGATATGTGCCGAGAAATCCATGCCGGCGAGGATCGGCGCGAACACCGGCAGCACGATCAGGCAGATCTCGATCCATTCGAAGGGAAAGCCGAGCAGGAAGACCAGCACCATCACGAAGGTCAGCATCTCCCATGGCGTGTCGACGCCGAGTTTGTAGAGGAAGCTCAACATGAGCTCGTCGCCGCCGAGTTCGCGGAAGATCAGCGAGAAGCCGGTCGCGCCCAGCACGACCATGAAGACCAGCCCGTTGGCGCGGCAGGCGTCTCGGATCGCCTCTTTCATCATCCGCATGCCAAAGCGGCCGTTCATCCATGCGATCAGGATCGCGCCGGCGCAGCCCACGCCGGCGCTCTCCGTCGCCGTCGCGAAACCCGCGAAGATCGAGCCGAGCACCACGACCATGAGCGTCGTCATGGGCATCAGCCCGCGCATGATGACCTTGAACATCTCGCCGGCGGTCTGCGGGCCCGAATCGCGCGGCAGCTTGGGCGCCCATGTCGGCTTGGCGAAGGCCACGCCCCAGATATAGACGAGATAGAGGCCCGACAGCAGAAAGCCCGGAACAGTCGCAGCGGCGAACAGCGCACCGACCGAGGTGTTCAGCATCTCGCCCATGACGACCAGCATGATCGAGGGCGGGATGAGGATGCCGAGCGTGCCGGCCGAGCCGATGGTGCCGATCGACAGGCGCTTGTCGTAGCCGGCCTGCAGCAAGGGCGGCAGGGCGATCAGCGACAGCAGCACCACCGAGGCGCCGACCACGCCGATCGGCGCGGCGAGGATCGTTCCCATGACCATGACGGCGACGGCGAGACCGCCCGGCGTGCGCCGCAGCATCACCTGTGAGGCGTCGAGCATGTCCTTGGCGACGCCGCTGCGCTCGAGCAGCGCCCCCATGAAGATGAACATCGGCAGCGAGACCAGCACCGGGTCGACGGCCACCCCGCCCCACATGCGCAACAGGATGCTGTGCAGCTTCACAAGGTTGAAGTCGCCCAAACTCCAAGCGATCAGCGCGAATACGAGCGCAGTGCCACCCAGCACGAAGGCGACAGGGTAGCCGCAGAAGATGACGAAGAACATCGCCACGAACATGACGAGGGCGAGGTTCTCGGCGAGCCAGGCGAGCATCACATCGGATCCGCGGCGTGCCTGAGTTTGATGTCGGCGCGCGCCGCTTCCTGCGGTCCGCCGAACAGATGGACGACCAGCCGCAGCAGCACCGCCACGATCGCGGCAACCAGCAGCCACAGGCCGAAGATGAACAGGCCCTTGATGATCCAGCGATAAGGCAGGCCGATCACGGCCTCGGAGCTCTCGCCCGTGGCATAGGAGACGGCGACGAAGCCCAAGCCATACCAGGCCACGATGAAAGCGTAAGGCAGTGCGAAGGCAAGACAGCCGACGATCTCAATCCACGCGCGGGTGCGCAGCGGCCTGTGGGCGGTGACCGTGTCGACGCGCGGATGAACGTTCAGGACGTAGCAATGGCCCAGCCACATCGCGAACAGCACCGTGTGCAGGTGCCATTCGAGTTCCTGCAGCCGGGTCGAGCCCATGCCGGGGATCTGATAGCCGAGCTTGCGGCTGAGGACGTCGAAGCAGATGACGACCATCAGCACGACCATCAGCCAGCCGGTCCACTCGGCGATCGCGCGCAGGACACGCTCGATCGCCGCGGCCAAGGTCAGCAGGACGGCCATTTGATGGCCGTCACACCATCAATCCAGGTAACCGAACTCCCGTGGTAGCCACAGGGCGATGTCGGGCCACATGATCACCGCGGTCAGAGCTATGATCTGCAGGGTCACGAAGGGAATGATGCCGCGATAGATATGCTGCATGGTCACCGACTTCGGCACCGTGCCCTTCATGTAGAACAGCGCGAAGCCGAACGGCGGTGTCAGGAATGCCGTCTGCATGTTCACCGCGATGAGAGCGATGAACCAGATCATGAATTCCTTGTTGGTCGCCAGATGAGGCTCGAAGTTCATCTGTTTCAGGATCGGCGCGAAGATTGGCAGCACGATGAGGCAAATCTCGAGCCAATCGAAGAAGAACCCCATGACGAAGACCAGCACCATCACGAAGATCAAGATCGGCCAGCCCTCATGTAGACCGAGCGCCTCGAGAATCTCGGCGACCAGGTCGTCGCCGCCCAGTGCCCGGAACACGAACGAGAACAGCGTCGCACCGAAGATGATGAAGAACACCAGACCGTTGGTGATCGCGGAGCTATCGATGACGTCGCGCATCATCTTCCAGCTCAGCCGCTTGTTCCACCAGGCAAGAATCAACGCGC
This sequence comes from Enhydrobacter sp., assembly GCA_025808875.1. Taxonomy (NCBI): domain Bacteria; kingdom Pseudomonadati; phylum Pseudomonadota; class Alphaproteobacteria; order Hyphomicrobiales; genus Enhydrobacter; species Enhydrobacter sp. Next base: position 675,664 of record CP075528.1, on the reverse strand, counting down.
CAGCGACGCCAGCGCCGCCGGCTTCCGTCGGCGTTGCGAAGCCGGCGAAGATCGAACCCAGGACGACCGTGATCAGGAACGCCGGCGGAAGGAAGCTGCGAAGCACCAACCGCAGCAACTCCATGCTGCCCTGCGGGCCGACCTCCGATTTCAGGGGCGGCGCGAGATCCGGCCGGATCGTCGCCACCGTCGCCTGGTAGAGAATGAAGATGGACGACATCACCAAGCCGGGAATGACCGCGGCGACGAACAGGGTGCCGACCGAAATCGTCATCAGGTCGCCGATGATGACCAGCATGATGCTGGGGGGAATCAGGATGCCCAGCGTGCCCGCCGAGGCGATGGTGCCGACGCTGAGTTCCTTGCTGTAGCCCGCAGCCAGCATCGTCGGCAACGCGATCAGGGTCAACATGATCACCGACGCACCGACGATGCCGGTGCTGGCCGCCATGATGGTGCCCAGGATGGTCACAGACATGGCGAGCCCGCCCGGAATGCGCCGGGTCAGGATCTGCAATGCCTTCAGGAGCTCGTCCGCGACGCCGGATCGTTCGAGAATCGTCCCCATGAACACGAACATGGGCACCGCGATCAGCACCTGATTCTGGATCGCCTGACCCCAGATTCGCGGAATCAAGCTGCCGAGCTGGGCCGGCCGAAAAACGTCGAAAAACATGCCGAGCACGGCAAAGCCCAGCGCCACGCCACCCAGCACGAAAGCGACCGGAAAACCGATGAACATGATCCCGGTCAGCGCCAGGAACATGATCACGGCGAGATGGTCGGCAAGCCAATCGATGAACATGACCGTCTCCCCTCAGTGTTGCGCAACTGGCGCCGCCGCCCGAGCCGCCAAATCCGGCGGACCGAACAACTGCACCAGCTTGCGCATGAGGACGGAGGCGATGGCCAGATTGAGAAGCACCAGGCCGGCGAACAGCGCGAATTTCATGATCCAGCGATTGGGCAGGCCATTGGGCGCATCCGACGCTTCGTTCTGGAGGAACGAAACCTCGAAAAAGAGATATGAAAAGTATGTCGCAACCAGAGTGTAGGGGATCGCGAAAACGACGATGCCGAACACCTCTAGCCACGCCTGCGTACGGGCCGGCCGGTGAGCGACGAAAACGTCGATGCGAACGTGCGCGTTGCGAATGTAGCAGTAACCCAGCCACGGCAGAAACAACAGGCCATGGATATGCCATTCCAGTTCCTGGATCGGCGTCGATCCGAAGCCGGGAATCTGGAATCCCACCTTACGCGTCAGGATGTCCCAGCAAATGACGAATGCCAATGCGACGAACAACCAACCGAACACGCGCGCGATGCGCTCCAGCACACGGTCGATCGCGTCACTTGCCCCCAACAGCGCGTACATACGCTCCTCCCAGAAAGAAACGGCCATCCCGACAGGGATGGCCGTTCCGACACCCGACGCTATTTCAGATAGGCGCGGTCACCCCAGACCTTGTAGTCGGCCCGATACTTGTTGAGCGAATCCATCGCCTTCTTGAACTCGGGGCTCTTCTGGGCCTGCTCCTCCGCCACTTCCTTCCACGCCTTCTCGAAGGCGGCGAGGAATTCCGGGGACCAAGTCTTGAGCTGCACGCCCTTCTTGACCAGCTCCGCGATCGCCGGGCCCTGGATGGACTCGCCGTCGCTGATGCCCTTGAGGATGGTCTGGTCGCAGGCTCCCTCGATCGCCGCCTTCTGGAAGGCGGAGAGCCCATCCCACTTGGCCTTGTTGATGATCAGGTCGCCGACGGTGGCCTGCTGGTGCCAGCCGGGGAAGTAGTAGTACTTCGCCACCTGGTAGAAGCCGAGGCTGAGATCCATGACCGGCATGGAGAACTCGGTGGCGTCGATCGTGCCGAGCTGCAGCGCCTGGAAGATTTCACCCGCCTGCAGGAGCTGCGTCGACACGCCGAGCTTCTGCATGACGTTGGCGCCAAGGCCGAAGAAACGCATCTTCAGGCCCTTGAGATCGTCGAGCGTGTTGATCTCCTTGCGGAACCAGCCCGATGCCTCCGGCGGGATCATGTGGCACATGACGGAATGGATGCCGTACTTGGCGTACAGATCCTGCATCCCCTTCGTGCCGCCGCCCGACCTCATCCAGCCGAGGAATTCGGCAATGCCGGGCCCGAAGGGCACCGTCGAATAGACGGCGAAGGCGATGTCCTTGCCCGTCCAGTAACCCGGGGTCGCCCAAGCCGAGTCGAGCGCGCCTGAAGCCACTGCATCGAAATGCTGGCTCGGCGGAACCAGCGCGCCGGGCTCGAAGAACTTGGCGTCGATAGTGCCGTTCGACAGCCGGTTGATCTGCTGGACGGTGTACTGCGCGTTCGGGCCGAGCAGCCCCAGCGTCGAGGCAAAGGCCGACTGCATTTGAAAGCGCACTTTCCTGTCCTGTGCGTTCGCGGCTGTCGCCGCTACCGCAACCGCCGCAGCGACGGCCACACCTGAAAGTCTTGCCACTACTCGCATGTTTCCTCCTCCGTGAAGTCACGGCGGAGGACGTCGCATTTCAAGCTTGGTCTCCCCGCCTGTTTCCGCGGCGGGCGTTGTCCGCCCTGCCGTCGCCGCCCCTTTCGGGGTGCAGCATTTCTTCGCGCCGAGCCTGCCGACCCGAGGTGCGATTGTCAAACGCCGATCAGGCGAGACCGTAAATTCTTTGAGCCGTGCCCGAAAACAGTGCAGCTTTCTCGCTGGCGCTGGCATCCGCGGCGAGATGTTTGAATGCATTCCAGAGAATGCCGTAACCCGACGTAATCTTGTCGACCGGGAAGTTGCTCTCGAACATGCAACGCTCGGCACCAAAGAGTTCGATACAACTTTCTACCCACGGCCGGAAGGCGTCGGCGAGTGTCCGCGATGTGGGCGGCTCCGACCGCTGGTAGAAGTCGAACCAGCCCATCGGCATGCCGAGCCCGCCGACCTTGACGGATACGTTGGGCCGGCGTGCCAACTCCGCCATCGACGTTTTCCATGTCGAGAAGACCTCGTCGTGGCGGCGGGCGTAGGGTCCGTAGCCGAGCGGACCGCCGACATGATCGAGCACGATCGACGTGAGCGGAAATGTCGCGGCGAGGTCGGCCAACTCCGCGAGTTGCGGATGATAGAGCCAGGCGTCGAACGTCAGCCCGCGGCGTCCGAGTTCGGCGAATCCCGCGCGCCAGGTGGAGTCGGCCATCAACCCCTTTCTCGGGTTGGTGTGCGTGCGACGAATCTCGTCGCTATCGTCCCAGCCCGTCGCATACCGAATGCCCCGAAAGCGGCCGTTGCCCGCCGCCACATGCGCATCGAGCACCGCTCCGACCTTCGCGCCGAGCCTCAGGTCGGCGTAGCTCACGATGCCGGCGCACGCCCGCGTTGGGCCGAAGCCGCCGCTGGCGAACATGGCGGCGATGCCGTTGGCGAATTCGGTCTCGCCTATCGGCCGCATCTCGGGCGGCCCGTCCCTGCGGTACATCGAGCGGCAGTCGACGTAGACTGTCGCCACGATGTTGTGTCCCGTGCGCAGATCGCCCAGCAGGTCGCGATGCATGTAGAGCTGGCTCTCGCGTTCCCAAAGATGGTGGTGCGGATCGACGATCGGCAGGTCCGGCTCGAGCGCCGGCTCGCTCAGCCTGGCGACCCATTCGGGGTTCGGCGGCAGGGTATTGCCGAGACGCGGCGTCGCGGGAACGCTCATGGTTTCCTCACCTTGCTCTTTGCTACAGGACCGGCTGGTCGCCGATCATCGAGACATGGGCCGCGATCACTTTCCACCCGACGTCGGGAAAGCGCACCCAGGTTTGCATCTGCCGGCCGGTCATGTCGCGGCCGCGCACCTTGTAGATCAGCGTCACGGTGGCGATGTCGCGACCCAGGGTGATGATGTCGAGGCGCAATCGCCTTTCCTTCGTGCCCGGGCCGGGCGGCCGGGCGACGCGATGGGCATGAATCCGATCGAATCCGTAGCCGTGCTCGTTGTTGGCCAGCCGGATCGCGTGCGGGCTGTTCCAGAAGGTTCCGTCGAGCACCTCGACATTCTTGTCGATCAGCGCCTGTTCGTAGCGCTCGAAGAGCACCCTGACTTCCTCGACGACTTCCGGAACGTTCGGAGTCATGTCCATCACGCTCACCTCTCCCTGGCCGGATTCCCGACAACGGTGGCGCCCGCCGGCACGTCCCGCGTGACCACGGCGCCGGCTCCGACGATGGCATCGTCGCCGATCGTCACGCCGGGCAGCACGATCGCGCCGCCACCGATCCACACATTTGCCCCGATCATCACGGGCCGGCCGAACTCGAGGCCGGCCCGGCGCTGGGCGGGATCGCGCGGATGATCGGCCGTAAGGATCTGCACGTTCGGACCGATCTGCGTGCCGTCGCCGATCGCAACCCGCACCACATCGAGAATCACACAGTTGAAGTTCAGGAATACGCCGCGCCCGAGGCTGATGTTGTAGCCATAGTCGCAGTGGAAGGGCGGGCGGACATAGGAACCCTCGCCGACCTCCGCCAGAAGTTCGCGCAACAGAGACGCATAGTCCTGCTGGGTGCGGGCGATCGATGCGTTGTATCGATCGAGCCAATCGGCGACTCGTCGCGCATCCGACGCGAGTTCCTCGCCTGCGGCGATATAGAGTTCTCCGGCCAGCATCTTCTGCTTCTCGGTAGCCATCGGTCCTCCTACGACGGAATGGATCAAGCCGCGTCGGAGGCCAACGCGCGCGCGACGGAGACAAGCAGCGCATCGTCGCCACGCGCCCCGACGATGGACAATCCGACGGGCAGGCCGTCCACCATCGCACCGGGCAGATTGACCTGCGGATGCCCGGCATGTCCGCCCTGCGCACAAAGGCAGGTGATACGGTCGCGCAGTGGATCGAGCTGCGACAGCCTCTGGCCGACCCGCGGCGCCGGGAACGGCGTCGTCGGCAGGCAAAGGATCGTGTCCGGCGGCACCAGATGGGCCATGCGCGCACGGACCTCCTGGCGCATCAACGCCGCCCAGCTCCGCTCGCTCGCGGATATCATCGAGCCCATCACCAGCGACCGCGCGACCGAGAAGGCGAACCGCGGATTGCGCTCATCCAGCCAGTCCCGGAATGTCAGCCAGGCTTCATGGGGCTGCAGCGTGCGCTGCGCGCGTGCCCAAACCGACAACCCCTGCGGCGCCATGATGTCCTCACGGCTGTGGCCGATCAGCCGCGCAAGGCGCGCGACCATCGGGCGCAACGCCGCCCCCACGCCGGCGTCAGCGAACCCGAAGGCGTCGACGGCGACGACGAGATGCCGCGGCAACTTCGACGGAATCCGCTCCTGCAGGAGGACCGCCGAAACCCGAGTGAAGGTTTGCGCATCCCGCGCGAACCATCCCGTCGTATCGGAAGTCGGTGCCTGCGGCAGCATGCCGGAAAGGTCGAGGCGACCATGCGTCGGCCGGATGCCGTAGAGGCCGCAGAAGCTCGCCGGCACGCGCACCGAACCACCGGTGTCGGTGCCCAGCGCGGTGTCGCAGAGGCCCGCCGCCACAGCGGCCGCCGAGCCAGATGAAGAGCCGCCGGGCACGCGGTCAGGAGCACGAACGTTGCGAGGCGTGCCGTCGAAGGCATTCTCGCCCAGGATGCCGAGCGACACCTCGTCGGTGATCGTCTTGCCGACCAGCGTTGCGCCGGCATCGAGCAGGGTCTGGACCGCCCAGGCATGGCGCACCGGAAGACTGCGGCCCACCGGCCAATCGTGGTTGCCGCCGCCGGTCGGCACGCCGGCGACGTCGAACAGATCCTTGGCGGCGAAAGTGAGTCCGCTCAGTGGCCCGCCGGCCCGGCCTTCGACACGCGCTCTCGGCCCGGGGACGAAGGCCCCAATCTCGTCGTCGTCCATGCCGATGAACTACTCGGCCGGGCGGGCGGTGACACGGCCACCGGTACGCCAGCGTCGCGCCCAGCCCGGGCTCATGCGCATGCCGGTCAGCTTGTCGAACCAGATGTAGACCACCGGGGTGATGAAGAGCGTGAGCGCCTGTGACACCAGCAGACCGCCTACCACCGCTATGCCCAGCGGCTGGCGCAGCTCGGCGCCTGCGCCCGCGCCGATGGCGATCGGCAGCGCGCCGAGCAACGCGCAGACCGTGGTCATCATGATGGGACGGAAGCGCAACCGCGCGGCCTCGACGATCGCCTGCTCAGCCGTCGCACCGAGTGCGCGACGCTCGATGGCGAAATCGACCATCATGATGGCGTTCTTCTTGACGATGCCGATCAGCATGACGATGCCGATCATGGCGATGACGCTGAGATCCATGTTGAACAGCATCAGGATGGCGAGCGCGCCGATGCCGGCCGACGGCAGGCCGGACAGGATGGTCAGCGGGTGGATGAAGCTTTCGTAGAGAATGCCGAGGATGATGTAGATGACCAGGATCGCCGCGAACAGCAGCAATCCCTGGTTGGCGAGCGCCGCCTGGAATACCTGGGCACTGCCCTCGAAACTGGTGGTGATCTGCGGCGGCAGGTCGATCTCGGCTGCGGCCGCCTGAATGTCGGTCACGGCCTGGCCGAGCGCCACCCCCGGCGGGAGGTTGAAGGACAGGATGACGGCGGGAAGCTGGGCGATATGGTTGACCGTCAGCGTCGTCGGCTTGTCGCTGCGCTTGGCGACGGTGTCGAGCGGAACCAGCGCGCCGCTCGGTGTGCGGACCTGTACGCGTCGCAGCACGTCGTTGACGTCGGAATGCTTGGGATCGGCCTCGAGAATCACCTGGTACGTGTCGTCGGCCGCATAGATCGTGGAGACTTGGCGGCTGCCGAAGGCGGAATAGAGCATCAACCGGATCTGATCGACCGACAGACCGAGCCGCGCGGCGATATCGCGATCGACATCGATGACCGTCGAGCGCGCACGCACCTGCAGGTCGGAGTTCACATCGACCACCGAGGGCAGCCGGCGCAGCCGCTCCTCCATGCGCGGTGCGAACTCGCGCAGCGCGGCAAGGTCGCTGGAGCGCAAACCGAATTGGTAGGCGCCTCGCGTCAACGTCGTGCCGAGGTTGATCGATTGAACGGGCCGGAAAAAGACGTTGATGCCGGGGACCGAAGCTGTCGCCCGGCGCAATCGTGCGATCACCTGCTCGGCGCTGTCCTTGCGCTCGGGCTTGTCGCGCAGCACGACGAACATCCGACCCGAGTTGATCGTCGCGGCCGCGTTGCCGCCGCCGACGATGGACAGAACCGACTTGACGTCCGGATCGCGCCGCACGAGCTCGGCAAGCGCCGACTGCCGGGCCACCATCGCCTCGAACGACGCATCGTCAGGTCCCACAGTGGCGCCGGAGAGCTGCCCGATATCCTCCGTTGGAAAGAAGCCCTTTGGAACCGCGCCGAAAAGGATGAAGGTGACCACGACCGTGCCTGCCGTCATGCCGAGAATCGTGCGCGGCATGGCCACCGTCTTGTCGAGCGCCCACGAATAGCCCGCGGTCAGCTTGGCGAAGCTCCACTCGAATGCGCGCAGCATCGCGTTGTGCCGCTCCTCGTGATCAATGGGTTTCAGCATGCGGGAGCACAGCATTGGGGTCAGTGTCAGCGAGACGACGCCGGAAATCAGGATGGCGAAGCTGATGACCAGGCCGAACTCGTTGAACATCCGGCCGACGACGCCGCCCATGAACAACACGGGGATGAACACGGCGACCAGCGACAGAGTCATCGAGACGATGGTGAAGCCGACCTCCTTCGAGCCCTTGAAGGCTGCCTCCATCGGCTTCTCGCCCGCCTCGACGTGGCGCATGATGTTCTCGAGCATGACGATGGCGTCGTCGACCACGAAGCCGACGGCAAGCGTCAAGGCCAGAAGCGAGATGTTGTCGATCGAGTGCCCGCATACGTACATCAGGGCGAAGGTGCCGATGATGGAGATCGGCAGCGCGATCGCCGGGATGATCGTCGCTCTTACGCTACGCAGGAAGAAGTAGATCGCACCGACGACCAGCAGGGCGGCCAGCAGCAGGTGCGACTGGACGTCCGCGATGGCGTGACGGATCGACTCGGAGCGGTCCGCGAGCAGGGTGAGCTCGACGCCGGGTGGCAAGTCGGCCTCGATCGACGGCAGCATCGCCTTGACCCTGTCGACAACCTCGACGGTGTTGGCATCCGGCTGCTTGTAGACGCCGAGAACGATGGCCCGCGTGCCGTCGACCCAACTCGCGACCTTGTCATTCTCTACGCTGTCGACCGCGGTCGCCACGTCGGAGATGCGCACCGGCGCGCCGTTCTGCCATGCAATGATCACCGGCATGTAGTCGGCCGCCTTGGTGATCGGCCCGGTCGCATCGAGGATGGAGTTCTGTCGCCGATCGGAGATCGAACCGACCGGCCGCGTCGAGTTGGCGGTGACCACGGCCGTCTGCAGGTCGTTCAACGTGAGGCCCCGCACGGCGAGCTGGTCGAGATCGGCCCGCACCCGCACGGCGTACTTCTGCGAGCCCCAGATGAGGACCTGCGCAACGCCCGGCAGGGTCGAGATCCGCGGCATGATCGCCCGGTTGGCGAAGGCGTCGATGTCCGAAAGGCGCACCTGCGAAGAGCGCAACGCCATGAACATGACGGCCCAGTCGGCCGGATTGACCTTGCGGAAGCCGGGCGGCGTCGTCATCTCCGGCGGCAGGCGGCGCAAGGCCGCCGAGATGGCCGACTGCACGTCGAGTGCCGCGCCATCGATGTTCCGATTGAGATCGAACTGGAGAACGATGTTGGTGTTGCCGAGCGACGACGTCGAGGTCATCGCGGTCACGCCGGAGATGGTGGAGAACTGTCGTTCCAGGATCGACGCGACGGACGCGGCCATCGTCTCCGGGCTGGCGCCCGGCAATTGCGCGGTGACCTGGATGGTCGGGAAGTCCACCCGCGGAATCGCCGCCACTGGCAATTCCTTGTAGGCGAAGCCGCCGGCCACCACGAACGACAGCATCACCAGGATGGTCATTACCGGGCGACGGATACAGAGCGCCGACAGCATTGCCTCTCCCCTCTTTTCTCACCCGCGCGGCGGCGCATTTGCGGGCGCCGACGGCGGGGTGGAGCGCACGACGACCGTGGCACCGTTCACCAGCCGAAGATGACCGTCGACGACGACGGACTCGCCCGCGGCCAGGCCCTTGCCGACCACGGACTCGCCGCCTTGCGTGCGCTTCACCTCGATCGGCCGCAACTCCGCGACGTTGCCGTCCTTGACCACGAACACAAAGGGACCCTGCGGCCCGAGCTGCACGGCCGCGGTCGGCACGGCAATGGCGTTCGCCTCTATGCCGAGGATCGCTTCGGCACGCACGAACTGGCCGGGCCACAAACCCTCGTTGGCATTGTCGATGCGCGCCTTGGCCGTGACGGTGCCGGTGTTGGGATCGACGGTGTTCTCGAGGAACGCCATGACACCCGATTGCTTGGGCGAGGATTCGTTCACAAAGGCGTTCACCTTCACGTCGCCACGCGCCATGGCGGCACGCAGGTCGGGAAGATAGACCTGCGGTATGGCAAAACTGACGTAGATCGGGTCGATCTGATTGATCACGGCGAGCGCGCTGGTCGCGGTATTGTCACCGACGCGCACCACTGTTCCGGCCTTGCTCGAGATCGAACCGATTCGGCCCGACACGGGTGCGCGGATCTCGGTGAAGCTGAGCGAGGTAAGCACGCTCGTCTTCGCCGCCTCGTCCGCCTGAAGCTGGGCTTCGGCGGCCTTGAGCGCGGTCAACGCAGTGTCGCGCTGGACGATGGTGCCGGCATTGCGCGCCAGCAGTTCCTCGGCGCGTTGCAGGTCGCGTCGGGCCTGGGCCACCTGCGCCTCGTCCTTGCGAATCTGGGCTTCGATCTGCGCCAGCTGCGCGCGCAAAGCACGCGAATCGAGCTCGAACAACAGATCACCTTCCCTGACCAACGCGCCTTCCTCGACGTTGACCTTCATGATCTGGCTGTCCAGCCTCGCCTTGATCTGGATCGAGGCGATGGCCTGAACCGTGCCCACGGCCTCGATCACCACCGCCAGGGACTTCTGGCTCACCTGGGAGACGACGACAGGAACGGCGCCGCCCGGATTGAGTCGCCCCCGCCGCCCTTGGGGTTGCGCGCTGGCCGCCGGGCTCGCACCCTTTTCGGCGGAAGCCGCATGCGCCAGCCCCAGTCTCTGGGCGATATCGTCGCGATAGAGATAGGCGGCACCGCAGGCCACAACGGCGACGGAAGCCATGACCGCCCACCGGACCATGCGCATCTCGACACTCTCCTAGAACCCACCCAAGAGTCATTATAGTCCGGCGCCCGACGGGCGGACAGTCGGATCGGCCTCCTTCTGCCGGTCTCCGAAAGCAAAAAGCCCGCCGCGAAGGGCGGGCTTTCGGCTGAATCTGGGCCGTTTAGCGGCTGTAGTACTCGACCACGAGCGACGGCTCCATCTGGACCGGATAGGGCACGTCGGCGAGCTTCGGGCCACGTACGAAAGTGCCCTTCATCTCCTTGTGGTCGACGGAAACGTACTCCGGCACGTCCCGTTCGGCCGACTGCGTCGCCTCGAGCACGCGCGCCATCTCCCTGGCCTTGGGCGTCAGCTCGATGACGTCGTTGTCGCGCACCAAGTAGGAGGCGATGTTGACCCGCTTGCCGTTCACTTTGACGTGACCGTGACTGACCAACTGGCGGGAGGCGAACGGGGTGATCGCGAACTTCATACGGTAGCAGACCGCGTCCAGGCGGCGCTCCAGCAGCTCGACCAGGTTCTCACCGGTGTCGCCCTTGCGGCGCATCGCCTCGAGATAATAGCGCCGGAGCTGCCGCTCCGAGACCGAGCCGTAGTAACCCTTCAGCCGCTGCTTGGCCATCAGCTGGAGGCGGTAATCGGTCGGCTTGGTGCGCGCCTGGCCGTGCTGGCCGGGACCGTATTCGCGCTTGTTGATCGGGCTTTTCGGACGGCCCCACAGGTTCACCCTGAGGCGGCGGTCGATCTTGTACTTCGAATTCTCGCGCTTGCTCACGCGGACACTCCGTTGTTGCGCGCCATACGACGCCGTTTGTCCGGATAGGCCTGGGTCCGATACTGGGATCGGGGCGGGATGCGGGCCCGGAAGCCCCCAACCACGTTCTCCGGAAGAGCGCGGAAGATACTTGCGCCGGCGCCTCAGTCAAGCCGGCGTTCGTCCTTGTTCTACAAGGGCTTAGACCTCGACGAGCACGATCTCATGCGTCACGTCGGCCGATTTCCTCACCATCGCCGTTGCTGAGCAGTACTTCTCGTCCGACAGGCTGATGGCCCGTTCGATCAGTGCCTTGTTCAGTTTGCGACCGCGTACCGTGTAGGTGAGCTTCACTTGGGTGAAGACCTTCGGATGGTCATCCGCCCGTTCGGCAACCAGCGAAACTTCCACCCCTTCGATATCCTGCCGTTGCTTCCTCAGCATGGAGACCACGTCGATGGCCGTGCAGCCGCCCATGCCCATCAGCACGACTTCCATCGGCCGAGACGCGAGGTTGCGTCCGCCGACGTCGGGCGATCCATCCATGGTGAGGGTGTGGCCGCTGCCGCTTTCGGCCACGAACAGCGCGCCCTCGACCCAGGAGATGCTGGCGGTGGTGGGCATAATCACTCCCTTCCTTCTAATCGTCGTGCTTGCGCTTGCCGAGAAACTTGATGACGCCGTGAAAGGTCCGCACTTCCTGCTCCGTCATGGCGGCGCGCTGCAGAAGGGCACGCAGGTTGTTCACCATGGCTGGCCGCATCGCCTTGTGCCGCAGGAAGCCCGACTGGTCGAGCGTCCGCTCGAGATGGTCGAACAGGTTCTGCAGCTCTTCCTTGGTCGCGGGTCGGGTCGAATGGTCCGACATGCGCGACGCCGGCGTGATGTCGGCCGAGGCCGCCCATTCGTAGGACACCAGCAACACGGCCTGCGCCACGTTGAGAGACGAGAACTGCGGATTGAGCGGGATGGAAAGGGCCGTGTCGGCGACCACCATGTCGTCGTTCTCCAGCCCGGTGCGCTCCGGTCCGAACAGGACGCCGACCCGCCGGCCATCGGCGATCCAGCCCCGCATCTCGCCCGCCGCCTGGCGCGGCGTGACGATACGTTGGGCAAGCTCGCGGTTGCGCGCAGTTGTGGCGACGACATGCTGCAGGTCGGCAACCGCCTCTGCCACGCTCGCGAAGACCTGTGCCCGATCGAGCACTACGTCGGCCCCGGAGGCGGCGCGCTGGGCCTTGGAATTGGGCCAGCCATCGCGGGGCTCGACCAGTCGCAGCGAGTCGAGGCCGCAGTTCAGCATGGCGCGCGCCGCCATGCCGATGTTCTCGCCGAGTTGCGGCCGCACCAGCACGACCACCGGCATCGCGCCGACCGTCGCCTTTCCCTTGGAAGCCCGTCCCATCCGGACTGTTCTAGCGCAGGAGCATCTGCTTGCGCATGAAGAAGAGCAGCGGCAGCACCAACACGGTGCAGATCGTCATGGCCCGGAAATCGTTCAGATACCCGATCATCGCCGCCTGGCGATTGATTTCGGCTTCCCATACGGCGAGCAGGGTCGAATCGGCGCCGGGCATCGTGCTGCCGAAAGGCCAACCAGCGCTGTAGGGCGTGAGTTGCTCGACGAGCTCGCTGCGGTTGGTCTGGCTGTTGCGCGCGAGCAGGGCGACCAGCACGGCAAGCCCGATCGACGCGCCGAGATTGCGCAACAGCGCATTCATCGCCGCGCCCTCGGTGCGCAGCCGCGCCGGCAGGGTGGCGAAGGTGAGGGTCGTGAGCGGTGGGAAAACGAGGCCCAGCCCGAAGCCCAGCAGCACACCGTTCCACACGATGTGGCTCTCGCTGACGTCGAGGTTGAACCGTGTCATGTCCCAGAGCGACAGCGCGCAGAGCAGGAAGCCGATCGCCACCAGCCAGCGCGCGTCGAACCGCCCGATCAGGCGCGCCACCAGCATCATCGCCACCATCATGCCCGCGCCGCGCGGCGCCAGGACGATGCCGGTGGTCAGCACCGGATATCCCTTGAGTTGCTGCAGGAAGGGCGGCATCAGCGTCGCCGTCACGATCAGCACGAGGCCGGCGAGCGCCGTGAACACCAGCCCCACGGTCAGGTTGCGGTCGCGGAAGAGATCGCGCGACAGGAAGGGCTGGCGGTCGGTCAGCATGTGAATCAGGAACATCGTGAAGGCCACGCCCGCGATCAGCCCCTCGACCACGATCTCGAGCGAATCGAACCAGTCGAGCTGCTGGCCGCGATCGAGCATCAGCTGGAACATGCCGATGGCGATCGCCAGCAGCACGAAGCCGAGCAGGTCGAAAGGGCGCGGCCGGTCGTGCGCGCTGTCGCGCACCAGGACCAGGACACCGAAGGCACAAATCAGGCCGACCGGCAGGTTGACGTAGAAGACCCAGCGCCACGACAGCTCGTCCGTCAGCCAGCCGCCGAGCGACGGGCCGACGATGGGGCCGATCATGGTGCCCACACCCCACATCGCCATCGCCTTGCCCTGCTCCTCCCGCGGGAAGGTGTCCATCATGATGGCCTGGGACACCGGCACCAGCGCAGCACCGAAGCCGCCCTGCAGGGCGCGGAACAGGACCAGCTGGTCGAGCGATTGCGCCGCTCCGCACAACATGGACACCACAGTGAAGCCGATGACGCAGGCGAAGAGTGTCGTGCGCAGACCGAAGCGAGTCGCGGAGAAGCCGGCGAACGGCGTCATGATCGCGGATGCGACGATGTAGGACGTCACCACCCAGGAGACCTGCTCCTGGGTGGCCGACAGCGAGCCCTGGATCGACGGCAGCGCCACGTTGGCGATGGTGCCGTCGAGGGCGTGCATGATGGTCGCCATCATGACGACGACGGTGATCAGCCGGCGCCGGCGCAGGACGGCCGGATCGGTCACATCGCGAGCCCGACCGCCTTCAGCACGTCATTGAACGAGCGCTTGTGGCCGGTGTCGATCTCGATGGTCGTGCTCATGCCCACGCGCAGCGGAGGTGCGTCCTCCGGACATTTCACCGTGACCCGCACCGGGATGCGCTGGACCACCTTCACCCAGTTGCCCGACGCATTCTGCGGCGGCAGCACGGCGAACTCCGCACCCGTGGCCTGGGCGATCGACGCCACGGTGCCGACGCAGACCACGTCCGGGTAGGTGTCGATGCGCACCGTCACGGGCTGGCCCGCCCGCACGCGCGTGAGTTCGGTCTCTTTGAAGTTGGCCTCGATCCAGAGATCTCGGTCCGCAACCACCACGATGGCCGGCATGCCGGCAGTCGCATAGGTTCCGGGCACGGGACGTTTGGAGACGACCCCGTCGATCGGCGCCTCGATCATGGTCTTGCGCAGGTTGAGCAGCGCTTCCTCGCGCGCCGCCATCATCTGCTTGACTCTGGGATGTTCATCGACGCGGATCTTGGGATCGCCGGCCAGCGCCGCCTCGATCCGCGTGAGATCCTCCTGCGCCGTGGAGATGCGCTGGCGCGCTACCTCGAGATCGCGCCGCGCCTCTTCGAGGCGCTGGGCCGAGGCGATCTTGCGTTCGGCGAGCTCCTTTTGCCGGTCGTAGTCGGCCTGGAAATAGACCTGCTGACTCAGCGCCGACTTGATCTCCTCGCGCTTGCTGCGCCACTGCGCACGCAGGCCCCGGATCTCGGCGCGCTGGTTCTCGATCTCGGCCTCGATCTTGGCGAGCGCCAGGCGGTAGGGCTGGTCGTCGAGGCGCAGCAGGAGCTGGCCGCGCGACACGCGTTGGTTCTCCTGCACCGGAACCTCGACGATCAACCCGCTCAGCTCGGTGGCAATGGCGGCGCGGTCGCCCTTGACGTAGGCGTTGTCGGTCGAGGTGTAGCGCCCCGCTCCCAGCCACACGAACAGCGCCACCGCGGCGACCAGGAAGGGCAGCGACCACATCACGAGGCGAGCCACGGCCCGGCGCTCCATCACCGGGCGGCGCAACGCGCGCGCCGATATCGGCGCCTCTCCCTCCTTCAGTTCTTCTCCGTCTCGCACTTACGCATGCTCCGCGCCATGGCCCCTATCGTCAACCGAACGGGGAGGCATGGCAGCTAGGTCGGTTGCGCCGGCCTGGCGCCGTCCCGGAACAACTTATAGGTGATGGCATCGTAAAGGGCATTGTAGGACGCATCGACGATGTTGGGCGAAACGCCGATCGTCGACCAGCGCCGGCCCTTGCCGTCGGCGCTTTCGATCATGACCCTGGTTGTAGCGGCCGTTCCGCCTGCCGCATCGAGAATGCGGACCTTGAAGTCGATGAGGCGCATGTCCTGCAACTCGGGATAGATCGGAACCAACGCCTTTCGCAGCGCAGCATCGAGGGCGTTCACCGGACCATTGCCCTCGCCCACTTCCATCGCCCGCTTGCCGGCGACGTCGAGCTTCACGGTTGCTTCCGACAGGGTGATGCGTTCGCCTCTGGCGTTGATACGCCGTTCGGCCAGCACGCGAAAACTCTGCAGGTTGAAATAGTCGGGCACGGTGTGCAGCTCGTGACGCGCCAGCAGCTCGAACGAAGCATCGGCCCCGTCATAGGCGTAGCCTTCGGCCTCGCGGTCCTTGACGATCTCGAGCAGCCGCATGACGCCCGGATCCTTCGCGTCGACCTCGAGCCCGATCTGGCGGAAACGCGCCATGATGTTGGAGCGGCCGGCCTGGTCGCTCACGACGATGATGCGCTGGTTGCCGACGACCTCGGGATCGACGTGCTCGTATGTCCTGGGGTCCTTTTCGACCGCCGACACGTGCAGGCCGCCCTTGTGGGCGAAAGCGCGCGAGCCGACATAGGCGGCGCTGCGATTCGGCACGACGTTGAGACGATCGTCGAGCAGGCGCGAAAGATGCGTGAGCCGTTGCATCGCGCCCTCCTTCAGGCCCGTCTCGAAGCCCATCTTGAGCACGAGATTGGGGATGAGCGCGATCATGTTGGCGTTGCCGCAGCGCTCGCCGAGCCCGTTGATCGTGCCCTGCACCTGGCGCACACCGGCGCGAACGGCCGCGAGCGTGTTGGCGACGGCGTTCTCGGTGTCGTTGTGGGTGTGGATGCCGAGGCGGTCGCCGGGGATCGTCTTGCAGACCTCGCCGACGATGCGTTCGATCTCGTGCGGCAAGCTGCCGCCATTGGTGTCGCACAGCACCAGCCAGCGCGCGCCCGACCTGTCCGCCGCCTTGAGGCAGGCCATGGCGTAGTCCGGGTTCGCCTTGTAGCCGTCGAAGAAGTGCTCGGCGTCGAACAGGACCTCGTCCATACGCGTCTTCGCATGGGCGACGGAGTCGGCGATCATGTCGAGATACTCGTTGCGATCGAGTTCGAGCGCGACATCGACGTGGAAGTCCCAGGTCTTGCCGACCATGCAGACGTTGCGCGCCCTGGTCTGCAGGATGGCGTTCAGGCCGGGATCGTTGGCGGCGCTGCGGCCGGCGCGGCGCGTCATGCCGAAGGCGACGAACCGGGCATTCCTGAACTCCGGCGGATCCGCGAAGAAGCGATCGTCGGTCGGGTTGGCGCCGGGCCAGCCGCCCTCGATGTAGTCGATGCCCAGCAGATCCAGCTCGCGCGCAATCGCCGCCTTGTCCGCAACGGTGAAATCGACGCCCTGGGTCTGGGCGCCGTCTCGCAGAGTGGTGTCGAACAGATAGAGACGGTTGGACGAAGTCATGGCGATGGCATCATGGGCAGGAAAAGACGCGGGAGTTATGCCCTATGACCACGGCCACCACCATCGTCGAACTGCGCTCCACGCTGCTGCAGGTGCCATGGCGCGGCAAGCCGCCGGCCGCCGGGATCCTGTCGGACCCCAACCGCGAAATCTATGTCCTGGAGATCGAAACTCAGGGCGGCCTCGTCGGCATGAGCTATCTGCAGCCCCTGCGTGGCGGGTTGCACACGATCGACGCCTGCATGAAGGAACTGATAGCGCCCCGCGTGCTGGGCCGCGACGCCACCGAGATCGAGGGAATCTGGCAGACGCTCTACAAAAACAACTTCTGGCTGGGACGCATGGGTGTGACGGTGTTCGCCCAAAGCGCGGTCGACATGGCGCTGTGGGACATCGTCGGCAAGCGCGCCGGCCTGCCTTTGTTCAGGCTGTGGGGCGCGTGCCGTGCCGAAGTGCCGGCCTACGGTTCGGGCGTGTTCCGCGGCCTCGGTCGCGACGGCATGATCGCCCGCGCCAGGGAATTCACCGGGCAGGGCCTCAAGGCCATCAAGATGCAGGTCGCGCACATTCGGCCGTGGCGCGAGGACGTACAGAACGTGAAGGCCATGCGCGAGGCGCTGGGCGGCGGCGTGGAGATCATGATCGACGTCAACATGGGCTGGGACGCCGATACCGCGATTCAGGCCGGCCATCGCATCGACGAGTACGATCCTTATTGGTTGGAGGAGCCGGTGGTGGCCGAGGACTTTTCCGGCTACCGCCGTATAGCCGCCGCGCTCAAAACCCGCATCGTCGGTGGCGAGAGCCACTTCACGCGCAACGACCTCAGGCCCTTCCTCGAGGCCCCGCACCCCGTGCCGATCCTGCAGCCCGACCCGATGCGCGGCGGCTATACAGAACTGCGCAAGATCGCCGCTGCCGCCGAACCGTGGGGCATCCGCCTCGCGCCCCATCTCTTCCACGAGCAAATGGTGCATCTGTTGGCGTCGATACCCAACGCCAACTACCTCGAATACATGGACTGGAACGACGATCTCTGGATCGAGCCCGTGCTGCCCGATCGAAACGGCCTCATGAGACCGCCGGAGCGTCCCGGCCACGGGCTTTCCTTCCGGCCCGAGATACTCAAGGACTTCAGGATCGGTGGACAGCGCATGAAGGGCTGAGGATCACCCCGTGGCATTTCAGAGGCAGGCGTAACGATCGATCCCGGAAGTGCGTTAGCTGACCAGCGTCGTCGTTTCGCAGCCGGCGACGCCGTCGGTGGCCCGTCCGCGCCCTTTTAGTTCTCCCCCCGCGGCGCGGCCGCCGACTCCCGCCTGCGAGTCCTACTACAGATCCCGCAACCACGCCCGTGCGTCCTCGACGCGGGAAAAAATGCGTACCGGCCGACGTGCTCCGGTCAGGTTGATGTATCGGTCGACGAAGACCCGCGCTTCAGGGGTGGTCACGACGAAGGCCAGGGGCCCTCCCTCCAGCGTCGCCACATAAGCGCGCATCCGGGCACCAAGAAGCATGACGTCGTCATCGGTCGCGACAGGCACAATGCGAGTCGCGTCGAAGATCTTGCGGTAGGGCATCGCGTCTTCGATGACGATGGCGTCAAGATACTGCTCGACGTCCTCGAGCTGAACCAGACCGTCAGCCGTGACGACGACCAGCCGTTGGTCGTGATCGACTTCCCATCGAAGAGGCATCGCATAGAAAATGCTTCACTTGCAGACATCGCGCAATGCCTTCCATTCCACATCGGAGAAGGGCGGGCGACCCGTGGCCGGCCGGCGCGTCGCGGCAATGCGCTCGCGCGTCGGCGGATGACTCGACCAGATGCCGACGGCTTCCGCCGTATCGTGCTGTTCCCGCTCGAGGAGCTGTTCGAAGAAGCTGGCCACGCCGTCGGCCCGGACGCCGATAGCCTCAAGAAGCTCGACCGCGGTAGCGTCGGCCTCGCGCTCGAACCGGCGTCCGTTGCGCAACGCCAGCAGCAAACCTCCGCCCGAAGCGAGAGTGCCGATCTCGGAGAAGCCTCCTGTAAGCGCCCGCGCGACGATCTCGACCCCGAACTGTCGCACCAGGCCCTTCATCGGATGGTTATGCACGACGTGACCGATCTCGTGGGCGAGCACCCCGGCGACCTGCGTCCCATCCTTCGCCCGATCGATCAGGTCCGAGTAGAAGACGAGGATGCCGCCCGGCAGCGTGTAGGCATTGATCGGCCCGCCTTTGACGACATAGACCTCGACGGGATGGGTGTAGTCCGACGCTCGCGCCAAGCGATTGGCCAGTTCGCGGACCGCCCTCAATCCCGCCTCGCCCTGACAGAGATCCTTGGTCTGGACCAGTTCGCCGAGCACGGCGTGTCCGAGCTTGGCCTGCATCCGATGGGGAACGAAGGCCGCAGCGTGGCCGCTGCCCCAGTCGATGCCGAGCCAAAGCAGGGCGATTGCCGCCGTCAGGGCGCCGCCGAAGGTCGCAATACGCCGTGACGGCGCAGGCTTCACGCCGATCAAGGCCGCGAACTGCGGAACCATGTCGACCAGTTTCCGGCGCGTCTCGTGGTCCTCGATGACGAGGCGGGCGTCGTGGCGGCGGCGCGCCAGAACCGGCACGGCCTCGTGTTCGGCGTCGCCCACCACCACCACCTCGTCTATCGGCCACCGTGCCAGGATCGTCGAGTCGGTAGCGCGTGTGATCAACAGCTCGCCAGCGGTCGCTCTGACGCCGACGTCGTGCATTGCAGCCGTCTCGCCATCGAAGAAGCGCGCGTGCGAAGGCATCGAGCAAACCCCAGAAAGTCGCGCAACGGGACGTTATCCGCCGGCGAAACGAGATTGTAGAGAATCTGGCGAACGCGGGTGACGTCTCTCTGCAGGGTATCGATACTGCCCGCGGCGACCGCGGGTATCAGCGTCAGGCCGCGCTTGTCGGCACTCGGGCGCAGGGCCCGGATCGTGCCTTCGACGACCCCGGTCAGGGAGAATGGCGCTTCTTCCAGCTCTACGACACCGGCCTCGATCTTGGAGAAGTCGAGAACGTCGTCGATGATGCGCAGCAGGGCATGTGCCGATTCGCACATGGTCGCCACGACGTTGTCCTGATCGCTCGACAGGGCCCTTGGCTTCGAGCACGTCGAGCATGCCGAGGACGCCGTTCATCGGCGTGCGAATCTCGTGACTCATCGTGGCGAGGAAGGCGGACTTGGCGCGATTCGCCGCCTCGGCGGCGTCGCGCGCGCTCTCGAGCTCAGTCTGTTGCTGCTTCAGCTCGGTGATGTCGCGGAATACGCAGAGGATGCTGCCGTCGTCGAGGGGCTTCGACGTGAGCTCGACGTGCCGCCCATTCGGCATCTGGCGATCGAAATGCAGGCCTGCGGCCACCTCGTGGATCCGCCGCGGAAGCGACGCAGGTGCCTCGTCCAGCACGATCACTTCGCCAAGCGCCGTGTAACGCGCAACATGGTCGAGAGCGGCACCGAGCTCCGGCTGGCCCGGCTCGGATCCGAACAGGCTCGTGGCCCCACGGTTCACGTCGGCGAGGCGGCGCTCGGCATCGAACAGAACAGTGCCGTCGGTCATGCTGTCGAGCACGGTGGCCATCAGCCGGCGGGTCTTGACGACCTCGGCATGTGCCGCCTCCGCGTCGAGCCTCGCGGCGTCGGCGACAGCCTTCTCCCGCGCCAGTGCCTCCTCCTGCCGCTTGAGGTCCGTCACATCGCGGTGCAGACCCAGCAACCCGCCATCGGCCAGCCGGATGTATCTGTACTCGAGGATCTTGTCGCCGCGCGGCACGTAGCGGACGTCGCCGCCGTCGGTAGGCTCAAGCTCGCCGACACCCGCAAGCATGCGCCGGGCGTCGTCGAGAGTGCGAATGGACGCCGCCTGCTCCTCGCCGATGCCGTGCAGGCTCTGCATCGCGCGATTGAAGAACGCGATCCTGTGCGTGGCATCTACGCGAAAGACACCGTCGTTCAGGTTATCGAGGGTCGTGCGCAACGATTCCTCGGCAGTCGCGAGCTGAGACCGCGCCTCGCCGAGAACATGTATGGCATCCACACTCGCCAACTCGGCGGCGATCCGACGTCGTTCTCGGCGGCGCTCGAAGAAAGCAAAGGCGTTCAAGACGACGAGATAGACGGCAACCACCATGAACGCACTCAAGGCGGCGGTCTGCCCGTGCGGACGCACCAGGGCGATGACCATAACCGCCGGCACCAACAGGGCGGCGCACGACGCCACGAACGCTCGGCCCTCCAGGTTGCGCGATGGCAACAAGCTGGTCATCAGGCACAAGGCGACCAGGATGAAGTAGGCGTCGAGCTCGCCCGGGAGCGACACGTAGTAGCCCCCCATGATGCCGTTGACGAGAGACGTGAGCGCGAGACAGAGCGTGACGAGCAACCGCCACACGGCCGGGTCGTGAACATCCTCTCGCTGTCGATAGAAAGTCCTAAGTTGCCGGTGCGCCACAAGCGCTGTCACGTGCAGGGCGGCATGAACCACGAACGGCCAGAGCGGCGCGACGTTCCAGTAGATGAATGCGGCGCCGCCGACCAACGCCGGCGTCGTGAAGAAGCGCGGCAGTAGCGGATGCGCGATCAGCCGATCCGTCACCACCCGCTCGACGCGTTTGGGGTCGATGGCACTGAGGTCGATCGAAGACAGCGACATGCGCTTTGCCACGTTACCCCCGTGGTACGACAGCCGAGTCATATGCCACTCACGTCGAACATCTCCAGCAGGCCCTCGCCGTATCGCGGGCCGCGATTCGGGGGTTGGCGAATGGTGGCGCCGTCCGGTGTGCCGTAGATCCACAATTGGGAAGCGATCAGGCGCAGGGTCCGGTGCATCACCCATGGCCAGCCCAGACCCAAAGTCAAAAGCACGATCAGGTAGTTCACCACCATGAAACCCCACATCTGCCGGGTGGTGATCGCCGACGCGAACAGGATTTCACCGGCGCGCGTGCGCGAGACGAGATAACGGATCAAGTAGGCCTGCCACCAGCAGCGTAGCGGCAGGATCAGCAGACCGAACAGGACGTAGAGGCCGAACAGCAAGGCAGCGATCAGCAGGATGGTTTGCGGGTTGCCCATGTCGCCGAGCGTCTTGAGGTCGTCCTCGGTCACGCCCGAGATCGCGGCGATACCTCCGAAGGTTCCGATCGCGAGGGCGACGGCAATACCCCAGGCGAGAATGTGCAGGAAGTAGTAGCCGACGTAGCGACCATAGATGTCACCCGCCTGGCCCGCGAACTCGAAAAGCTGCGTCCCGAAGCGGGTGTTGCCGATCCTCGGTCGTGCGAGGTTCACCGATACCACCGGCAACAGCAGCTGCAGCGTCGTGGCGTTCGCGAAAGTGAGGAATGTCGCGCGCGCGCCGTAGGCCCAGGCGGAGCCGTCGAGGCCACAGCGAATCCCGCGCCATCTCGTTCGCGACAGCCGGTAGCGCAAGCCGGCGTAGTGTCCGACGAAGGCGAGCGGAATGCCGATCAACGCCACCGACACGGAGAAAATGTTGAGGAGGCCGAGACCCGGCACCGGGTCGTGCTTCAGGGAGAACTCCCAGATCAGCCAGACCCCGCCGCCCCAGAGCGCCAGAACGGCCAGGACGATCAGGAAGCCGATGAAGAGTTCGATCCCCCGGCCGCGATATTCGAAACGGTCCCCGAGAATGGAGAAGTGGTTCCAGAGGTAGCGCCGAAGCCGCGTCCGGCCCCAGAATCTGGACCAGCCGAGCGTCAGCAGCATAAGCAGCAGGTGGCGCAGATAGATGCCATACAACTCGGCCAGCCTTCCATCATAGGTCGGCCTGCTCGGGGTTTGGTCGGTGGTGGCAGCAGCCGCAGCAGCGGTGGAAGCGTCGGTCACAGCGTTAACTTGCGATTCTATGCTGCAATGCAGCATCGATTGGTGTAGGCAGTCTACACCATGCCCGCCGCGACCCGCGACAAGCCCTGGCTCATCCGCACCTACGCGGGCCATTCGACCGCCGCCAAGTCGAACGAGCTCTACCGCAAGAACCTCGGCCGCGGCCAGACCGGCCTGTCGGTCGCCTTCGATCTGCCGACCCAGACCGGCTACGACTCCGACCATCCGCTGGCCAAGGGCGAGGTCGGCAAGGTCGGCGTACCGATCTCCCACCTCGGTGACATGCACTCGCTGTTCGACGGCATCCCGCTCGATCGCATGAACACATCGATGACGATCAACGCGCCGGCGGCGTGGCTGCTGTCACTCTACATCGCGACGGCGGAGGCGCAGGGCGTCGCGCGGGCAAAACTTCAGGGCACGACGCAGAACGACATCATCAAGGAATATCTCTCGCGCGGCACCTATGTCTTCCCGCCCGAGCCGTCGCTCAAGCTGACCGCCGACACGATCGGCTTCACCTATCGCGAGGTTCCAAGGTGGAATCCGATGAACGTCTGCAGCTACCACCTGCAGGAGGCGGGCGCGACACCGATGCAGGAGCTCGCCTTCTCGCTGGTCAACGCCATCGCCGTCCTCGACACCGTGCGGGCGCGTGGCCAGGTGCCCGAAGCGGATTTCCCGCAGGTCGTGGGCCGCATCTCGTTCTTCGTCAATGCCGGCATCCGCTTCGTCACGGAGATCTGCAAGATGCGTGCGTTCGCCGAGTTGTGGGACGACCTCACGGCGAATCGCTATGGCGTCGCCGACGCCAAGCAGCGTCTGTTCCGCTACGGCGTGCAGGTCAACTCCCTGGGGCTGACCGAGCAGCAACCGGAGAACAACGTCTACCGCATCCTTCTCGAAATGCTGGCCGTGGTGATGAGCAAGAACGCGCGCGCGCGTTCTGTGCAGTTGCCGGCGTGGAACGAGGCGCTCGGCCTGCCGCGGCCGTGGGACCAACAATGGTCACTGCGTCTTCAGCAGATCGTCGCCTACGAGACCGACTTGCTCGAGTACGGCGACATCTTCGATGGCAGTCGGGAGATCGCACGCAAGGTCGAAGCGCTGAAGGAAGAGACCAAGTCCGAGATGGCGCGCATCGCCGAGATGGGCGGCGCAGTGGCGGCGATCGACAATGCCTATATGAAGCAGCGCCTGGTCGAGTCGAACCTCAGACGTCTCGCCGCCATCGAATCGGGTGAGCAGACCGTCGTCGGCGTCAACGCCTTCACCGAGGCCGAGCCCTCTCCGCTCTCGACCGACGGAGGCGCAATCCTGACGGTCGACGATTCGGTCGAGCGCGAGCAGATCGAGCGGCTCAACGCCTGGCGCAGCCAGCGCGACGGCGCGGCGGTGAAGAAGGCGCTGGATGAACTCGCCACGGCCGCCCGGGAAGACCGCAACGTCATGCCGGCCTCGATCGCCTGCGCTCAGGCCGGCGTCACCACGGGCGAATGGACGGACACCCTCCGCTCGGTGTTCGGTGAATATCGCGCGCCGACCGGCGTCGGCCGCGCGGTCGGCGTCAGCGACGGCCGGCTGGAAGCCGCGCGCCGCGAGGTCGAACGCGTCTCGCAACGGCTCGGCCGACGCATCAAGATGCTGGTCGGGAAACCCGGCCTCGACGGTCATTCCAACGGCGCCGAGCAGATCGCCGTGCGCGCCCGCGATTGCGGGAT
Source organism: Enhydrobacter sp. (assembly GCA_025808875.1). Classification (NCBI taxonomy): domain Bacteria; kingdom Pseudomonadati; phylum Pseudomonadota; class Alphaproteobacteria; order Hyphomicrobiales; genus Enhydrobacter; species Enhydrobacter sp. The sequence continues at coordinate 651,402 of CP075528.1, read as the reverse complement.
GGAGGTCGTCTACGAGGGCATCCGGCTGACGCCCGAGCGCATCGTCAACGCTGCCCTCGAGGAGAGCGTGCACGTGGTCGGCCTCTCGATCCTGTCGGGCGGCCACGTCTCGCTGGTCGGCGATGTCATGGCGGGCCTGCGCGCGGCCGGCATCGCCGACGTGCCGGTAGTGGTCGGCGGCATCATCCCGCCGGCCGATGCCGAACTGCTGACGAAGGCCGGCGTGGCGCGGGTCTACACGCCCAAGGATTTCGACCTGACCCAGATCATGCGCGACATCGTCGCCATCGTGGATGCCGCCTGGAAGGAAGCGGCTTAGGCTTCGACCGACAGTGTCGCTGTCGCATGCAGCGCGGCCTCCACCACCGCATGGCTGAACAGCCAAGCCTCGGCGTGGACCATATCCCGATCGCGCCGCAGGATGCGCGCCAGGACGATGACTTCGACGCCAGGATCGACCTCGCGTAACCGAGTCAACGCTAGATGAGTGATCTCGGCATTCACGCCTGCCGCGGCGCGCAGCGACGTGTCGACCAGGATCAGCAATGTCGCCATGTGCCACCCCGTCGTGCCGTTCGGCGAGAATCGCAACCGCACGTCCTGGTCCTGGCATTCCTCGACACGCAGGCCATGGCGGGCATGTTGGGGCAATGTCCCCTCGAGGCGCTTCTGCAGTTCGTCTTCTGTCATTCGATGCACTGTTGCAAACCACACCCTCGGTGTCATCCCGAGGCCAAAGGCCGGGGGATCTTTCCTGATCCAGATAAGGTCCCTCGCTGCGCTCGGGATGACACCGGGAGCGTCGCCCGCTATGTGCCTGGGCCGATGTCCTTCCTCGATCACATCGCCCGCTGCAACAATGCCGATCTCGGCCAGTTCGAGCCCTGGTATGTCGGCCGCGAGCGCGCCGGCTTCATCCATCGCGAGTTCGCAGTGGCCCTGGCCGACAAGCCACGCCTGTTCAGCCACCACAAGAAGAGCTGGGTCCTCGATCCCGGGCTCGATTCGCCCGGCAAGCGCACGACGGCGATTCGCACCTTCCTGCACGAGTTGCGCGACCAGGGTCGATTCAAGGGCCTGTGGCGCGGCGAGGAGTATCCCGTCACCTGGGAGTTCGCGCGCCAGCCGCTGCTGACGATGGAGCGCGCGGCGGTGCCGTGGTTCGGCGTGCGCGCCTTCGGGCCGCACATGACCGGCTACGTACGCAAGAAGGACGGCTTGCATATCTGGGTGCCTCGGCGCTCCTACGACAAGCCGACCTTTCCCGGCGAACTCGACAACACGGTGGCCGGCGGACAGCCCGCCGGCATCGGCCTCAAGGAGAACCTCATAAAGGAGTGCGCCGAGGAAGCCGGCATCCCGCGCGAACTCGCCGAGCGGGCACGGGCCACGGGTTTCATCGCCTACTGGAACCAGTCCGGCCCCCAACTCAAGCCCGACATCATGACCAGCTTCGATCTCGAAATGCCGGAGGACTTCACGCCTCACGCCCATGACGGAGAAGTGCATGCGTTCGAACTCTGGCCGATCCGGCGCGTCTTCGAGACCGTGCGCGACACCACCGACTTCAAGTACAATTGCAATCTCGTGCTCATCGACTTCTTCGTGCGGCACGGGTTGCTGGCAGCCGACGATCCGAACTTCTTCGCGATAGTGGAAGGGCTTCGGCCGACGCAACCGCCGGCGAGATGACGCGTTGAGCGCGTGAGGAGGTCCCCCTCATGCGCCTCGCTATCCTCGCTGTCCTGCTCATTTTCAGCCTGTCGGTACGTGGAATGGCACAGGACGGTCACCACGGCCATCACCATGCCGAGAACCACGACTGGTACAAGGAGCTGAAACAACCGGGCACCGGCTACTCATGCTGCAACGGCAGCAGTGACGGCGTCGAGGGCGATTGCCGGCCGACACGGGCACGCCAGGCCGACGACGGTGCATGGCACGCCATGATCAACGGTCGGTGGATTCCGGTCCCGCCGCGGGTCGTTCTGCAGCGTCTCGCTCCCGACGGCAAGAGTCACATTTGCGCCAGCAAGAGCGGTTACATCTACTGCTTCCTCGGCGGCTCGCCGCAAAGCTGAAGGCCATCCACAGTGGGCGCGCTCGCGCAAATCGGGGCGGTGGTGTAGCATAGCTATGAACGTTGGCCTTGCGATGAGACGGCACCGCGCATGCCACGCATATTGCTGTTGTTCCTCGCCGCGCTTTTCCCGCCTACGGCGGGCCTCCTGGCTCAGGATGGCCATCGTGGCCAGGGCCATGCCGAGCACCACGACTGGTATCGGGAACTCAAGCAACCCGGCACCAATCTTTCGTGCTGCAACGGCACCAGCAACGGCGTCGAAGGCGATTGCCGACCGACGCGCGCCTACCAGGACGACGAGGGTCGTTGGCGGGCCATGATCAACGGCCGGTGGATCCCGGTGCCGCCGCGTGTCGTGCTGAAACAGCTGGCCCCCGATGGCGGCAGCCACATCTGCGTATCCCGCAGCGGCCTCATCTACTGCTTCCTCGGCGGCTCGCCCAAGGGCTGACGCGGACACGGTCGACGCGAAACGGCGGGTACCGAGCTTTTGCCCCTCGTCTGATTGCATGCGAAGCTGGCGACCAGTGGGAGCCAGCAGCGTGGCACAGGACGGACAGGGACTGGAGGTGAGCAACGCCGGCCGGGCAGCGATCGCATCGCTCGACCTGCTGCGCGACGAGTGGCTCTCCTTCGGTGGCCGGTTCGACGACTTCGTCGCGGTGGCCTCCCGCGAAGAGAACTGCGCCATGCTGCCGGTCATGGCGGCTAATCTCCTTCTCTCCACGTACTCGCGCGACGGACAGAGAGACGCCGAGCGTCACCTTGCCCGGGCTCGCGCGTTCTCGACCCATGGCCTGACCGCACGCGAGCACGCGTGGCTCTCGGCCACCGAGGCATGGCTGACCGGCGACACGCATGTCGGCCAGTCGATCCTGGAGAAAGTCGTCGAGGAGTGGCCGCGCGACCTGCTGGCGGCCAGGCTCGGCCAGATGCATTCCTTCAACCGGGGCGATACCAAGGCGATGCTTCGCATCGGCGAACGCGCCCTCCAGCCCAACCTGCACAACCACCATGCCTGGTCGATGTATGCCTTCGCGCTGGCGGAAGCTCATCGCCTCGACGAAGCCGAAAGGTCCGCCCGCAAGGCGATCGAGATCGAGCGCCGGAGTCCCTGCGCCCACCTCGTCGTGGCGCACTGCCTCGGCGCGCGCGGCCGCCCGCTCGACGGACTGGCCTTCCTGCATTCCATGGCAGACACCTGGGAGGGCCGTCATTCCTTCATATTCACCCGCAACTGGTGGCACCTCGCGCTCTTCCTGATCGATCTCGACCGGACCACGGACGCGCTCGACCTGTTCGACAAGCGCGTATGGGGAGTTCGGAAGGAGTTTTGCGAGGATCAGATCAACGCGATTTCGCTGCTCGCTCGCCTCGAACTGCATGGCGTCGATGTCGGCGGCCGCTGGTGCGACGTCGCGACCTACCTGAAGCAGCGCCTCGACGAGCATCTCTCGCCCTTCCTCGACCTGCACTATCTCCATGGTCTCGCGCGCGCCGGCGAATACGGCGCCGTGACCGAAATGCTGGCCAACCTCGAGGATCGGGCCGAGCGTGCCAAGCCCCATGAACGAACGGCGTGGGCCGATTGTGCCGTGCCGGCCGCGCACGGCCTCGCCGCCCACGCGAAGGGCGATCATGCAGCGGCCGCCAACCTGTTTGGCCGCGCCCTGCCGCACCTGCCGTCGATCGGGGGCAGTGTCGCCCAGCGCGCGCTGTTCGGCGCTCTGCACGTCGACTCGCTGATCCGCGCCGGCTGGAACGATCGGGCACTGGCGCTAATCGAAGCCGACGATCGCGAGCGCCCGGGTGTACCCGGAACCAAACGCGCACTTGGCGCGCTTCTGCGCAAGCTCGGCCACAGCGAACAGGCGATGGCGGCCGAATACCAGGCCGAGCAGCTTTCACGGCAGTATGCCGCGGCGAAGGAAAAGGGAGCATGACCGATCCCACTCGACTGACAGCCGCAGAAATCTCGAAGCACTACCGGCGCGGCAAGCTCTCGCCGGTCGAAGCGATGAAGGCGGTACTGGCGCGCTGCGAGGCGATCAATCCACGGATCAACGCGCTGACGCGGATCGACGGCGAAGCGGCGATGGCGACGGCGCGCGCCTCGGAGAAACGCTGGAAGCGGGGCAAACCCCTGTCGCCGATCGACGGCGTGCCGGTGTCAATCAAAGAACTCGTGCGGGTCAAGGGCTGGCCTGCCACCATGGGCAGCAAGCTCACCAATAAGGCTCCCGCGGACGCCGACGCGCCGGCGGTGGCGCGTCTGCGCGAAGCGGGTGCCATCGTCTTCGCCCAGAGCACGAGTTCGGAGTTCGGCCACAAGGGCGTGACCGACAGTCCGCTGAACGGCATCACATGCAATCCCTGGAATCTGGGGCGTACGCCGGGTGGCTCCTCGGGCGGCGCCGGGGCTGCCGTAGCGGCCGGCCTGGCGCCGCTCGCCATCGGCACCGACGGCGGCGGCTCCGTGCGCATCCCCTCGAGCTTCTGCGGACTGGTCGGGTTGAAGGCGACGTACGGGCGCGTGCCGGCGTGGCCGCCAGGCCTCAACGGCGATCTCGCCAACACCGGTCCAATGTGCCGCACCGCGCTCGATTGTGCGCTGGTGATGAACGCCATCGCGCGACCCGATCCACGCGATCCGACCCAGCTCCCACCCGACCGGACCGACTATACGCGCCAGCTCGGCGCCAAGCCGAAGGAGAAGACGCGCGTCGGCTTCCTGCTCCGCATGGGCGATCATCCGATCGACATCGAGGTCGCCGCCCTCGTGACGAAGGCCGCGAAGCGTTTCGACAGACTCGGCTACAGGGTCGAAGAGGTCGAGGCGCCCTTCTCCTACGGCGATGCCATGCAATGCTTCGTGACGCACTGGCTCACCAACGCCCAGCGCCTGCTGCAGCTCTACCCCGAGTCGCGGCACGGCGAATTCGATTCCAACATGCTGGCTTCGGCCAGGGCCGGTCAGCGCTATACCCTGCGGGATGTGGTCGATGCCCAGGCCGCGCGGCGCGAGCTCGCGGTGGCGTGGAACCTGTTCTTCGAGAAGTACGACCTGCTGCTTACGCCGACCGTCGCGGTCCAGCCCTTCGAAGTCGGCAAGAGCATGCCCGACGGGGCCGACGGCAAGCCGAACAGGCAATGGTCGCCCTACACCTCGACCTTCAACCTGACGCGTCACCCCGCCGCCTCGGTGCCCTGCGGCATCGGTCGCGAGGGCCTGCCGATCGGCTTGCACATCGTCGCGGGCCACTTCAAGGATGCCACGGTGCTTGGCGCTGCGGCACGCTACGCCGAAGCGTACCCGATCGAGATTCCCGTCCTGCCGGAGACAAGACAATGACCGCCGATCTCGCGATGATGCCAGCTTGGCAGCTGGTGAAGCTCTTCAAGTCGCGCAAGGCATCGCCCGTCGAAGCAACCAAGGCGGCGATCGCGCGCATCGAGGCCTTCAATCCCCAGCTCAACGCCTTCCAGCACCTCGATCCGGACGGCGCCCTGCGGGCGGCGCGTGCCTCGGAGAAGCGCTGGAAGAAGGGCGGCAAGCGCCTCTCCGACATCGACGGCGTGCCGATCACGATCAAGGACATGGTGCTGACCAAAGGCATGCCGACGCGCATGGGCAGCCTCGCCACCGACCCGGATGGGCCGTGGAACGTCGACGCGCCGTCGACGGCGCACCTGCGCGCGGCGGGCACGGTGCTGCTGGGAAAAACCACGTCGCCGGAATACGGCTGGAAAGGCGTGACGGATTCGGCCCTGTTCGGCGCCACGCACAATCCCTGGAAGATCGGCCGCACGCCGGGCGGCTCGTCGGGCGGCGGTGTCGCCGCCGAGGCCGTTGGCATGGGCACGCTGGCGGTCGGCACCGACGGCGCGGGATCGGTGCGCATTCCCTGCTCCTTCACCGGCCTGTTCGGGCTCAAGCCGACCCAAGCGCGCGTGCCGCTGTGGCCGCCCTCCGCGCAGGGCACGCTCTCGCACGTCGGGCCGATGACGCGCACGGTCCGGGACGCCGCGATGATGATGAACGTGATGGCCCGGCCCGATCCGCGCGATCCCTACGGTCGCCCCGACGATGACGAGGACTATCTCAAGGGCTTCGACAAGGGAGTCAAAGGGCTGCGCATCGCCTATTCACCGAACCTTGGCTTCGTGGAGAAGGAGAAGATCGACCGCGACGTCGGCGCCGCCACCGAAGCCGCCGCAAAAGTCTTCAGGACGCTGGGGGCGAAGGTCGTCGAGGATTCACCGGATCTATCGGGCCTCGATCCGCGCCGAATCCTGAACGCGCATTGGCAGTCCAATGTCGCCATTCTCGTCAAGGGCTTCAGCGAGGAGAAGCGTGCCCTGATGGATCCCGGGCTGCTCAAGGCCGCCGAAGTCGGCGCCAATCTAGGTCAGGAAGCCGTGGTGACAGCGATCCACAAGCGCCAGCAGGTCGCCGCGATCATGAATCAGTTCATGGCGAAGTACGACCTGCTGCTGACGCCGACCATGCCGATGACGGCCTTCGCGGTGAACGAGAACGCGGCCTGGGGCGGTGACGGCGTCGATATCGGCTGGACCCCCTTCACCTTGACTTTCAACCTGACGCGACAGCCGGCCGCGACCATCCCCTGCGGCCTCGATCGCGAGGGTCTGCCGATCGGCCTGCAGATCGTGTCGGGCCACGCTCGCGACGCGCTGATCCTGCGCGCCGCCGCAGCCTACGAGAAGGTACGGCCGATCCCGGCGCCGCCGATGGCGCACCAGGTCTGAGCTTGGACGTCGGCTTCTACATAGCGGCGACCGCCATGCTGGCGGCCTCCCTCGCCACGCCGGTGACGGCCTGGGCGGAGCGTCGACATCACTTCCCGCGCCGCCGATTGCCGGTGCCGGGCGTGCTGGCGGCGCTGGCGACGCTCATCCTGCTCAGCCATCCCGATCTGCGCGACCTCTTCGACCCCGAGATTTGGAGCTGTATCGCCGCGGGTCTGCTGGTGGGCGCCGCGCGCGGTGCGCTGATCGCCCTCGAGGCCGACCAGATTCACCTCGTGGTGCGGCTGCGGCGGGCGCGCGATGGCATCGCGGTGGCGGCGATGCTGGCGCTCGCCGCCATCGTCCAGTTCGTCACTGAAGTGGCACGCGCCGACAAAAATCCCACCGAGACGACGTCCGAGTTCGTCATGGTCGTCGCTTCGGGATTCCTGTTCGCCCGTTCGCTGGTCCTCTGGCTGCGCGCCCGCGAACTGGCGCATGTCGATCTCGTGGAGTGACGTCGCCATCCGGGCGCAACCCCCCGCCGCATTTTTCGTTCTCTTGCCTGCATCGCCATGCCGGAAGGATTGTGCAGGGAGAGCGACGACATGTCGGCCGTCCGCTCCGTCGGTCTCGCCGACACCCGATTTCAGACGCGACGGCCGCCTGCCCCCGCCCGATCCAGCCCGTTCGCGCCGGGGCGCAACGTGTGGCGGGTCGAGGCGGCCCGCCGCGCCGCGGTGCTGATCGACGGCGCCGCCTACTTCGCCGCCGTCCGTGCCGCCTTCCTCGCGGCCAGACACTCGATCCTGATCGTCGGCTGGGACATCGACAGCCGCACCCGCCTGGTCGGCGACTGCGAGCCGGACGACGGCCTGCCGGCGGGTTTCGCCGACTTCCTCGCCGCGCTCGTCCAGCGGCGCCCGGAACTGCGCATCGACCTGCTGCTGTGGGACTACTCGCTGCTTTACAGCGGCGAGCGCGAGTTGCTTCCCAGGCTGTCGCTCGACTGGCAGACTCCCGACCGGATCAGGCTCTGTCTCGACGACACCGTGCCGCTGGGCTCCTCCCAGCACCAGAAGATGGTGATCGTCGACGACACGCTCGCCTTCTCGGGCGGGCTCGACCTCACCATCCGCCGCTGGGACACCAGCGACCACTGCGCCGACAACGCCTCCCGCGTCGATCCGGCCGGCCATCCCTACCGGCCGTTCCACGACGTGCAGATCGTGGTCGACGGGCCGGCGGCACGCGCCCTGGCCGAGCTCGCACGCGACCGCTGGTGCCGCGCCGAAGGCGGCACGCCGGAAATCGCACCGCGCGGCGACCCCTGGCCGGCCGTGGTCGTGCCCGACTTCACCGACGTCGAGATCGGCATCGCCCGCACCCAGCCGCACTACGGCACGCTCGAGCGCGTGCGCGAGGTCGAAGCGCTGTTCGTCGATTCGATCGATCGCGCGGAGCGATCGATCTACATCGAGAACCAGTTCCTCAGCTCGCCGCTGATCGCGCGGCGCCTGGCCCGCCGCCTGCGCCGCAAGCCGAAGCTCGAAGTGGTGATCGTGGCCCCGCGCAGCCACGATTCCTGGGTCGAGCGCCGCACCATGCGCAACGGCCGAATCCGCTTCTGGCGCCGCCTGCGGTCGGCGGCGCAGGACCGCGTGCGGCTCCTCTATCCGTCGGTCGCGCAAAACGGCACGACGACCGACACCATGATCCACTCGAAGGTCATGATCGTCGACGACCGGTTCCTGCGCATCGGCTCGGCCAACCTCAACAACCGCTCGCTGGGCGCCGACACCGAATGCGATCTCGCCATCGAGGCGCACGACGCGGGTCAGCGCGCGGCCATAGCCGCCATCCGCAACCGCCTGCTCGGCGAGCATTGCGGCGTGACCGAGGACGACGTGGCGCGGGCCCTCGAAAGCCATGGATCGGTGGTGCGCGCGGCTGATAGCCTCGCCGCCAATGGCCATCGACTCCTGCCGATCGACGACGGCAAGCCCGACCGCACCCGCCTCGCCGGCCTCGTCGAGCGGATCGCCGACCCGATGCGGCCGCTTCGCCTCAAGCGCGTGCTGACCGGCATCGTGCGCCCGAGCCCGACCGTCCTGGCCGTCGCCGGCCTGCTCGTCGCGATCGTCGGGGTGACCCTCGCCTGGCGCCATACCGGGCTTGCCGAGATCGCCGATCCCAAGCGCCTCGCCGCCATGCTGACCGCGGCCCGCGACGAGCCGTGGGCGCCCCTGCTGGCGCTCGGCCTGTTCGTCGTCGGCGGCGCGGTCGCGCTGCCCCTCAACATCATGGTGCTGGCCGCCGCCGCCGCCTTCGGGCCGTGGCTCGGCCTGCTCTACTCGACCGTCGGCGCGGCCCTGAGCTCGGTTCTCATGTACTTCGTCGGCGCGCGCTTCGGCCAGGATGCATTGATCCGCGTGCTCGGACAGCGTGCCCGGCGCGCGCTCGACTCGGTCAAGCGCCGCGGCGTGCTCGCGGTCGCCGCCGTCCGGGTCGTGCCGGCGGCGCCCTTCACCGTCGTCAATCTCGCCATCGGCGCGGGCGGCATCGGCTTCGTCGACTTCGCCGTCGGATCTCTGATCGGCCTGGCACCCGGGCTCCTGCTGCTGTCCATCATCGGCGATCGCGTCATGGCGCTGATCGAGGACCCGAGCGCCGGCGAAATCGCCCTGCTCGCACTCGCCCTGCTCTTCTATCTCGGCCTGGTGTTCGGCGCCCAGGCGCTGCTGTCGCGGCGGAGGCGCGGCCGCCGTTGAACGCGGTTCGGCTGATGACCTGGAACATCCATGGCGCACTGGGACGCAACCCGCGCTTCGACCTCGACCGCGTCGTCGATCTGGTGCGCCGTCACGAGCCCGACATCGTCGCCCTGCAGGAGATCGATTCGCGGCGCGCGCGGGCGGCCCATGTCGACAATCCCTTCGACGTGCTGCAGCACGCGCTGGGCAGCCACGGCGTCGGCGCCAAGACCGTCGTCACCGCGGACGGCGAGTACGGCCAGGCGCTGATCAGCCGGTGGCCGCTGACCGACACCAGCGTCCACGACCTGTCCTATCCCGAACGCGAGCCGCGGCGCGCCATCCACAGCCGCGTCGAAACGCCGTTCGGTCCGCTGCGCGTCGTCGCCACCCATCTCGGGCTCAGCCTGCGCGAGCGCCGCAGCCAGGCCGTTGCCCTGCTCGCGATGCTGGGCCGCGAGCGGGTGACCACCGTGGCGATGGGCGATTTCAACGACTGGATGTGGGCGGGCTCGGTGCGCAACTCTCTCGCCCGCGCCCTGCCCGCCTTCACGCGCCACGCCACCTTTCCGTCGGCGTGCCCGTTGTTTCAGCTCGACCGCATCTATGTGTGGCCGCGCGCGGCCCTGCTGCGCAGCCACACCGATTCCGCCGCCCGCCGCTGTTCCGACCACCTCCCGGTGGTCGGCGACGTCGCGGTCCGGATACACCAATCCGGAGACGATAGTGCGGTGAATACCGACGCGGCGCGGGTATCGTGACGCCATGCGTGACGGTTCGTCCGGCGTACGCCCGTTGGGCGACGCCGCCTTCCTCGCTCTCGGCGCGAGCGAAATCGCCTACGTCAAGGACGTCGCCCTGGACGGCGCGTTCGGGGTCGGCATCTTCTCGGCCGATGGCCGGCCGATGGCCACGGCACCCTCCATCGAGATCGCCCTGGCGATGATCCGGCGCAACGCGCTGGAGCCCGCGCTGGTCCACTGACACGTCATTGATGGGCCGTCGGCGACGGCGCGTCGTCGCGCTCGGCGACCGGCCGAGGACCGGTGCCGTCGTAGCTCGGATTGGCCATCCACATCCATCCCAGCACGACGACCGTGACCGCCAGGGCGCCGACGACCAGCGCGATCAGCGGTCGCGTGTCGCGCGGCGTCACGGCCTGCGGATCGTCCGGCGCCTTCTCCAGGGCAGCCTCGCGGTTGAGCCGCTCGATGCGTGCCCGTTCGTCGCGTGCCCGTTCGTCGCGTGCCCGTTCGTCCTGCTCCATGATCGCCTCCTCGCATCCCTCCGACAGGGAACGGCCTGCCGCCGACGGGGTTGCAGGCAGCGCACGGGAACGGTGTTATCGCGCCATGCAACTCAGCCGGCGCACGCTGATCCAATTGTCGCTCGCGGCCGGCCTGATCGCGCTGCTGGCCGGCATCGGCGAGATCGCCAAATGGGACGCCGGCCTCGGCCCGAGGGACGCCGCGGGCTGGCGGCCGATCGCCTGGCCGCTCGCCGCGGACGACCGGCCCGCCGGCAAGTCGTGGCGCGGCCACGAGCTCGAGATCCACGTGCGCCCGAAGCTCGGCCATCTCGCACAGTGCGACGGCGAGATCGCCGACGACGCGGCGCTGGCGCGCGCCTCGGACATCGCCCTGCTCGATGCGGACGCCGCCCCCGTCGCCGCCGGACGGCGCATCCGTATCACCGACCTGTTCGGCCGCGCGCGACTCCATCGCGCGCGGGTCGACGGCGCGGCGCGGCAGGTCGAGGCCATCGCCGTCTCCTTCGAATGCCACCTGCTCACCGCCCTGGTCGTCGGCCGCACCGTCGACGAGGCGAAGTTCAGAACCGCCCGGCAGTTCCTCGAGTCGAACACGGTGCAGGTCTGGATCAACCAGCAGTTCGGCAGCCGCTGAAACTTGATCCGGATCAAGGCGGCAACGACCGCTCGGGGCGAACGTTGGCATGTTCGCTCCTGTTCGAGGTGAGTCCATGGCCGAGTCGCTGCTCGTCGCCTGCCCTGCCTGCCGCACGCTCAATCGCGTGCCGACGCAACGCCTGATCGCCGGCGAGCGCGGCAAATGCGGCAAGTGCGGCGCGCCGCTGTTCGACGGCCATCCGGTCGCGCTCGATGCCGCCGGCTTCGAAGCGCACGCGGTGAAGAGCGACCTGCCGGTGCTGGTCGATTTCTGGGCGCCGTGGTGCGGCCCCTGCCGCGCGATGGCGCCGCAATTCGAGAAAGCCGCGCAGCGCCTCGAACCGAAGGTGCGGATGGCCAAGATCAACACCGAGGAAGAGCAGGAACTGGCCGGCCGGTTCGGCATCCAGGGCATTCCCACCATCGTGCTGTTGCATCGCGGCCGCGAGGTTGCCCGGCGCTCGGGCCTGCTCGACGCCGCCGGCATCGAGCGCTGGGTCGGCGAAAGCCTCGGCGGCGCCTAGCCCCAGACCTGCCGCGCCACCTCGACGCAGCGCGCGAGCTTGGCCCACTGCTCCTCCTCAGCCAGCAGGTTGCCCTCCTCGGTCGAGGCGAAGCCGCACTGCGGGCTGAGGCAGAGCTGATCGAGCGAGACGAACTTCGCCGCCTCGTCGAGCCGGCGCTTGAGCTGGTCGGCGCTCTCGAGCGCGCCCGTCTTCGACGTCATGATGCCGAGCACCGCGAGCTTGTCCTTCGGCAGCAGCCGCAGCGGCTCGAAGCCGCCGGCGCGTTCGCTGTCGTACTCCATGAAGTAGGCGTCGACGCCCATCCTGTCGAACAGGATCTCGGCCACCGGCTCGTAGCCGCCCTGCGCCATCCAGGTCGAGCGGAAATTGCCACGGCAGAGATGCATGGAGATGGTCATGCCGGGCGTACGGCCGGCGACGGCCGCGTTCACCAGGTCGGCATAGACATGGAGCAGCCTGTCGGGATCGTCGCCGCGGCCGCGCAGGTAGTCGCGCTGCGCCGGATCGCAGAGATAGGCGACGAACACCTCGTCGAGCTGGAGGTAGGTGCAGCCCGCCTCGCCGAAGGCGCGCACCGCCTTGGCGTAGGCGCGGCCGAGATCGGCGAAGAACGGCTCCATATCGGGATAGGCCGAACGCTCGATCGCCTGCCGGCCACCGCGATAGTGCAGGGCCGTCGGCGACGGGATGGTCATCTTTGGCACGGAAGTCGCGACCGACCTGAGATAGCGGAAGTGATCGAGCATCGGATGGTCCGACGGGAAGTCGATCCTGCCGTGGACGTGCAGCCCCTCGGCCTTGGTCTCGGTGCCCTTGAACTGCAGGCCCTGCGCCACCTTGATCAGCTCGACGCCGTCGAGATGGCCGAGGAAATCGTAGTGCCACCAGGCGCGACGGAACTCGCCGTCGGTCACGGCCTGCAAGCCGATCGATTCCTGCTTGGCCACCAGTTTGGCGATCTCCGCGTCCTCGACCGCCTTCAATCCCTCAGCCGGGAGCTCGCCCGTCGCCCGCCGCGTGCGTGCCTGCTTGAGCGGCGCCGTGCGCAGCAGCGAGCCGACCTGGTCGGCGCGGAACGGCGGGCCGCTGCGCCCGCTCATGCCGACACGCCGAGCGCGTGGCGGATCGAGGAATGGAAATGCACCAGCGACGGTTCGTTGCGGCCGTAGATCACTTCCTCGGTGGCACCCGATTCGAAGCCGATCTGCATGCGCTCGCCGAGCGGGAAGTCTTCCTCCAGCACGGTGCGGATGGCGATGTCGCGGTTCTTCTCCCAGTAGGCGTCGGGCTTGTCGGTGTCGCGCGGCTTGTAGATCGCGAGCTCGACCTCGCAGTGACTCGGGTCGTCGCGGCCCGGAAAGGCGCGCCAGATCTCGATGTGATCGACCTGCCAGATGACGATGGTGTTGGGAAAGAGCTGATAGATCGAGATCACATGCGGCCGGTAGATGCGCTCGCCCTCGGCCACGCCCCTCACCGCGTCGATCGACGTGCGCGCCACGCACATCCGGCCGTGCAGACCCGAGGCGTCGAAGGTGCCGACATTGCCGATGAAGTAGGGCGCGATCGTCTTCCGGTGCAGGTGCGGGATGTGATAGCCCTCGAGAAAGGTGTCGACGGCGAACTTCCAGTTGATGCGCGGCGTCACGCGATCGACCGAGAAGTTCGGATAGCTGTCGAGCCTCAGCGCCGCGAGATCGGGAACGATCGCGCCGAGATGGGTGTCGACGTCGATCGCCCCGCCGCCCGGCCGGGGCCGCACGAACAGCATGCCGTGCTTCTCCGCCGCCGGCAGCGGCACCAGACCGTGGCGCGAAAGATCGAGGCCGGCGAAGCCCACCTTGTCGGTCGTGCCGAGCAGCTTGCCCTGCAGGTCGTAGGTCCAGCCGTGATAGGGGCAGGTGAAGGCCCGGGCATTGCCGCAGCCTTGCGCGACGGGCGCGCCGCGGTGGCGGCAGATGTTGGCGAAGGCGCGTACCTGGCCGTCGCTGCCGCGTGTCATCAGCACCGGCATGCCGGCGAGATCCTCGGCCACGTAGTCGCCCGGCTTGGCGAGCCTGGTCGACAACCCCATGAACAGCGGCTGGTCGCGGAACAGCCTGTCGCGCTCCAGCCGCGCGCGCTCGGCACAGGAGTAGTTGATCGTGCGGTTGCGAAAGAGATCGTCCGCGAGATCGGTGGTGCGGCCGTCGATATGGCCGAGCAACCGCCGCCCGACGGTCAGTTCTTCGTTGCGGTCCATGGCGAATGTTAGGTCGGGGTGTGGACGAACTCCAGCTTCAAGCCGTCGGGATCGGCAAAGAACACGGCGTAGTAGCCGGCGCGATACTTCGGATAGTCGGCCGGCGGATCGAGAACCGTGGCGCCGATTCGGACGAGCAACTCGTGCAGGCGGTCGACGTCGGCGCGCGAGTCGGCAACCCACGCCAGATGGTGCAGCCCGCAGGCGTAGCGGTCATGCCGTCGGTCGTTCCGGGCCAGCCGGATGGCGACCGACGGGGCGCAATGCGGCGCGCCCATGTCCCAGTCGATCCAGCTCTCGCCCCGCTGTCCGCGACGATAGCCGAGGAAGCCCAGCACCGCGTCGTAGAAGGCGCCGGAGCGGTCGAGGTCCGAAACGCTGAGATCGATATGGTGAACCCAACCGCGCATCGGCGTCTCCTCGTACTTTTGGACTTTTAGACTTTTCGCTGTCCCGATAAGTGCCTGCCTCCCGAAAAATCGTTCGTGTTCATACAAAAAAGCTCTGCCGGAATTACCGGAAATACCGGAAAGTCCCTCGCCCACCCCCGAAAGATCCCCAGGCGAGACTCCGTCCCGTCCGGCGCCGGTGCCTCGCGACGCACATGTCGATCGCGGAAACCTCGGAAACCTCGCAAACTGTACAAATATTCCGCCATACGGGTTTTCGACCAAAATCTCCGGCGTCGGGGGCCGTGGCGCACTGGTGGAAATTGCGGGAATTCCCGATCGGGGTCCGGCGGCGACGAGTCGTACAGTTCGACCATACTATATTCGTACGCCTGGCCGGGCCGCAAGTCCAGCCCCTTGTGGCGTCGCCATCGCCAGGACCTGCTGCGGCGTCCGGCCGTCCTCGCGCAAGGCGCGGATCGAAGTCGAGCGGTCGCGCTTGGCCAGCCGCTTGCCGTCGGGGCCGAGCAGCAGGCGGTGGTGGGCGTAGCCGGGCGTCTCGTAGCCCAGCAGCCGCTGCAGCAGCACATGGACGTGGGTCGAGGGCAGGATGTCCTCGCCGCGCGTCACCAGGGTGACGCCCTGCAGGTGGTCGTCGACCGTGACGGCGAGGTGGTAGGAGGTCGGCGTGTCCTTGCGGGCGATCACGAAGTCGCCCATCAGCAGCGGCTCGCCCGCGATGCGGCCGAACCGTTCGTCGGTGAAGTGATACGGCCCCACCTCTTTCGCTGCCCCTGCCGCATCGAGCCGCATGCAGTGCTCCTGCCCCGCCATCATGCGCACCTTGCGCTCGGCCGCAGTCAGATGGCGGCAGGTGCCGGGATAGAGAGGCCCGTCGGGTCCATGAGGCGCCGATGCCGAGGCAGCGAGATCGGCGCGGGTGCAGAAGCAGGGATAGACCAGCCCGCGCGCCTCGAGCCGGTCGAGCGCCGCGCCATAGTCGGCGAAATGTTCGGACTGCCGACGCACCTCGCCGTCCCAGGCGAGGCCCAGCCACTTCAGATCCTCGAGGATCCCGGCTTCGTATTCGCGCCGGCATCGGCGGATGTCGATGTCCTCGACGCGCACCAGGAAGCGGCCGCCTGAATCGCGCGCCCGCTGCCAGGCGATGTGGGCCGAACAGGCACTGCCGAGATGCAGTTCGCCGGTCGGGCTGGGGGCAAATCGAGTGACGACGGCCATGCCGGAACGTTATAGCCAAGCGCCCATGGCCAAGCCCACCGCTCGAATCGTTCTCGACGCCGCCAATCTCGGGAAAGCGATGCGCTATCTCGGACGGGCCGATCCCGATTTCGCGCGCGCCATCAAGGAGGTCGGGCATCCCGAGCTGCGCATCGCGCCGCGGGGCTTCGGCGGGTTGATGCGCTCGATCGTCGGCCAGCAGGTTTCCGTCCATGCCGCGCGCTCCATCTGGCTGCGCCTGGAAGAAGCGGCGCCGTCGATGGAGCCGGCCGAGTTCCTGGCGCTCTCCGACGAGCGGCTGCGCGCCGTCGGCCTGTCGGGCGCCAAGATGAAATATGGCCGCAGCCTCGCCACCGACATCGTCGAGGGACGCATCGATTTCGCCGCCCTCGACGGGCTCGACGATGCGGCCGCCGTCGCCATGCTGTGCCAGGCCAAGGGTATCGGCCCCTGGACGGCCGAGATCTACCTGATGTTCGCGCACGGCCGGCCCGACATCATGCCCGGCCTCGATCTCGGGCTGGTGATCGCCGCCCAGCATCTCAAGCGCCTGCGCAAGCGGCCCGACGCAAAGCGGCTATTGAAAATCGCCGAGCCGTGGCGGCCCTGGCGCAGTGCTGCCGCCCTGCTGCTCTGGCACTATCGCCGCAACATGCCGGACTGGAGCAAGAAAGCATGACGCTCTCCTGTTCCTCTCCGCCGCCAGGCGGGAGGAGAAAGAAGCAGAGATGATCGAACTCGAGGGCCCGAGCCACGGGCCGCACAACGGCGGCGCGCCGGGCCATCTGGTCGTGCTGCTGCACGGCTACGGCGCCGACGGCAACGACCTGATCGGGCTCGCGCCGGTGCTGGCGCCGCTGATGCCGGACGTCGTGTTCCATGCCCCCAACGCACCCCACCCCTGCGAGGGCAATCCCTACGGCTACCAGTGGTTCGGCATCTCGCGGCTAGACCCGCAGGTGGCGGCGGCGGGCGTGCAGGCGGCGGCACCGTTCGTCGACCGCTTCCTCGACGCGACGATGGCGCGACACGGCCTCGACGAAAGCAAGACCGTACTGGTGGGCTTCAGCCAGGGCACGATGATGGCGCTGCATGTCGGATTGCGCCGCGCCAGGCCGCTCGCCGGCATCGTCGGCTTCTCCGGCATGCTGGCCGCCGCCGACGCGCTACCGGCGGAGATCCGCTCGCGGCCGCCGGTGCTGCTGGCACATGGCGATGCCGACGAGATGCTGCCCTCGGTGCTGAGCGAGCAGGCCGCTCAGGTGCTGAAGGCGAACGGGCTCAGCGTCGGGCTGCACATCGCCCCGGGCGTCGGCCACGGTATCGACCAGAGCGGCCTGTCGCACGCCGCGCGCTTCCTGCTCGACTGCTTCGGGCTGAAGGTGCCGACGTGAACGTCGAAGGAGTCTGCAAGCCGGGCTTCGAGCGCGTCGCCGAGGCCTTCCGGAAGAATTTCGACGAGAAGGGCGAGGTCGGCGCCTCGGTCTGCCTGACCCTGGCGGGCGACACCGTCGTCGATCTGTGGGGCGGCGTTGCCGAGCCCAGGACCGACGCGCCGTGGACGCGCGACACGGTGAGCATCGTCTTCTCCTGCACCAAGGGCGCGACGGCACTCTGCGCCCACATGCTGGCATCGCGCGGCAAGCTCGATCTCGACGCGCCGGTCGCCGGCCTGTGGCCGGAGTTCGCGCGCCACGGCAAGGAGCGCGTGACCACGCGCATGATGCTCGACCATTCCGCGGCGGTGCCGGCGCTGCGCGACAAGGTGAAGGAGAGCGGCCCCTACGAATGGGACTACATGACCGCGCGGCTGGCCGACGAGAAGCCGTTCTGGGAACCGGGCACGCGCAACGGCTATCACGGCTTCACCTTCGGCTGGACGGTCGGCGAGATGGTGCGGCGCGCGAGCGGCAAGTCGCTGGGCACGTTTTTCCAGGACGAAGTCGCTGGGCCGCTCGGCATAGATTTCTGGATCGGCCTACCCGAGGCGGTCGAGCCGCGCGTCGCGCCCATCATCCCCTACGCCTACAAGCGCGAGCAGGCGGTGACGCCCTTCCTGCGCGATCTCGCCAACAGGCAGTCGATCCCGGCGCTGTTCTATTTCAACGTCGGCGCCTGGCGCAGCGGCGGCGCCAACACGCGCGCCGGCCGGGCCGCCGAGATCGGTGCCGGCAATGGCGTCACCAACGCGCGTGGCCTCGCCGGCATGTATGCCCCGCTGGCGACTGGCGGCGGCAAGCTGGTTGACGCCAGGACGCTCACACGCATGGCCGAGGTGTCGATGGCGACCCACGACGACGCCACCCTGCGCATCCCGACGCGCTTTGCGCCGGGCTTCATGAAATCGATGGACAACCGCAAGCGTGCCGTCGGCGCGAAAGTGTTCGGCGAGGATTGCGACAGCGTGATCCTGGGCAGCGCCGCCTTCGGCCATGTCGGCGCCGGCGGCTCGCTGGGCTTCGCCGATCCGGCCGCCGGCCTCTCCTTCGGCTACACCATGAACCAGATGGGCCCCGGCCTGCTGATGAATGCCCGCGGCCAGGCGCTGGTCGACGCCGCCTATCTCTCGCTCGGCTTCGCGAACAAGGACGGCGGGGTGTGGGTGAAGTGAGTGAAGCTCCTCCTCCCCATTCACATGGGGAGGAAAGCGGCCGCTGATGCTCCCCGTCCTCCGCCCGCTGAAGGACCGGGCCGTCGCCACCGTGTGGTCGGGCCTCGCCGCCTCGACCATCGGCGAGGATCTGTTCCGGGTCGCCGTGGTGTGGATCGCGGCCGAGCAGATCGGCAACGCCGCGGGCTACGTCAACGCCACGCAGTACGGCGCCATGCTGGTCGTCGGCCTGCTCGGCGCCGGCGTGATCGACCGCTGGCGCGCCGATCGCGCCATGATCGGCGCCAAGTACTGGAGCGGCGCGCTGGCGCTGCTGCCGGTCGCCGGCTTCTACGTGTGGGGCGTGTCGATCCCGCTGCTGATCGCCTCGGTGATGGGCATCGCGGCGCTGCGCATGGTGTTCACGCCGGCGCTGCAGTCGAGCGTGCCGGTGCTGGTGCCCAACCGCGACGCGCTGCAGGCGATCAACGGCCTGTTCGACGCGACCTGGCGGCTCGCCCGCCTGATCGGCCCGGCGCTGGCCGCCGTGCTGAACGCGGTGCTGCCGGTCATCCACTTCCTCACCGTCTCGGCGCTCGGCTTCGTGCTGTCGGCGGTGGCGATCTGGGCGGTGCGCGAGCGGCTGATCGACAAGGACCATGCGCCGCGGATCGGCCGCGGCGGCTGGGCCGGCGCGTGGGATGCGCTCGCCGACGGCGCACGGCTGATGCTGCGCGAGCGGCGCACCGGCTTCCTGCTGCTCGCCAACGCCATCGCCAACGGGCCGTGGAGCGTGGCGCTGCAGCTCTGCATCGCGCTGATGGTGAAGGAGCACGATCCGCAGTGGCTCGGCTTCGAGGGCCTGGCCGCGCTGGGCCTCGTCATCAGCGCCTGCGGCGCGGGCGACGTGCTGGGCAACCTGATCGCCGGCAGCGTGCGCTTCCGCCGGCCGCTCTCGACCATGTTCCTGGGCTATGTCGCCATGGGCTCGGGCTTCGCCCTCACCGCCGTCGCCGCCTGGACGTTCGACAACCCGCTCCTGCTGCCAGCGATGATGGTGGCGGGCTTCATCAGCGGGCTGGGCGGGCCGTTCTACTTCATCCCGATGATCACCCGCCTGCAGACCGTCTATCGCGGCGCCGAGATCGCCCGCGTCTTCCGCTTTCGCCTCGCCATCATGGCGGGCTCGATGCTGGGCTTCAACCTCGCCGCCACGCCGCTGTTCGACCTGTGGGGACCGACCGTCACCGAGTTCGTGCTCGGCCTTTCCATCCTCGCGCTCGGCCTCGGCGGCTTCGCCTATTTCCGCCGCGCCGAAATCCGGCCGCAAACTCCGGCCGTATGACCCGAGAATCTTCTTGCCGGTAACGCCGTGTATTGATAGCGTCGAATGAATACACAGCGTTACCGTCAAGCGTCAGACTGAGGAGCGCGCCATGGCCAAGGCCTTCCCGACCGACAACCCCTTCCTGCGCGGCTACTACGCGCCGGTGAACGCCGAGGCGGATGCCGCCCATCTGCACATCACCGGCGAGATGCCGAGGGAACTCTGCGGCACGCTCTACCGCAACGGGCCCAACCCGCAATTCGCGCCGCGCGGTCCCTATCACTGGTTCGGCGGCGACGGCATGATCCACGCCTTCCACGTCGAGAACGGCAACGTCTCCTACAAGAACCGCTGGGTACGCACGCCCAAGTGGGAGATCGAGAACCGGGAGGGCGAGGGCCTCTCCGGCACCTTCGGCAATCCGCGCTACACCGATCCGCGCGTCTTTGCGCTGAACTCGACCATCGCCAACACCAACATCGTCTGGCACGCCGGCAAGCTGCTCGCGCTCGAGGAGGCACATGCGCCCTTCTCGCTCGACCCGGCGAGCCTGATGCCCGTCAACGGCGGCTACGAGACGTTCGGCGACAAGCTGGTCGGGCCCTTCACCGCCCATCCCAAGTTCGATCCCGAGACCGGCGAGATGATCTTCTTCGGCTATTCGGCCAAGGGGCGCTTCACCAAGGAGGTGTCGATCCAGGCCGTCGACAAGGACGGCAGGGTGACGCGCGGCGAGATCATCGACGGCCCCTATCCCTCGATGATCCACGACTTCGCCGTGACGCGGAACTGGATCGTGCTGCCGATCTTCCCGCTCACCAGCTCGATGGAGCGCGCCATGGGCGGCAAACCGCCCTTCGCCTGGGAACCCGACAAGGGCAGCCACATCGCCTTCATCCCGCGCGGCGGCACCGTCGCCGACGCCAAGTGGGTGAGCGCGCCGCCCTGCTACGTCTTCCATCCGATGAACCATTTCGAGACGGCGGACGGCAAGGTCGTGATCGACGTCATGAAGTACGACGTCGCGCCGCTGTTCCCGCTGCCCGACGGCTCGCCCTCGTCGAAGGAGGCGCCGGCGGCGCGGCTGTTCCGCTGGACCTTCGATCCCACGGGCACGGCCAACACCTTCAGGGAGGAGCAGCTCGATGACCGCGCCGGCGAGTTCCCGCGCTTCGACGAGCGCTTCGCCATGAAGGACTACCGCCACGGCTGGATCGTCTCGGGCAACGTCGCCCATGCCGGCGTGCGGCGCGCCGAGGGCATCACGCACTACGACCTGGCGAAGGGCACGAACGCGACCTGGAGCGCCGGCGCCGACGACCGCTTCGGCGAGCCGGTGTTCGTGCCGCGGAGCGACGGCGCGGCCGAGGGCGACGGCTGGGTGCTGAGCGTGATCTTCCGTTCCGAGGAGGGCCGCAGCGACCTCGCCGTGTTCGAGGCGACCGACATCGCCCGGGGCCCGGTGGCGCTCGCCCATCTCTCGAGCCGCGTGCCGGCGGGCTTCCACGGCAACTGGAGACCAGGGCCGCTGTGAGGGAGCCGCTGTGATTACCGTCCATCACCTCAACGCCTCGCGCTCGCAGCGCATCCTGTGGATGCTGGAGGAGCTCGGCGTGCCCTACGAGATCAAACCCTACCGGCGCCTGCCCTCGATGCAGGCGCCACCGGAGCTGCGCGCGGTGCATCCGCTCGGCAAGTCGCCGGTGATCACCGACGGCGACAGGACGGTCGCCGAATCGGGTGCCATCCTCGAGTACCTGATCGACAGCCACGGCGGCGGCGGGCTGCGGCCCGCGCCGGGGACGGAGGAGCACCGGCGCTACACCTACTTCATGCACTACGCCGAAGGCTCGCTGATGCCGCTGCTGGTCATGAAGCTGATCTTCAGCCGCATCCCGGGTCGCGTGCCGTTCCTGCTGCGGCCCGTCGCGCGCATGATCTCGGGCGGCGCCGACCGGACGCTGCTCGCGCCGCAGATCGCCAGCCATTTCGCGTTCCTGGAAGGCGAGCTCGGCGGGCGCGACTGGTTCGCCGGCGGCGAGTTCACCGCCGCCGACATCCAGATGAGCTTCCCCATCGAGGCCGCCGCCGCGCGCGTCGGCCTCGGCGACCGCTTGCCGAAACTGCAGGCGTTCCTTGACCGCATCCGAGCACGGCCGGCATACAAGCGGGCTGCCGAAAAGGGCGGCGCCTCCGCGCCGCTGCGCTGACGTGAGCTGGCAACCGATCCTCCAGGCGGGCACCGCCGTCCAGATCCATCTGGCGTCGATCACGGTGGCCTTCGTGCTGGGAACGTGGCTGATGCTGCGCCCCAAGGGCAGCGCGCCGCACCGGGCGTTGGGCACGATCTACATCGCCCTGATGGTCGTGTCGGCAATCAGCACCTTCTGGGTCCGCGGCCTCGCCCAAGGCGGCTTCTCGCCGCTGCATGCGCTCTCGGTCTTCGTGCTGTTCGCACTGCCCTACGCCTGGTGGGCGGCGCGGCGCGGGCGGCTGCGCGCGCACCGCGGCACCATGATCGGCGTCTACCTCGGCGGCATCTGGATCGCCGGCCTGCTCACCCTGCTGCCCGGCCGCCTGCTGCATCGGGCCGCGTTCGGTTCCTGACCGGCCCGGTCCATGCTAGGCCCGACGACGATTGCGAATGGACATTCCTAGGAGCAAAACCCGATGGCCCTCCCTGCCCTGCTGCGCGACAACCTCTCGATCCCGGTGGTCGGTGCGCCGCTGTTCATCGTCTCCAACCCCGACCTCGTGATCGAGCAGTGCAAGGCCGGCATCGTCGGCTCGTTCCCGGCGCTGAACGCGCGGCCGAAGGAGATGCTGGAGGAGTGGCTGAAGCGCATCACCGGCGAGCTCGGCGAGTTCAAGGCGCGGCATCCCGACCGCAAGGTGGCGCCGTTCGCGGTCAACCAGATCGTGCACGGCTCCAACGACCGGCTGATGCACGACGTCGAGCTCTGCGAGAAGTACAAGGTGCCGATCCAGATCACCTCGCTGCGCGCGCCCGACGAGGTGGTGCCGTCGGCCAAGCGCTATGGCGGCCTGGTGTTCCACGACGTGACCAACGTCAAGCACGCCAGGCGCGCGCTGCAGGCGGGCGTCGACGGGCTGATCCTGGTGTGCGCCGGGGCGGGCGGCCATGCCGGCGGGCTGTCTCCCTTCGCGCTGGTCGCCGAGGTGCGCCAGTTCTACGACGGCTGCCTGCTGCTCTCCGGCTCGATCGCCAACGGCGCCTCGGTGCTGGCGGCACAGGCGGTCGGCGCCGACCTCGCCTATGTCGGCACGCGCTTCATCGCCTCGAAGGAGGGCAACGCCTCCGATGCCAACAAGCAGTGCATCATCGAGTCGAGCGGCGAGGAGATCGTCTACACCAACCTGTTCACCGGCGTGCACGGCAACTACCTCAAGCGCAGCATCGCCGCCGCCGGGCTCGATCCCGACGATCTTCCCGTGGCCGACAAGAGCAAGATGAATTTCGGCTCGGGCGGCAACCAGAAGGCCAAGGCGTGGCGCGACATCTGGGGCGCCGGACAGGGCGTCGGCCAGATCTTCGACGCGCCGCCCGCGGGCGAGATCGTGGCGCGGCTCAAGGCCGAGTACGAGGCCGCCCGCGCCGCGCTATTTACCGGCGAGGCCGTGCCGACGCGGCTGAAACAAGCTGCCGAATAGGCTATAGGCGACGCACATGTTGCGTCGTCTCTATGACTGGGTGATCCGGCTGGCCGGGCATCCCAAGGCCGTGCCCGCCATGGGCGTCGTGTCGTTCGCGGAAAGCTCGTTCTTCCCGATCCCGCCCGACGTCATGCTGATCCCCATGGTCCTGGCCAACCGGTCCAAGGCCTTCACCATCGCCACCGTCTGCACGGTGACGTCGGTGCTGGGCGGCCTGTTCGGCTACGCCATCGGCTACTATTTCTTCGAGACGATCGGCGCCTGGGTGGTCCATGCCTACCACCTCGAGGCCGGCATGGAGAAGTTCCGCCAGGGCTTCGACGAGTACGGCACCTGGATCATATTGATCAAGGGGCTGACGCCGATCCCCTACAAGCTGGTGACCATCGCCTCGGGTGCCGCCCATTTCGACCTCTTCACGTTCGTGTGGGCGTCGATCGTGACGCGTGGCGCGCGCTTCTTCATCGTGGCAGCCTTGCTGTGGAAGTACGGCGAGCCGATCCGCAGCTTCATCGAGGAGCGCTTCACGCTGGTGAGCTGGGCGTTCCTGATCGCCCTGGTCGGCGGCTTCGTCGCGGTGCGCTACCTGTTCTGAGGGCGAAGCGATGTCCCTGCTCGAGCGCCTGCCCCTCCCCAGCCAACTCGGCCTGCTGGCCGTGCTGGGCAGCGGCGCGCTGCTGGGCGGCGCCTATTACTTCCAGTACGTGGTCGGCTTGGCGCCGTGCGAGATGTGCTACTGGCAGCGCTGGCCGCACATGGTGGTGGTCGCCGCCGGTTTGCTCGCCGCGGCCGCCTTCGCCCGGCCTCGGCTGGCGCTGGTCCTCGTGCTCACCGCGATCACGGCGCTGCTGGTCACCGCCGTGCTCGGCGCCTTCCATGTCGGGGTCGAGTACGGCTGGTGGAAGGGCCCGCAGGCCTGCTCCGCCAACGTGCCGCGCGGGCTGTCGGCCGAGCAGCTCAAGCGCCACCTGTTCGGCGCGCCGCTGGTGCGCTGCGACCAGACCGCCTGGTCGATGTGGGGCATCTCGATGGCGGGATGGAACGCGCTGCTGTCGCTGGCGTTGGCGTTCGTCCTGTCCTCGGGCGTGGCGAACTGGGTGAGGTCGCGTCGATGATCACCGCCGGGAACCGCAATCCGGGCGATCCCGACGCCCGCCAGGTCGTCGAGCGCGTCATCCGCGTCGACCAGGCCGGCGAGTTCGGCGCCGTGCGCATCTACGAGGGCCAGCTCGCGGCGCTGCGCTGGACCGGCCGAGCCAAGGGCACCGCCGGCCGCAAGATCGCGGCGATGGCGCGCGCCGAACGGGCGCATCGCGCCGAGTTCGACCGGCTGTTGGTCGAGCGCCGCGTGCGCCCGAC
The DNA here is from genome assembly GCA_025808875.1 of Enhydrobacter sp. NCBI lineage: Bacteria > Pseudomonadati > Pseudomonadota > Alphaproteobacteria > Hyphomicrobiales > Enhydrobacter > Enhydrobacter sp. The sequence goes on along the minus strand of CP075528.1, from coordinate 626,560 downwards.
CCTGCTGTCGCCGCTGTGGAGCGTCGCGGGCTTCGCGCTCGGCGCGGCGACGGCCCTGATGGGCGAGAAGGCGGCGATGGCCTGCACGGTCGCGGTCGAGGAGACAATCGACGAGCACTATGCCGGCCAGGCCGCCCGGCTCGGCGACGACGAGGCCGAGCTGCGCGCCACGGTGGAGAAGTTCCGCGCCGAGGAGATCGAGCATCGCGACGAGGCGCTGGCCTTGGGCGCCGAGGAGACGCCCGGCTACGGGATGCTGACGACGGCGATCAAGGCGGGTTCGCGGCTCGCCATCTGGCTGTCGACGAGGATCTGACGCCGGCGCATATGAAGGCGCTAGCCCTGCTCCAGCTCGCTGTCCCAATAGAGGAAGTCGCGCCAGCTTTCGTGCAGGTAGCCGGGTGGGAAGGCGCGGCCATTTTCCTGCAGCTCCTGCGTCGTCGGCTCGCTCGGCATGCGCTGGACGGTCATGCCGCTCTCGCGCAGCAGCCGATTGCCCTTGAGCAGGTTGCACGGGCTGCAGGCGGTGACGACGTTGGTCCAGGCGGTGCGGCCGCCGCGCGACTTCGGCACCACGTGGTCGAAGGTCAGCTCGTGGGTGGCGAAGTCCTGCCCGCAATACTGGCAGTTGAAGCTGTCGCGCAGGAAGACGTTGAACCTCGTGAAGGCCGGCCGCCGCGCCGTCGGCACGTACTCCTTGAGCGCGATGACGCTCGGCAGCCGCATCTCGAAGGAAGGGCTGTGGATCTTGCGCTCGTACTCGGAGATGACGCTGACGCGGTCGAGGAACACCGCTTTGACGGCGTCCTGCCACGACCAGATCGACAGGGGGAAATACGACAGCGGCCGGAAGTCCGCGTTGAGCACCAGCGCGTGGCAGGACTCGAGACCCGGCGTCACGGCTAGCCTCGCGGCCTTTGATTGGGACTACTTGGAAAGTCGATGCGGTCCATCATGGCGCGCGCATTTTGCCAAGGTTTCGAGGAAACACAATATGTCGTCGTGCCGCGAACTCGTCACAAACTCCGGCCGACGCGTTCGCGCGCCCGCGCCTCCGCACCGAGCGCCGCCGCGGCAAGCGCCAGCGCGGCGACCGACAGCAGCATGACGGCGGCGTAGTCGCCGGTGAAGTCGTGCAGCAGGCCGCCCAGCCACGCGCCGAGGAAGCCGCCGCAGCCCATGCCGATGCTGATCAGGCCGTAGATGCGGCCGAAATGCCGGCCGCGGTAGCGCAGGGTGGCGAGCGTCGAGATCATCGGGCCGCGCGAGCCCATGCTGCCGCCGAACAGCAGCACGTAGAGCCATAGCCACAGATCGTCGCCCGGCCCGCGCACCAGGGCGAGCGCACCGACGCCGGCGATCGAGCAGCCGTAGGCGAGCAATGCCGCGATGTTGCGCCCGCCGCGATCGGCGAGCCAGCTGAAGCCGACCATGCCGAGCGGCGTCAGGAAGCCCGCGACGGCGAGCGCGCGCGCCGCATAGGCGCCGTCGATGCCGCGCTCGAGCAGGTAGACCATGGCCTGCGGCACCAGCGCGAAGATTCCGACCGAGGTCAGGCCGAAGGAACAGGTGAGCGCCCAGAAGTGCCATTCGCGCACGGCCTCGCCGACGGTCGGCCCGGGCCCAGCCGCCGCGCGCACCGGCGCGAGGTCGGGCGCGCCGCGCTCGATTCGCCGCCACGGCAGCAGCAGGAGCAGCGGCACGAACACCGCGCTCACGATGGCGAAGACCTTGTAGGCCTCGCGCCAGCCGACGGTCTCGATGAGATGCTGGGCAAGCGGCAGCATGACGATGGCGCCCATGCCGGCAGCCGACCACGCCACGCCGAGCGCCACGCCGAGCCGGTGCGCAGGAAACCAGCGGCCGAGCAGGGTGGCGCTCAGCACGCCCGCGGTCGAGGCGCTGGCGAAGCCCATGACGATGCCGAGGCCGATATAGAGGTGCCAGACCGCGGTCGCCTGCGAGGCGCCCAGCGTGGCGAGCGTCGCCGCCGTCATGCCGGCCACGGTTAAAACGCGCAGGCCGAAGCGGTCGACGATCCAGCCCGCGACGGGTGCGGCGGTGCCGCCCACCAGCAGGGCGAAGCTGTAGATGACCGTCACCGAGCTGCGATTGGCGTCGAACGCGCCCTGCAATGCCGGCACGAAGACGACGAAGGTGTCGCTGATCGAACGGCTCGCGACGCCCAGCACGAAGCACAGCGCGACGAGGCTCCAGGGCAGCCAGCGGTTCATCGGCCAACGACCTCGCACGGCAAGACGCTTGCGTCAGCCCGCCATGCGCGGCAGGTTTCGCGCCGCGGAGGAAGTGGCGTGAGCGATACCATCGTCATCGAGCGCAGGTTCAACGGTCCGAGGCTCTCGGGCAACGGCGGCTATGTCGGCGGCGTGCTGGCGAACAGGTTCGCCGCGGCGTTCGGCGGCGACGGCGCCGTCGAGATCACGCTGCGCGCCCCGATCCCGGTCGACACGGAGATGGCGCTGGTCCGCGCCAGCGACGCGCTGCTGCTGAAGCACGGCGAGACGCTGGTCTGCGAGGCGCGCGCCGGCCGCGTCGATCACCTGCAGCCGCCGCCCCCGCCGAGCGACTGGCGCGACGTCCTCAGCCGCGGCGAGGTGGGCGGCAGCCCCGAGGACAGCGATTTCCACTGGTGCATCGTGTGCGGTCGCGGCCGCGCCGTCGGCGACGGCCTGCGCGTGCTCGGCACCGCCGGCCCGCAGCCCGGCTATTCGCTCTCCTGCTACGTCCCGCACGCCAATCATGCCGACGCCGAGGGCCGCATCCGGCCCGAGTTCGTGTGGGGCACGCTCGATTGCCCCGGCGCCTTCGCCGCGCAGGATCCCGACGACTGGCGGCCGGCCCTGACCGGCCGCATGACCGCGAAGGTGATCGACCCGCCGCGTGTCGGCGAGCGCTGTGCCGTCGTCGGCTGGCGCATCGGCGTCGACGGCCGCAAGCTCTATTCCGGCACCGCGCTCTACACCGAGCAGGGAAGGCTCTGCGCGCTGGGCACCTGCACCTGGATCGTGCTCAGGAGCTGATTTCCTGCCCCTCCGTCGCCGTGTTCAGCGGCGCACGAAGATGACGGCGACGTCGTCGCGATAGGCCTCGCGCCAGCCCGGCAGGCGGGCGAGCAGCTTGTTGGCCGCCTGGTCGCTCGCCAGCAGGGTCCAGTCGATGCGGTAACGGTCGAGCATCGCGTCGAACGGCTCCTCGCCGCGCAGCGCGACCGCGCGGACGTAGCTCTTGATGAAGTCGCCGCCGAACAGTTCGCCGCGCCCGTCTATGAAGGTCGGCACGCCCGCGCCGATCAGGAAGCCGCCGAAGCCGTAGTGGTTGAACACCCGGCCGGTGAGGTCGTGCTGGCGCGCGAACTCCAGCGCCGCCGTCGGCGCGTTGGCGGCCGGAGGCCCGATGTCGGCATGGCGGATCATGCCGACGGCGAACGCACCGGCCAGCGCGAGGCCGGCGACCACGGCGCCGATCCCGGCGGGTAGTCCAAGATCGCGCATCCGCCGCGCCAGCGCATGGTCGGCGGGCGCCACCGGATCGAAGCGCAGCGACGGGAATTGGCGCACGATCACCGGCGCCAGCACGAGCGGCGTCAGCATGGCGAGCAGCTCGGCATTGCGCGCATAGCGCAGGAAAAGATGGACCAGCCCGATCACGATCAGCAGGCGCACGAGCGGCACCTTGAGGCCGCGCGACAGCGCGACATAGAGCGCGACCAGCAGCATCAGTTCCTGCATGGGCTGGTTCTGGAAGTTCGGCGACTTCCATTCGGCGATCGTGCCGAGCGCATCGCCCAGCGAGAAGATGCGCATCGTCACCAGGATGGATTCGTAGCCGTAGGGCGTGATGCAAGCGACGAGGACCGCGGCGATGCCGAACTTCAGCCAGGCGACGAAAAGGGCGCGTCGCTCCGCCACGTCGCGCGCGCCGACCAGCGCATCGAGCGCGAAGGCGCCGACCAGCAGCAGGCCGAGCGTGAAGCCGCCATGCAGGTTCGCCCACAGCAGCATGGCGAGCAGCAGCAGCGGCCCGGGCGCGCGGCGCTCCTCGACGGCGCGCACCAGGCCGGCCACCCAGATCAGCATGACCGGGAATGCCAGCACGTGCGGACGCGCCAGGAAGTGCGGCGCCGTCATGATCGCGGCCGCGGCAGTGAACAGGATGGCCGGCAACGGCTTGATGTCGCGCAGCAGCAGCCGCAGCAGCACCGCGTAGGTGACGCCGAGCGCGCCGGCGCTCAGGCTCGTGACGCCGCCCCAGCCGCCGAGCTCGTACGCGACCGCCAGGGCGACCTGCGACAACCATTCCTTGGCGATCCAGGGCTGGCCGGTGAAGGTGAAGGAATAGACGTCGACCGTCGGGACGTCGCGATGGGCGAGGATCCACTGGCCGACCGCGATGTGCCAGTGGCTGTCCGGATCGGCCAGCAACGGCAGGCCGCGCGCATTGTTGAGGAAGACGAAGATCGCGAGGCCGAGCACCAGCGGCCAGGACAGCGCCCAAGGCGAGCGCGAGTCGTAAATGCCGGGAGAAACGGTCAGGCCGGAAGTGGCGGCCATGAGATAGCTCCGAAATGACTAAAAGAAATCGATATAATTTATTGATATACAATATTTTTCGGACTTGTACCAGCACCAGCGGCGATCGGATATAGAAGGTCGATGCAGGCTGCCGCGCCCCAATTGAAGGACCTCGTGCTGGTCGGCGGCGGGCATGCCCACGTCCATGTGCTGAAGAGCTTCGCCATGAAGCCGATGCCGGGCGTGCGCCTGACGCTGATCGGACGGGACATCGAGACGCCCTATTCCGGGATGATCCCGGGCTTCGTCGCCGGCCACTACACGTTCGACGAATGCCACATCGACCTGGCGCGGCTCTGCGCCTGGACCGGCGCGCGGCTGATCCATGCCGAGGCGGTCGGTCTCGACCGCGACAACCGCCAGGTGCTGCTCGGGGGACGCCCGCCGGTGTCCTATGACCTGTTGTCGCTCGACGTCGGCGCCGCGCCCAGCCTCGAGGCAATTCCCGGCGCACGGGAACACACCACGCCGGTCAAGCCCATCGCGGAACTGGGCCACCGCTGGCTCGCCTTCCTCGATCGGGTGCGCGACTGGCGGGGCCCGCTGCGCATCGTCGTGGTCGGCGGCGGCGCCGGCGGGGTCGAACTCGCGCTGGCGATCGACCACCGCCTGCGCGAGGCCGCAATGGCAGCGGCGCCGAGCGTCACCCTGGCGACGCGGGACGAGATCCTCGCCGGCCAGGCGAATTCGGCCCGCCGCGTCGTCCGTCGACTGTTCGGCCAACGCGGCATCCGGCTGGTCGAGAACGCGGCGACGACGCAGGTCGAGGCGGGGGTCATGCGTCTTGCCGGCGGCGCGACGCTCGACTTCGATGCCGCCTTCATCGTCACCGAGGCGAGCGCCGCGACGTGGTTCGCCGGCACCGGCCTCGCGCTCGACGGCCGCGGCTTCTTCGCCATCGATGCGACGCTGCGGACTTCCGACCCCGCCGTCTTCGCGGTCGGCGATTGCGCCACCAGCGTCGCGCACCCGCGCCCGAAGGCCGGCGTGTACGCCGTGCGCCAGGGCCCGCCGCTGGCCGACAATCTGCGCCGTGCCCTGCTCGGACAGAAGCCCGCACCCTTCACGCCGCAGAAGCACCATCTTTCCATCCTCGGCGCCGGCGACGGCCGCGCCGTGGCGACGCGCAACGGCCTGTCCGTCGAAGGCGCCTGGGTGTGGCGCTGGAAGGACCATATCGACCGCAAGTGGATGCGCATGTACCGCGATCCACCCGACCGCAGGATGGCGATGCCGGCACCCGCGGCGCCCGATCCGCGGCTGGCCGACGCCGACGCGCAGCGCCTCCTCGCCGACATCGGCATGCGCTGCGGCGGCTGCGGCGCCAAGGTCGGCGCTTCGGTGCTGGCGCGCGTGCTGGCGCGGCTCGGTCCGTCGCCGGCCACCGGGGTCACGATCGGGCTCGACGCGCCCGACGACGCGGCCATGATCGAGGTACCCGCGGGCCAGGCGCTGGTGCAGTCGGTCGATTTCTTCCGCACCTTCATCGACGATCCGTTCGTCTTCGGCGAGGTCGCGGCGGTCCATGCGCTGGGCGACGTGTGGGCGATGGGCGCGCGGCCGCACAGCGCGCTGGCGCTTGCCGTCGTGCCGGCCGCCGCCGAGCGCCTGATGGAGGAGGATCTTTTCCAGATGCTGGCCGGCGCACGCGGCATCCTCGACCGTGCCGGGTGCGCGCTGATCGGCGGCCATTCCGGTGAAGGCCCCGAAGCGGCGCTCGGCTTCTCGGTCAACGGCCTGGTCGCGCCGGCTCGCGCCCTGCGCAAGGGCGGGATGCGGCCGGGCGACAAGCTGGTGCTCACCAAGCCGCTCGGCACCGGCGTGATCTTCGCCGCCGCCATGCGCGGCCAGGCCCGCGGCCGATGGATCGCCGGGGCGCTGGCATCGATGCGCCTGCCCTCCTCCGCGGTCGCGGCGGCGCTGACGGAGGCCGGTGCCCATGCTTGCACCGACGTGACCGGCTTCGGGCTCGCCGGCCATCTCGCCGAAATGATCCGCGCCACCGGCCGCGGCGACGAGGTTTCGGTCGATCTCCATCTCGATGCGCTGCCCGTCCTGGAGGGGGCGACGGCGCTGTTCGTCGAGGGCCTCGCCAGTTCGCTGCAACCCGCGAATCTGCGGGCCCGCCATCTCGTCGACGGCATGGACAAGTTCGCGGCGCATCCCAAACTGCCCCTGGTGTTCGATCCCCAGACGGCGGGCGGCCTTCTCGCCGCCGTGCCGGCCGACGTCACCGTCGCCGGCGCCATCGAGGGAACCATCATCGGCGAGGTGCGGGCGCGCGACGACCGGCGTTCCTTCATCCACCTCGTCTGACCGGGAGCTGAGACATGGCGCACGCGCGGGCAAGCATCGGCACGACCAACTACGCAACGTCCATCGTCACGGGCCGTCACAAGCTCGCCGCCGACGAAGGACCGGGCCTCGGCGGTCGGGATAGCGGCCCCGCCCCCTACGACCTGCTGACGTCCGCGCTCGGCGCCTGTACCGTCATCACGCTCCGCATGTATGCCGAGCGCAAGCAGTGGCCGGTGACGGCGGTGCACGCCGACGTGACCTTCGCCCGCGCCGGCGACAAGGCGCACATCGACCGCGTCCTGACCATCGATGGCGCGATCGACGAGCAACAGAAGAAGCGCATGGCCGACATCGCCGAGCGCACGCCCGTGACGCTGACACTCAAGGGCGGCATCGACATCCGCACCACCCTCGCCTGACCCGGAGAACATCATGCAGATCGGCTTCAACGCACCGACGGCGGGCCCGCTGTCCCTGCTCGATCCCCTCGCCCGCCTGTGCGCCGGCGCCGAGGAGCTGGGCTTCGACTACGCCACCTTCAGCGACCACGTGGTGATCCCGACCACCATCACGTCGCCCTATCCCTACAGCGCCACCGGCGAGTTCACCAACGCCGGCGCCGGCGAGCGCAACGAAACGCTCATCGAGATGGCGTTCGTGGCGGCGCGCACGAGCCGGCTGCGCCTGGTCTCGTCGGTGATGGTGGTGCCACACCGCCCCGCCGTCCTGGCGGCCAAGCAACTCGCCACCATCGACGTGCTGTCGGGTGGGAGGGTCACGCTGGGCGTCGGTGCCGGCTGGATGAAGGAGGAGTTCGAGGCGATCGGCGCGCCGCCGTTCGAGGCGCGCGGCAAGGTGACCGACGAATACATCGCCGCCTTCCGCGAGCTGTGGACGAACGACAGGCCGCGCTTCGCCGGCCAATTCGTTCGCTTCGACAACATCGTCTTCGCGCCCAAGCCGGCCCAGAAGAACATCCCGATCTGGGTGGGCGGCGAGTCGGGGCCGGCGCTGCGCCGCACGGCGCGGCTCGGCGACGCCTGGTATCCGATCCCGACCAACCCCGCCTTCCCGCTCGACAGCCTCAAGCGCTTCGGCGCGGCGATCGACAGGCTGCGCAAGATGACCGCCGAGGCGGGCCGCGACCCGAAGGCGGTCGGCGTCACGATGCGCTTCCAGCGCTTCGGCGACACGGTGCCCGACAGGGCGGGCGACGGCGAGCGCCGGCTGTTCTCCGGCACGACGGCGGACCTCGCCAAGGACATCAAGGCCATGGAGGCGCTGGGCGTCGGCGCCATCGACATGAGCTTCGCCGGCGGCACGATCCCCGAGATCCTGGCCGAGATGAAGCGCTTCAAGAGCGAGGTGATGGCGCGGGTGTAGTCTTCGCTGGGGGCGCGCCACTCCGTGGCGCATCTTCCTTGCCGCTCACGATGGAACACAAAGGCTGGCACTCGCGGGGTTATCTCCCCCACTTCGACTCGCAAGACGTTGTCCAATCCGTCACGTTCCGGCTCGCCAACAGCTTGCCAGAGATCGCCTTGGCAAAGCTGCGAGCTGCCGATCGAGCCGAGAGCCTGAGAGACGAGATGCTTGATCGGGGCTGCGGCGCCTGCTGGCTGAAGCGCGACGACATCGCCCGGCTCGTGGAGGATGCCTTCCTGGCATTCGATGCTTCGCGATATCGCCTGCTGGCGTGGACCATCATGCCGAACCACGTCCACGTTCTCCTGGCGCCCATGCCAGGTGTCCGACTTGGCGCGATCGTCAGCTCGTGGAAGCGCTTCAGTGCCCGCGAGGCCAACCTGCGCCTTGGCCGGACGGGCGCGTTCTGGCAGCACGACTATTGGGATCGTTTCATCAGGAACGACGAGCACTATGCGGCCGTGCTGCACTATGTCGACTTCAATCCGGTCAAAGCCGGCTTGGTGGAAGCGCCTCAGCTTTGGCCGTGGGGAAGTGCTCGCCTGAACAAATGACGCGCCACGGAGTGGCGCGCTCCCAGCGAAGGATCATTTCTTGCCGCCCTTCTTCTTCCATTCCTCGTAGTCGCGCTTGGCGTCGTCGCCGGCGACGGGGAAGAGCCCCTTGAGCGAGCGGCCCCTGCGGACCTCGAGCTCGGCCCATTCCTCGTATTCGTAGTTCTTGAGCGCCTCCTCGGCGACGGCGTCGACGATGTCGGGTGGGATCACGAGGACGGCGTCGCGATCGCCGACCACGATGTCGCCCGGATAGACGGCGACGCCGCCGCAGCCGATCGGCAGCTGCAGATCGACCGGCCGGTGCACGATCGGGCTGGGCGGCGAGGAGGGGCGGCGGTGATAGGCCGGCAGCCCGGTCTTGAAGACGCCGTTGGTGTCGCGGAAGCCGCCATCGGTGACGATGCCTGCCGCGCCGCGCGCCTTGAGCCTGCCGATATAGAGGTCGCCCGCCGAGGCCGCCCGCGAATCGCCGCGCGAGTCGATCATCAGCACGTGGCCGGGCGGGCACTCCTCCATCGCCTGCGGCTGCACGGTGCTGCGATTGGTCGAGGTCGGGCCGTCCTTGTCCTCGCGCGAGGGGATGAAGCGCATGGTGAAGGCGATGCCCACCATCGGCGGCTGCTCGGGCCGGAGCGGCCAGACGTCGAACAGCGTCATGCTCCTCAATCCGCGCCGGTTGAGCACGCCGGTCAGGGTGGAGGTGCCGACCCTGGCCAGCACCTCGCGAAGATCCTTCGACAGTTCCTTCATCCCACGTTCCCTCCGCTTTCGCGAGCGACCCTACCGGCTAGCGGTACCGCAGCGCAAACCCGGGTTTCGCCTCCGGCGTCGGCGCTTTGTCGAACAGCCACACCGACCTAGCATCGCGCCATGGGAGCCCTCTCCGCCCGACAATGGCTGATCCTGCTGTCGGTGCAGTTCACGACCATCCTGTTCGGCCTGACCGCGACCAGCGTCACGGTGATCCTGCCGCAGCTCAAGGGCGCGCTGTCGGCGACCCAGGACCAGATTTCCTGGGTGCTGACCTTCAACCTGGTGGCGACCGCGATCGCCACGCCGCTCACCGGCTGGCTGGCGGCCAAGCTGGGCTGGCGCACGCTGATGGTCTCGTCGGTCGCGGGCTTCACGGTTTCGTCGATGATGTGCGGCCTCGTCGATTCGCTCGAGACGCTGCTGCTGTGGCGGGTCATCCAGGGCGCCTTCGGCGCGCCGATCTTTCCGATGGGCCAGACCATCCTGCTGGCCAGCTTCCACCGCAGCCAGCACCCCTTCATCATCATGATGTGGGGTGTCGGCGGCGTCATGGGGCCGATCATCGGACCGACCTTCGGCGGCCTCGTCTCCGACATGATGAGCTGGCGCTGGACCTTCTTCCTCATCCTGCCGCTCGGCGTGCTCGCCGGATCGCTCGCCTTCGCCGCGCTCAGCGACGAGGAGAAGGGCCGCGCGCGGCGCTTCGACTACACCGGCTTCGTCTTCATCGCCATCGCCATCGGCGCGACACAGCTGCTGTTCGATCGCGGTCAGCGCAACGACTGGTTCGACTCGCCCGAGACGGTGGTGGAGTGCTGCCTGGCGGTGCTGTTCTTCACCATGTTCGCCATCCACCTCGCGACGACTCGCGAACCGCTGTTCGACCTCGCCACCTTCCGCGATCGCAACTTCTCCATCGGCATCGCGGTCGCGCTGATCATGGGCATGCTGCAGTACACGCCCATGGTGCTGTTCCCACCCCTGCTGCAGGAACTGCAGGGCTATCCCGAAACGATGGTCGGCTATCTGGTCGCGTCGCGAGGGCTCGGCAATCTCTGCTCGTTCTTCGTCGTCGCCCAGCTCACCAAGTTCAATCCGCGTCTCTGCCTGTTCCTCGGCCTGTCGATACAGGCCTACGCCGGGCTGATGATGGGCGCCTTCGACATGCAGATCACGGTCGAGGACGTGATGTGGAGCAACGTTCTGCACGGCTTCGGCTTTGGGCTCAGCTACACGCCGATGGCCGTGCTCGCTTTCTCGACCATGCCGGTGCGGCTGCTGACCCAGGGCAACGCCATCTTCGCGTTGATCCGCATGCTGGGCTCGAGCGTGTTCGTCTCTCTGACTCTCGTGGTGTTCGCCCATTCCATGGCCGAGGCCAACGTCAACCTCGCGAGCTCGATCACGCCGTTCTCGCGCGACCTGGTGGTGCCGTGGTTCTCCGCCTTCGGCCACCTCGGCGAACTGCACGTGCAGTCGCGGCTGGCCGGCGAGATCCATCGACAGGCGAGCATGATCGGCTACATCAACGCCTTCCACCTGATGACGCTGGTGCCGCTGCTCACCGCCCCGCTCGCCTTCCTGTTCGTCTCGCGGCGGACCAGCGAGCGCTAGCGCAGGTCACGGCTTCTTCTGCGTGTAGGCCCCGCCGGAATTGGCGGAGCGGACCTCGGCGGCGGTCCTGGCCTTGCGGATCTCGACCAGACGGCGAGCCTCGTCGTCGAGCATCGCTCGGGCGTTCTTCAGCACCGTGCGGGCATGCTGCACCGGGAACTTCACGGCGCCGTTCTCGTCCATGTGGATGAGATCGCCCGGCGCCACGTCCATGCCGCCGACCGAGACCGGCACGTTGACCGATTGCACGGCCATCTCGCCGTGACCGGCCGTGACCCCACCCAGCAAGAGCTGGAACTTGAGCTTGCGGATGGCGTCGACGTCGCGCGACGGGCCGTTGGACAGCATACCGACGCAGCCCACGGCCATCATCGAGCTCACCATCATCTCGCCGGCGAGGCCCGCCTTGTTGTGCAGTTCGGGCGGCCATTTCTGCTGGATCACCAGGATGGTCGGCTTCTTCATGGCGTCGAGGGCGTCGACCACGTCCATGAAGGAAAGCCGGCCCGAGTAGTTCGGGTCGGGCAGGCCGTAGACGCAGGTCACGGCATAGCCGATGGTCGCGCCCATCTCGGGGTAGATGCAGCGGATCGAGGTGTCGGTGTACCAGTTCTCGGTCCACGGGTTGTAGAGCCCGAGGCAGAGCGGGTTTTTCGGATAGGTCGCCACCACGTTGGTGATGGTGGGCGTGTCGATCTTTCGCAGCTCGGCAAAGATCTCGTCGTCGCTCGGCTCGGCCATCTCTCGCGTTTCCCCTGCAATCGGAACCGGCGCGAGCTTACGCAGGCCGGACGGACGGGGCCACTGTGGAATTCCATTGGACTATCGAGGAGCAGGGCAATTGAGGCGCGGGCCGTTTGCCGCGATACTGGCCGTCGCATGCGCGTCGAGATCCTTTGCACCGGTGACGAGATCCTCACCGGCAAGACCATCAACACCAACTACAGCCACATCTCCCGCCGATTGACCGATCTCGGCCTCGACGTCCATTGGGGAACGACGGTCGGCGACGACCGGTCGAGCCTGCTGCTGGCGTTCCGCCAGGCCGGCGAGCGCGCCGATGCGGTGATCGTCAACGGCGGGCTCGGCCCGACCGTCGACGATCTCTCGCAGGAGGTCGCGGCCCAGGCGGCTGGCGTCGAGCTCGTGCTGAGCGACTACTGGCTCGGCCGCATGGAGGAATCCTACCGTCGGCGCGGCAGGGTCATGCCGCCCAACAACAAGAAGCAGGCCTTGCTGCCGGCCAACGCCGAGTTCATCGACAATCCGATCGGCACGGCCTGCGGCTTCGCCGTCACCATCGGCAAGGCACGCTTCTTCTTCACTCCCGGCGTGCCGCGCGAGATGCGCCGCATGCTCGACGAGCAGATCGTGCCGCGGCTGATGAAGCTCGGCGGCATCCGGGGCGTGACGCGCCTCAAGCGCTTCCACTCCTTCGGCATCGGCGAATCGCGGGCCGACCAGATGCTGACCGACATTCCCGGTCTCGAAGGCAGCGGCATCAAGCTGGGCTTCCAGGCGCACTATCCGCAGCTCGAAACCAAGCTCGCCGTGCGCGGCGACGACGACGCCGATCTCGAACGCCGCCTCGCCCCGGTCGAGGCCGAGGTGCGCAGGCGGCTCGGCAACTTCATCGTCGCGGAAGACGACCAGACGCTGGAGGGTGTCGTGCTGGCGGCGCTCAAGTCACGCGACGCCACGATTGTCGTCGCCGAGACCGTCACCGGCGGCCATCTCGCCGCCCGCCTCGCCCCGCACCCGTCGGCCGCCGCCATCTTCAGGCGCGGCGTCATCGGGGCCGCCACCCCGGCCGAGGCCTTGCGCAAGGAGAGCGGAGCGAGCCACGCGCTGACGCTCGCCGTCGACTACGACGCCGAACTGCTCGCCGGCATCGACCGGCCCGATCTCGGCGGCACCATTTCGGTGCGGATCGCCGACGACAGGGGCTCGGTGGTACGCCAGGCGCGACTGCTGGGCGGCCGCGACTGGGTCCGTGTCGGCGCCGTCGAGCTGGCGCTCGACTGCCTGCGCCGCCACCTGCTCGGCCTGCCGGTCGACGAACGCATCGATTTCGAGCGGCGCTGAGCGCACGAAGTCTTGCGACGCGCGCGATCGCAAGCTTCGACGTTGCCGGCGCGAGCGGAGGAAACAACCGCCCCGAGGCCGCCGGTTCCTCAGGCGAGGAAATGCCGCAATTCGGCGTCCGACGAATGCATGTGGATCACGTCGCGCTTGACCATCGGCAGGCGGTCGCCCGTTCGCGTCAGGCCGCGTGCCGTCGTCAGGAAACTCTTGTAGCCGACATCGAGCGCGATCCGCGGATCGCGGTCGGGCTGGAAGTCGCGCCCCGGCCGGCCCCAGGGGCAGCAGAAATGATCGCACGGCTTGCCGGTGGCGGCCTCGATGCGCTCCTTGGAATCGGCCAACTCGAAGCGCACTTCGTCGGCCGAGAGCCGGGCGAGGTTGCGATGGTTGACCGTGTGGGAGCCGAACGTGACCACCGGCGAGCGCGCCATGCGCTCGATGTCGGCCCAGCCCATGTAGCCCTTGGTGCCGACGAAGCTCGTGATGATGAACACCGAGAAGGGAATGCCCAGTCGCTCGAACACCGGCCAGGCGTTGCTGCATGAGGTCTCCAGTCCGTCGTCGAAAGTGACGGTGAAGAGCGGCGTGGCGATGGCGCCTCCCCGGGCCATCAGATCGATCGCCCCATCGAGGTCGACGAAGGTCCCCATGCGCGCCATCACGCCGAGCTGATGCTCGAGCGAAGCGGTCTCGTGATCGAGCACGTCATGATAGCAGACGAAGCGGATGCCGGGCTGCACCGCGGCTCCGAGCTTGCGCAGCGCCATCAGCCGGATGGCGGCGCCGCGGACGGTCTCGCGCAGGGTTCCGATCACAGGGCCAACTCGCTCCACAGATTGTCGATCTTCTCGCGCGGCAGGCGCGCCGACTTGAAGAGCGGCGGCGCGTTGAGGCGGTACCTGTAGGCGCGGACCGGCGCGCCGGCCAGCAGCCGTTCGTCGGCGGCGACGGCGACGGCCCGCAGACGCCGGCACATCAGCCACACGATGCGCTCGATCATGGGCGCCAGCAATCCGGGACGGCTGACGTGAAGGAGTTCGGCGAAGGGCATGTTCGGCCGCAGCATGCGACGTGCGCCGGCGACGTAGGCGACGCCGCCGTCGGAGACGACCGCGACATGGCAGCAGCGCGATTCGCGATGGCTTTCGAAGGTACGCAGGTCGTCGCCCATCAGGGCGCGGGCGACGTCGTCGGGCCGGGTCAACAGCCGGCCGCGCCATGGCCGCAGTCCGGGCAGATTGAAGAACGGCGGCATCAGGAGCTTGCATTCGTCGAGCCTGGCGAAGCCCAGCGTGCTGAACAGGCGGAACATGTCGCGGGTCGGCGTCAGGTTGACGTAGGTCAGGCTCTTGTCGGAGAGCAGTTTCAGCAGCATCGGCAGGCTATGGCGCCGGTGCTCCTCCCGCACGAACCACGGCGCGATGGCGCAGAAGCGCTCCTCCGCGCCGTCGACCGGCCGCACCGAATAGCTGGCGCCCAGGAAGCCGGCCAGCGCGCCGTCGACCGTCAGCTTCAGCCCGTAGTCGTCACGGCCCGGCATCCAGTTGCCGACGGTGACGTGCCGGCCTTCGGGCGGCGCGATGTATTGCGGCCAGTCGCGCTTGAGGAACGCGGTGATGGCCTCGAGGTCGGCCCGACGCGCCGTCTGGATCTCGACCGCCATCGCCCGCTCAGGCCGTGATGCCGCCGTCGACGACGAGACATTGGCCCGTGACGAAGCGGGCGTCGTCGCTCAGCAGGAAGCGCACGACCGGGCAGACGTCGTCCACCGTGCCGAGCCGGCCGAGCGGCGTGCGGTTGACGATCTGTCGGCGCTGCTCGTCGGCGAGGCCCGACGACATCTCGGTATCGAGATAGCCGGGGTTGATCGAGTTCACGGTGACGCCGCGGCGGCCCATCTCGCGGGCAAGCGCGCGCGTCATGCCGTCCATGCCCGCCTTGGAGGCCGAATAGGCGGCGAGCCCGGTATAGCCGCGCAGGCCGATGATGGAGGAGACGTTGACGATGCGCCCGCCGCCCGTGCGCCGCAGCAGATGCCGAGCGGCGAGCCGAGCCATCTGCAATGCGCCGGTCAGGTTGGTCTGGATGATCCGCTCGATGTCGACATTGGGATAGGTGGCGAGGATGCCCTCGCCGGCCACGCCGGCGTTGTTGACGAGGCCCCAGAAGCCCGCCGCGCCGGCCCACTTCTCGGC